>JBCDLN010000115.1:0-11173 GCA_038745295.1 Pseudomonadota bacterium | reverse complement strand
CTCGTCCACGAACACCAGGCGCTGCGGGTCGATCCTCTTCTGATGAAGCCGCCAGCGATGACGGCGCCTGGCCACATCCTTGCGGCTCTGCTCGTCAGCGAGCGCGGTTTTTTTTGAACGTCATGCCGTCGGCCCGCAGCAGTCGCCAGAGGGCCATGTGGCTCGCCTTGATCCCCCTGGTGCCGAGTTCAAAGGCCAGTTGGCGGGTGGTGATCGACGGATGTTCGGCCAGCCGTGACAGGATGAACTCGCGCTCGTTTAAAAGCTTCGACCGTTTTGTCGTGCCCATTTGGGCGGGTGCAATGCTCCCGCTCTGCCGCAGTCGCTGCGACCACTTCACGACCGCCGACACTGAGATGGCGAACCGCTCCAAGACTTGCCGGCAGGTCGCGCCATCCGCCAACGCCTGCATCGCGCGTTCTCGCAAATCCATCGAATAGGGCTGGGTCACTGGCATGGCTCCAATTGCCCAGCCAACGCCTCACATTCGCATGAACAGAAACTTTCGATCCCGTCATCGCGTGATCCGCTCTAGGTGTTCGGCACCACGGGTTTCATCCGCGTGATGATCTGAGCAGTCCCGTTGAGACCGGCGAGTAAGGCGGCAAGAAGAAAAGATGAGCAGCTGCGGCTCAGCTGGCGACCCGCACGGCCTTATCCCTGTGGCTGCCCATATTGTTCTTGATTCGACTTCGCTCGGCACAGGTGGTGGCGGATATCACCCTTCCACCCAAGCCCAAGATCGCGTCCTTTGGATCGGCCTGCCACATGCGAACGGCGCGTCGATTTGATCTGAACACAGCGCCGCGATGAACGTCATCGTGCGCCAGCGCCCACGCGGCGCGCGGAACGCAAGCGGCTCGCCGTGGCGACGCCAGCCCGTGAGCAGTCCCATACTCGTCGTACTTTAGGTTCCGTCAGCGAACACCGGGCGGTGTTGGGTCGGACTTCTTCTGACCCAGACGCCAGCGATGGCTGTGTCTCACCACATCGGTGCGGGTCTTTTGGTGAACCAACGCAATTTGCTGTGGCAGTCCTGCCTTCGGCGCGAAACGACCGCCAAAGCGTCTTGTGTCTGGCGCAGGCGGCCCTTGCGGCCAACGCGACGGCAAGGGTCGGCCGGCCATGGACGGATGCGCAGTAAAGCGGGCCAGCAAAGCGTGCACTCGGCAACAGACAGCAGCGCTTGGCCAGCAGCAAGTCGCATGCCCTTCCGCATTGCTTGGTTGCCGTGAAACCGCCTGTGGCCCGCACCCGGTCATAGCCAAACCAAAATAGCCCACCGATCGCCATGAACTGCGCTAGCCGTCGTTTCCATCAACGTTGTTCATTGCGGAACCGTTGTAAGGGGCCGTGCTTCACTGCTCCCGCCTAGGGTCAATTCTCCCGCGGTGGGCCTGATGCATCAACCCACGGCTTCGCTTAGCCGGCACAGTTGCCGGCCTCAGACGTTGCCGAAACGCGCAAGCACGTTTCGGTGGGGTTGACCCATCAAGCCAACCGAGGGTTCCTGACGGTGTCGGCTCCGAAGGAACGTCGCTGTTTGGTGTCCCACCAAAAGGAACATGTGAAGGGTTCTTTGGCGGCACTTGTTAAGTTTTGGCGAAGCTTAGAGTGAGTAACCTTCAAAGCTTCTAGAGCTAAGGAACCTCTTCGACAGTGGCGGCCATATCGGGGACGAGGGTCACCCGATAGCTGGCGTTGGCGCAAGAAAGGTTCCAAACCGTCTCATTGGGCTGCGAGGCTGCCTCATCTTTGCTGGCCTTCGTGGGCGAATAGCACGTATACCCCTGCAGCCTGATTTGATCAGCCACCACGTCGGCGGGGTCTATACCCCCACCCTCGTCGGTGCTTTGCGCTGCACCTCCTCCGGCGAACGTGCACACTGCAACGATGGCCAAAAACCCACGTAACGATGACGCACACCCCATCACCGGCTCCCTCACAAAACGCTGGTATCTTTACCATGCCGCGATACGCGCCGTGAAGCACGATACCTTCTACGGGCATTGGTCGAACCTTTCAGGGCAATCCGACCTCAGCCACCAGCTAATCCCTTGACAATCACGCCCGCAGAGGCGACCCAAACCCATGGCCGCATCGCTTCCAGAAAAAGCCTTTCCAGTCTCCTGGGACCAGTTTCATCGCGATTGCCGAGCGCTTGCCTGGCGGTTGAACGGCGCCGGCCCATTTGAGAGCATCGTGTGCATAACCAGAGGCGGGCTCGTCCCCACCGCCATTGTTGCAAGAGAGCTTGGCGTTCGCGTCATCGAGACCATTTGCATCGTGTCGTACGGCGAATTTAAACAACTCGACAATCTGACGGTCATGAAGTCTGTCTCTCAAAGCCTGGTGGAGGCGGCGGATCAGAGTAAGATCTTGGTGGTGGATGATCTTGTGGATACCGGGAAGACGGCCCAGTTGGTGAGGAAGGTTCTGCCGGACGCACACTATGCCACGGTCTACGCAAAGCCCCATGGTCGCGCCCAGGTGGACACTTTTGTCACCGAAGTGAGCCAGGACACCTGGATCTATTTCCCCTGGGATCTGGGATACTCGTTTCAGCCACCGATCCGCGGTCCAGTCTGAACGCCCGCGCGGCGCTGACCGGCGGCGAAACCACAGGCTTCGTCTTCGGCTGCGTGAAGCATGTGGTGTGTGCTGGCGGTGGCACCACGCAGATGCTGATCCGTTTGGGACGGTGGGCTTTACCAGCACGTGGCGTGGTGAGGTAGCAGCCAGCGGGTTCTAGGTTGGAGTGCGCTTCAAAGCTCGACGTGTTGAAGCGGTCCGGCCGCATCCGCTCTGGTGGACATTAAGATCAGGCTGGTCTGCGAGGACTTGGTGGGCAAGAAGCAATGGGGCATCGGGCCCTGGGCGCAAGAGGTTCAGCCCGAAGCCCTTACCCGTCTGACGGGCTCGGGCCATCTTGGGAGTTGCCAGTGGTCGGCGCACCGTGGGCTGGTACGTCGTGTCCAGTACCGGCATCTTTGCCTGCTGCGGTGCCAGCGTCCTCAACGGCGCGCGCGGCATCGGCAGACGCAACGCCCGTATCCTGCGAAGGGTTGTCGGCTTTCCCCCGGCGGCGGCGACGCCGCGATTTACCGCTTGCCGCAACTGGGTTCACAGGTCGCTCGCAGTCAATCACCCGCAAGCCTTTGCCATCAAACGCGATACCGATCTCGCCGGCCTTGAGTTTCAGCGCCAGCTCGCCAAACGCCGCCCTGCGCCAGCCCGACAAAGCCGGCGCATCCCGTCCCGCCACAATCGCCTCAAGTTCATCGACGGTTGCCAACATGCGAGGCGCCACATCATGCTCTTCAGCGCACAGTTTGAGCAGCACCTTCATCAATTCAACGGCAGCACTTGCCCCTTCAATACTGGTCTTGCGGCGCGGTAGCGCTGGAAGCGTCGTAGGGGCGCGCTCCAGCACCTCTTTGACGGCTCGAAGTGTTCGCTCGCCCATCTTGGAGCGCTCAAACCCTTTCGAGGCCGCCCGCAACCTGCCCAGCGCCTCTGGTGTCTGAGGGCGCTGCAACGCCACTTCGTAGATGAGGTCATCCTTCATCACACGGTTTCGCGGGACGTCGCGCTCGCGCGCTTCACGCTCCCTGAGGGCGGCCATCTCCTGAAGAACCGCAAGCTCCACCGGCTGCCGCGCCCGGCTCTTAAGCCGCTTCCACGCATCCTCCGGTCGAAGATCGTAGGTGGCCGGCGATCCTAAAATCGCCATCTCCTCCTGAACCCACTCTTCCCGTCCCTTGCGCGCCAGGTCATCGCGGATGTGGACATAAACATCCCGCAGGTGCGTGACATCGGCGAGCGCATAGTCAAGCTGAGCCCGGCTGAGGGGGCGTTCGGCCCAGTTGGTGAAGCGCGATGATTTATCGACCGTGTGCCCAGTGATGCGCTGCACCAGCTGGTCATAGGCGATGCTTTCTCCAAAGCCACAGACCATCGCGGCAACCTGTGTGTCGAACATTGGCGTTGGCACCGCGCGCGACAAATGATGGAAAATCTCAATGTCTTGCCTAGCCGCATGGAAGACTTTCACCACGCGCTCATCGGCCAGAAGTTCAAAGAGCGGATCGAGCGTCAGCCCATCGGCCAGCGGATCGATGATGGCTGCGTCTTCCACTGACGCGATCTGCACAAGGCAAAGCTTTGGCCAGAAGGTGGTTTCGCGCATGAACTCGGTATCGACGGTCACAAAATCCACTGCGCTCAGTCGTGCGCACAGTGCCGCTAGCGCGTCGGTGGTGTCGATAATGTTCATCGGACGGCCGCTGGGCGCTGCGCCCGATCACACGTTGTGCGTGATCTGATGGCAGACAGGAAAACACGGCGGCCCATGCGCCAAACATTGCGATCCCTCAACGAAGCGCCTGTCCGCCGTGGCCCCGCTGCCATGACGTTCATCGTGCCCGCCCATGACGCGTGTGAGCGTTGATATGTGTTCTTGCCCATGAGACCATGGGTGATAGGTGAGGTCTGCTCGGAAGGAAAGGGCTGGTTGAGGGCTTGGCCTGTTCAGCAGCCGAGCAACTTGGCGGCTGCCTCGGGGGGAGAAGCCTTTAGCTGGCCGTGCCACGCACACCCTCAACGGCCCAACCCGTCGAGATTTCTGGCGAACCCACTCACAAAAAGCGCCTGGACAACCGCATGGATCGCCCAGGCGCATTCGGCGCAGCCTGCCAAAATGGTCACCCCGCGTTGCCCTGCCCGGCAGCGAAGCCGGTCAAGGCAACGTCTGAGTGTCCCTTACACGTCGAACGGGAGGATGACCTCGTCAATCACCTGGATCACACCGTTGCCGGTCTGAATATCGCTCGCGATGATGGTGGCATCGTCAAAGTCGTCATCCTGGTCGATCACGGTGGTCCCGTCGATGGTGAAGTCAGCAGCATCAAACAGCGGGGTGATATCGCGATCAGCTTGAAGCTCACCCAGCGTGCTGGCACCGCCGGCCACGTGGTAAAGCAAGATATCGGTCAGCAGCGGAATGGGGTCGCCGTTACCGAGGGTGGTGAGGGTATCGATAATGCTGCCGATGGCGCCGGCTTCGTCAGAGCCTTGGAAGCCGAGGCGTTGGGCAAGAGAAATGAAGGCGGCGTCGGTCGGCGCAAGCACCGTCAACAGCGCATCTTCGTCAGCCACAGCTCCTGTGAGGCCAGCCGCATCAAGGGCGATGCCCAAAAGGTCAAAGTCGCCCGAGTTGTTGTCCGGTGTGCCACCGCTTGCAGCCACCACATCGGCAATCGTGCTTGGGTTGCCGGACGCGTCGGCAAGACCTGAAAGCGCTTCACCAAGCCCTGTCACGGTCAGTGCGGCAGCAACATCGGCGAACGAGGAAATCCCGGCGGCGGGGATGCCATCGAGCGTAATGGTGCCGTTGGGATGGGTAATGACGGCCTCACCCTTGTTGTTGGCGCCAAGGGCCCAGTCTTCGCTATCATCTAGACCGGCAAGGACAGCAGCCACGTCGCCACCGTTGGATACGATGAACTGAGCCAAGCCTGGGGTGGCAGCAAGCACATCACCCACGTTGAGCACGATCTTGTCGACGCCCAGTTCAAAGTCGCGGATCCGGTCGTCGCCTTCATCGCTGCGATTGGGGTTGAACGCGAACTGATCGCGCCCGTTGCCACCGAACAGAAGGTCGTCGCCTTTTCCGCCTTCGACGGTGTCGTCACCGTTGTCACCGCGGATCTTGTCGTTGCCGTTGCCGCCGCGGACGAAGTCGGCGCCGGAGCCACCGCTGACCATGTCATCGCCGCGCCCGCCGACCACAAGGTCTGCGCCACGCCCGCCGAAGACGTTGTCGTCGCCGTCATCGCCGCGCACGGTGTCGTCACCGTTGTCGCCGCGCACCACGTCGTCGCCATCGCCACCTTTGACGGTGTCATCACCTGCGCCGCCGCGCACCTCGTCATCACCAGAGCCGCCATGGACACTGTCATCGCCATCTTCGCCGTTGGCTGAGTCGTCGCCATTGCCAGCGCGCAGGTCGTCGGCTCCAGCAAAGCCAACAAGGCTATCGTCGCCGGCACTGCCGATAAGCGTATCGTCACCGACGCCGCCCCGCAAAATGTCGTCGCCCGGAAGGCCGACAATTCTGTCGTCGCCGCTCCGCCCGCGAATGACATCTTCCTCGTCTGTCCCGGTGAGCGTTTCGCTGCCCGTCGTGCCGTTGATAATCGCCATCTCTTCACCTCGAGTTGCTTTTCACCGTCAGCAGTGGTCTGACGGATATCTGCGTTACGAGGGCCAAGCCGCGATGGATGTGTTGTGGAGGTGGTCAAGAATGTCGCAGGGGAAAATCTTGGTGTTTGCCAAGATTTTGTCATATTTCCTTAGCGTGTACTCCACAAAACTCTAAACTTCTGCGGGAGGTCAGATGCCATGACGATTGAATATTTAAAGCGCGGAAAGCCTGCCGTGGAACGGGCGGACGACGATGCTAAAGTGCGCCAAGTGGTGGAGGCGACCCTTGCTGACATTGCCGCGCGGGGCGATGCGGCGGTGCGCGAACTCAGCGAAAAGTTTGACAACTGGTCACCGCCGGCCTTTCGCCTTACGGCTTCTGACATCGAAGCAGCGCTCAACAAAGTGTCGACCCGCGATATGGCCGACATTGATTTTGCCCAAACCCAAATCAGACGGTTTGCCCAAGCGCAGCGTGCTTCTATGACCGATGTGGAGGTGGAAACACTTCCAGGCGTTGTGCTCGGCCACAAGAATATCCCTGTTCAATCGGTGGGCTGCTATGTGCCAGGGGGCAAGTTTCCGATGGTGGCATCCGCCCATATGTCAGTGCTGACCGCGTCGGTTGCCGGGGTGCCAAGAATTGTCGCCTCCGCCCCACCGGTGGATGGGGGGCCGCACCCCGCCATTGTTGCGGCGATGCACAAAGGCGGCGCCCACGAAATCTATGTGATGGGCGGGATCCAAGCGGTGGGCGCCATGGCTTTGGGCACCGAAACCATCGAACCCGTCCACATGCTGGTGGGCCCAGGAAACGCGTTCGTGGCGGAGGCCAAACGCCAGCTTTATGGCCGCGTCGGCATCGACCTCTTCGCCGGTCCCACCGAAACCATGGTGATTGCCGACACCACGGTCGATGGAGAAATGTGCGCCACCGACCTTCTGGGCCAGGCTGAACACGGGTACAACTCGCCTGCCGTTCTGGTCACCAATTCCAAGCGCCTTGCCACCGACACCTTGGAGGAGATCGACAGGCTCCTTGCCATTCTCCCCACTGCGCACACCGCAGCCACCTCCTGGGCTGACTATGGTGAGGTGATTGTGTGCGACACCTATGATGAGATGCTTTCCGTCGCCAACGACATTGCCTCAGAGCATGTCCAAGTCATGACCGACCGGGACGACTGGTTCTTGGACAACATGACCTCCTACGGCGCACTTTTCCTCGGCCCCCGCACCAATGTGGCCAACGGAGACAAAGTGATCGGCACCAACCATACTCTCCCGACGAAGAAAGCCGGGCGCTACACCGGTGGCCTCTGGGTGGGCAAGTTCCTCAAAACCCACACCTATCAAAAGGTGTTGACGGACGAGGCAGCGGCATCCGTTGGTGAATACTGCTCGCGTCTTTGCATGCTGGAAGGGTTTGTGGGCCATGCCGAGCAGGCGAATGTACGTGTCCGTCGCTACGGCGGAAAGAACGTCCCCTACGGCGCTCCAGCTGAATAGGGGAGGGACCGGCCCCGCATCGTCAGGGTTGGGTTGCCGAAACGGGGCCAACCCGAACCTCACGCATCTCAGGCGACCCGTTTGCGTGGGCATGGGCGCGGCGGTCCACAAACGCGGCCCAAAGGCGCCTGGCAGCGTCGGCCTTAACCTGTTTGCCTCGTTGCTTCTGGCGCGTTGTCTACGCGTTTTTTTTGTTTGCGGACGCGGGTGACCAGCTTTTCGTGTTCGGCGGCCAGCCCTATGGCCGAGCTCGATGGTCGGGCAGCCGCTATAACCGAGACGCTAAGACGGCGATGGGAGGAGGCGCCGTCTCATCAATGACAACGGCCGCTTCCATGTTCACAAGCTTTGCCAGGCGTTTCATCCGCCGCCTTGGCCGCTCGCCGTCAAGCGCTGCAAGGTCTGCTGGGATTTTGAGAACAAGCTGATCCGCCTCGCGCACCACCTGTAGTCGCGGCAAGATCCCGGGCATACCCGGCGCAATCACGTAAGCCACCTTAAACGCTGCTGCGAGCACTTTGGCCCGGTGCGCGAGCCTTGGCGGACAGAGCCCCTCTGCAGCAGGGCGCGAGGCCCCATCGGCAAATCCGCCATAACGATCGTAAATGGCCGAGGCCAAGTACCCCCGCCCGGGATGGTCGATCCCATAAAGGGCCACGTTGGAGATAATCGCGATGGCCTGATCGCCCCGGTAGTCAGGATGGGCCCGCCAGCCAATGTCGGAGATCAAACACGCGGCGGCCCTCAGCCGTGTTTCCTCTTCGCTTTCGTGCAGGCCCAGCGCCTCAAACACCCCACTCGTCCAGGTGATCAGTTCAGCGCCATGTTGCGGCGAGCGCGCCCTCAGCAGGCACAGCTCCTCGCTCGCCAAGAGCAAAGGATCGCGCCCGCGCTCTTCCTCCGATAGGGCGCTATAAATCATCCCTTCCCGCACCCCCAAAACGGAGGTGACAATGGACTGGGGTTTGCCCCGTGCGATGATCTCCCGCAACACCGCAGCACCCCACGGCACCAACAGCTTCCGGCCTTTGGAGACGGACGCGGCATGGGGCAACGCATCAAGACCATCTTCGATGATGGCATCACACAGGGCGGCCATCTCATCAGCCGGCACCTTGTAGTGATGCATCACGTTGATGGGGTAGGAGGTGGCTGTCATGTGGAGTTTTACGATGGCGCGCCACGTCCCGCCTACCGCGTAAAAATCCCGACCATGCAACAGGGCGAGTTGGCGCGATCCGGCCAAATGTGCCTTTGCCATGGCCTTCCCACGGAAGACTGCTCCATCGGATTGGCCGCGCAGGCGCAGCGTCCCAAGGGGGTAGCTCTCGCCAGTCCCCATGGCATCCCCCGCCAAATCGATGAGTTCCAACGAGCCGCCGCCAAGGTCGCCCACAACCCCATCGGGCCGCCAAACGCCTGACAGCACCCCTTTGGCCGCCATCTCAGCCTCTTCACGCCCATCTAGCACGCGCACGGATACGCCAGACAGCGCTTCAATCTTCTTGATGAATTCGGGCCCGTTCTCCGCCACCCGCGCCGCCGCGGTCGCCACAATGGTGAGCGCTGTGGAATCGGCCGCCCGCGCGATCGCTAGAAAGCGCTGGATCGCGTCGAGCGCTCGCCCGATCGCCTCGTCGGACAAACGCCCGCCGTCAGCCAAGTCTTCCCCCAGCGCAGCCAGCACCTTTTCATTGAAGAGGACAGCTGGGGCCCTTGAGGCGCGCTCATAAAGAACCAGCCGAATCGAGTTCGAGCCCACATCAATGACGCCCACAGCGCCGGTCCCCATACGGTAACCGACTGGGGTCGCGCGCGCCTGCGCCCCGGCGACCGTCACCGGGCTCAGTCGAATGAGAAGGTCTGCGGTTCGTGTCCCCGCAGTGCCCGACCGCGCCCCGACAGCGAGGGGTTGGTCATAAAATAATGATGCGCATCCACTGCTTCTTCGCCCTCGCTCACCGTCACGCGTTCATGGCCGCCGTCAGGCAGCACCATCCAACTCTGCTGATTGTCGCGCATGGAGACGCCCATGATCTGGTCTAAAATCTGTTCATGCACAGTTTCGTTATCAATGGGAACCAGGGTTTCCACACGCCTGTCGAGATTGCGCGGCATCATGTCGGCAGACCCAATGTAAACAACAGCCTGTCGCGAGGGGAGCGCAGCGCCATTGCCAAAGCAGAAGACCCGGCTGTGCTCCAAGAACCGGCCAACGATGGATTTCACGCGGATCGTGTCGGAGAGCCCAGGCACACCAGGGCGCAAGCAGCAGATCCCGCGCACAATAAGATCCACCTCAACGCCTGCCGCGGAGGCGTCGTAAAGGGCGTCGATGATTTTCACGTCCACCAGCGAGTTCATCTTCATCCACACCGCACCTGGACGGCCGGCTTTGGCGTGGGCAATCTCGCCGTCGATGTGATCAAGGATCCTCTTGCGCATCGTAATGGGTGAGACAGCAAGCCGGTTGAGTTCGGCCGGCTCCGCATAACCCGTCACAAAGTTAAACACTCGCGCCACATCTTGAGCAATCACAGGATCGGCGGTAAAAAAGGAAAGATCTGTGTAGATCTTTGCAGTAATGGGATGATAGTTGCCGGTCCCGATATGGACATATGTGGCCAGTTGACCGCCTTCGCGCCGCACCACCATTTGAAGCTTCGCGTGGGTCTTCAGCTCTAAGAAGCCATAGACCACCTGCACCCCAGCACGCTCCAAGTCACGGGCCCAGCGAATATTGGCCTCTTCATCAAACCGCGCTTTGATTTCAATGAGCGCAGTGACGGACTTCCCCGCATCAGCAGCGGCAATGAGGGCGGCCACAATGGGGCTGTTGTTGGAGGTGCGGTAAAGGGTTTGCTTGATGGCCACCACGTCAGGGTCGGCCGCAGCTTGGGCGACGAACTGGGCCACCACATCAAACGATTCGTACGGGTGGTGGATCACCATGTCTTTCTGGCGGATCGCGGCAAAACAGTTGCCGCCCTGCTGGAGAACCCGTTCGGGAAAGCGCGGCGTATAGGGCTCAAACTTGAGGTCAGGCCGCTCCAGCGAGACAAGCTGCGACAGGTCCTTCAGCGCCAGGAGCCCATCGATCACCATCACGCCCGTGTTGTCCACACCCAGCGCCTTGGCTACAAATGTGCGCAGCTCATCGGGCATTGACGCTTCAATCTCAAGCCGGATCACAGACCCGCGCCGCCGCCGCTTCAACGCGCTTTCAAAGGTGCGCACCAAGTCCTCGGCTTCTTCCTCGATCTCAAGATCGCTGTCTCGGATGACGCGGAAGGAGCCGGTGGCTAAGGCCTGGTGGTTTGGAAAGAGCTTGGAAAGGTTCAGCCGGATCGCATTGCCCAGCGCAATGAAGCGCTCACCCTCGCCCTCACTGTCGAGCTTGATGAAGCGTTGCACTTGCGCCGGAATACGCACCAGCGCCAACCGGTTTTCCCCGTTGGGG
>JBCDLN010000114.1:0-11194 GCA_038745295.1 Pseudomonadota bacterium | reverse complement strand
TTTGAGACGGCGGGCCAGCAGATCTCCGAAGCGTTTGGGCTCGACATCGATCCCCAAATCGAAAACTACTACGATGACAGCTTCCTGCCGCCGCTCGAAGACCGTCAAATCTCTGACGCCGTGAAGGCAGCGCAGTAGAGACGGCGACGTCCTAACCTGACCGCCGCGAAAAGTCGCCGCGGCCCCCTATCCTGACCGCGGCGAACGGTCGCCGCGGTGCAAGGGGTTGGCGCTGCCGTGTTGACCTCCTGCGTTGAGTGAGCTTCACCGCTGGTGCAGGGCGCCCAGATGTTGGCGGTGACCCTCGACGCAGCGGGAGAACGGCTAAGATGGCACCCCTTCCGGGACCCTCTGACGATCCTGACTTTCGAGACATTGCGCGCACGGCCCCCGATGAGGCAGCGCGCATCCTAAAGCGCATGCCAGCGACCCGTGCGACGGCCCTGGCGCACACGTTGAATGAAACGGATCGGGCCGAGGTCCTTGCCCTTCTTGAGCATCCGCCCGGCACCGTGGGCTCGCTTGTCACCCCTCGTTGCGCCAAGCTCCCCCCCACCCTTTCCGCGGGCGAGGCTGTGAACGCCCTGGCCGGAGATGGGCGGGCCGAGACCGTCTACGCCGCGTTTGTCGTTGACGATCAGGGAAAGTTCTTAGGCACGGTGGACCTTAGAACCCTGATTACTGCGCCCTCAGACGCACCCGTCCAAACGTTGATGGACCGCAATGCCCCGTTCGCTCGGCTTAACGAGAGTGCCATCGCCGTCGCCCGCCGGACAATGGCGGCCAGAGATCTTGCAACGCCCGTGATCGATGATGGCGGCCATCTTGTGGGCATGGTCACCTATGATGATGCACACAGGGAGTTCTCGCGGGAGGTGGACAATCGCGTCGACCACTTCAACGCCCTCAATGCAACGCCCGAGCCCGATCACTACTTGGACATCTCATTTTATGGTGAGATTTATAGGCGCGCCCCTTGGATAGTCAGTCTGTCAGTCCTGGGCCTCATGGCGGGGTATGTGGTCCACGCGTACGAGTCCGCTCTCGATGCGTTGGTGATCTTGGCGCTTTATATGCCGCTCGTTGCCGACACCGGCGGCAATGTGGGCACCCAAGCCGCCTCGCTGGTGTTACGCGCTGCGGCCACAGGAAGCGTTGCTGTCAAAGATACCGCCCGTGTTCTTTGGAAAGAAACACGGGTTGCGTTGGTTATGGCGGCGATCTTGTTCGTGTTTGCCTGCCTTAAGGTCTGGTTCTTCTCTGGCAATGCTGACGTGCCTGGCGACCTCACGTTGACATGCGTGGGCCTTGCCATTGCCTCAGCCATTGGCGTTGCCGCATTCGTCGCGGTGGTGATTGGGGCAATGCTCCCGCTTCTGGGCGTTGTTCTGCGGATCGACCCCGCAGTCTTTGCCGGCCCAGCTCTTACAACGATTGTCGACGTTGTGGGCCTCTTCATCTACTTCAAGCTCACAACGTGGATATTGGGCCTTGAGCTTGCGGCACCTTGAGGGTTCGGCGCGTTCACGTGCGCCGTTAGCCGCCGCCACCGCTGTTTTCAAAGCGGACGGATTGACCCCGGGTGGCCCAGCCTGTGAACCGTCCTTCGATTGAGGCAAACAGCGAGTAGACGATCACCCCCATCGCAGCAACCACCACGAGCCCTGCAAAGTAAAGCGGAACGTCAAAGCGCGATGTGGCGTTGATGAGCAAATAGCCGATACCACTGTTTGCGGCGATTGTCTCTGAAATCACCGACCCCACAAAGGCTAGCGTGATGGCAATCTTCAGCGAGGCAAAGAAGTAGGGCATCGAACGAGGAAGCCCGACCTTCCAAAATATATCGCGCTGAGAGGCGCCGAGGGACCGCAGCACGTCCTCCATTTCGGGCTCAACGGTGGCGAGCCCCGCCGCAACGTTCACCACAATGGGAAAGAAGGCGAGCAAAAACGCCGTGATGACCGCTGGGATCGTCCCAACGCCAAACCACAGCACCAAGATCGATACGAATGCGACTTTGGGGATCGAGTTAAAGCCGATGAGGAGCGGATAGAGCGCCACGTAGAGATAGCGCGAATACCCAACGGCCGCGCCCAACGCCAAACCGCCCGCCACTGCAAACACAAAGCCCAAGATGGTGGTGTAGAGCGTCTGAAGGGCGTGCCCTGCGATGACGGCATGCCACTCCCACAAACTCGCTAGCACCATGGAGGGCGGGGGCAGCACAAATTTTGGGATCCAAAAGATCCAGCAGACGGCCTCCCAAATCAGCACCAGCGCCAACAAGAGGAGCCAAGGGGCGGCGGCATCGCGTTTCCACCAGGGCACGCTGGGTGCAACTTGCGCAGCAGCGGACGCGTCGACGGCTGGCGTGATATCGCCCTGCGCCGTGTTATCCACCCCGCTCATGTTTGCCGCTCCCGACCGATATGGTCGCGAAGCTCGTGGACAACATCGACAAACGTGGTGCTAAAGGTGTCCTCAAGGGTCCTGGGGAAGGGCAAATCCACCTCCTTGCTGGCAACAATACGGCCAGGGCGAGCACTCATGATGTGGATGGTTTCGGCAAGGTAGACCGCTTCGCGCAGGTCATGGGTGACGAGGATGACGGTAAAGCGCTGCTTCATCCAAAGCTCTTGCAAAACCGCCCACAGCTCTTCGCGGGTAAAGGCGTCGAGGGCGCCAAAGGGCTCATCAAGCATGAGAAGTTCGGGCTCGTGGATGAGCGCGCGGCACAGCGAGGCCCGTTGCTGCATGCCGCCCGAAAGCTCCCAAGGGGACCGGTCTCCAAAGCCTGAGAGGCCAACAGCATCGAGCAGCGCCTCTGCCCGGGCTCTATATTCTGCCCGTTTCGCCCGTAGCTGACGCCGATGGGGCTCCACCACTTCAAGGGGCAGCATGATGTTGCGCAGCGTTGAGCGCCAAGGCAGCAGCGTTGGGTTTTGAAACGCCATCCCGGCAATGCTGACAGGCCCATTCACCACATCGCCATCAAGCACAACCCGGCCGCGCGTGGGCGGGATGAGCCCTGTGGTGAGCTTCATCAATGAAGACTTGCCGCACCCCGATGGCCCGACCACGGCAGCAAAACCACCACGCTTGACCGAAAACGTTGCCCCACGAAGGGCTTCCACGCCCCCGGTCGCGGAGCCGTAAACAAGGTCGACGTTCTCAATTCCCACAAGCGGTGTCGACGGCTCGGCGGGCGCGTGCGCCGCCTCATGTGCCAGTGCCATGGTGTCTCCTTTTGCGCACCGTCACTAGCAAGTCTTACGCCATCTGTGGGGCTGAGGGGGCCGCTTCGTCAGGCGATCGGCACGTGCGCAATTTGCTTCAGGATGACGGGGTGCTCGTCTCCTCAGAACGGCACTAGCAAAGCTTGGCGATGCGGCACGGACCGTCCTCTTGCGCCACAATCCGTCGCACCATGTTGGTAAGGCCCGGGCGGAAGGCTTCCACCTTGGCCACCATGTCTTCGGTCTCACGGGTAAGACGCTCTGCCGCCTCGCGCGCTTCTGCCAGCGTGTCAGCAAGGTCAAACCGTGTCGGAGCACCATCTTTGAGGACATGCTCGCCCGCCACGAAAACATCGCGAACCCCGGCGCCGGTTTCATAAAAGACGATTTGTGTGGGAAGGTCGCCGCGCGGGGAGAGGGCGACGCTGTTGCCATCAAGGATCACGAAATCGGCGAGTTGGCCTGGCGCCAGCATCCCCGCTTTGCCAGCAAGGCCCACCGCGGCAGCCCCGTTGACGGTCGCCATCTTGAGCGCAGACGGCGCTGAGAGCCACCGCGCAGGATCAGCTTCTGTGACGCGGGTGAGGTAGGCGGCAAGGCGCGTCTTTTCAAACATCGACAGGTGGCCAACGTTGAGCCCGTCAGAGCCGAACGCGACCCGTACACCCGCATCGATCAGTGTGAGGAGCGGTTGGATGCCTGAACCCAACACAAGGTTACTGGCCGGGTTGTGGATCACGTTTACGCCCGACTGGGCCGCCCGGGCCACATCGGCCTCGGTGAACCAGATAAAGTGTGCGAATGAGGATCTCGGCCCAGCAAGACCAAGGTCCGCCAGATAGTCGACGAAGCCCCGTGCATCCCGCCCGGCGGCCATCGCCCATTGGGTCTTTGCTTCCAACAGATGGGTATGGTTGCCAATGTCGTGCTGGGCGCAAAACGCTCCGGCTCGCGCCAAGAGCGCTTCACTGCACCGTTGCGGGCTATCGACCCCGAGCATGACGCTCACCGTCGCATGCCCGTTCCAGCGTGCTAAAGCCGCCTCCATCATCTCAAAGTAGGGGTCTGGATCGGCACCTGTTCCCGGCAGCGTTTGCGCCAGCGCGGGGTCCATATCGCGGTCCCGCAGGGGGATCGTTTCGCGAAAGGGAAGGTCTGAAAACATCGGCGCCACCGCCGCGCGCACACCCCCATCGGCGTAGGCGGAGCACACCGCATCAAGGGCTTCGCCGGTGTGGCGGGGACGGTGGGAAAAGTGGTCAAGACAGGCGGTGGTGCCGGTCATGAGCATCTCGGCCGCGCTGATCTTCGCCGCCAAATAAACGTCCCGCGGTGTGCGGGCGCCGGCACCCAAAATGGCGGTGACCATAAACACATCGAGCGGGACCCGGTCGACGCTGCCTTTAAGGAGCGCTGCATAGGAGTGGGTGTGACAGTTTGAAAACCCCGGCATCACCACTTTGCCGCGCCCATCAATGCAGGCCGTGTCTTCACCGGCAGCGGGGGCATCGGGGTCAGAGCTTGTGCCGACGAAGGTGATCCGGTCGCCTTCAAGCGCGAGGACGCCGTCTGAGATGACCCGCTCCTCAGCATCCAACGTGACTAAATCGGCCCCCGTAATGATCACCCGCTCGTCCATAGTGCTGCCCTTCGTCTCGCCAAAACCAAGCTTTGAAGCCATACCATTACACCGTTGCCGTCTCGCGCTGGTGTGGGTACGCTCACGCCATCGACGATTGTCGTGGCTTGAGCTGCGGCGCAAGATCCGCGGCGGGTCACCGCACAAGGACGAACCGGGAGGAATTGATGAGACTCACTGCTTTCTTGGCAGCTCTGGCTGTCGGCACCGCATTGACCGCTAGCCCCGCTGCAGCGCGCCCGGACGTGGTGACAGGTCCAGGCTACCTGCCTGAGTGCTTTGCACCATGGACCGCCGACACCAAACACTTCAAATGGGATGCAAAAGAAGGGCCGTACCGCATCGCCCTCGTCAATGGTTTCGTCGGTAACATCTGGCGTATTCAGATGATCAAAACCGCGAAAGCTTTTGCCGAGCAACCCGACATCGCTCCGCTGATTGAGGAATTCAAAGTCGTTTCCACTGGGACCGACGCGGCTGCACAGCTTGGCGCCATCGAAGACTTCATCAACCAAGGTTATGATGCCATTGTCACCATTGCTGTGTCACCGGCAGGGTTTGACCGCGTGATCCGCCTTGCCGACCGCAATGACGTCGTCCTCGTCCCGTTCGACAACATCCTCGACACCGACAAAGTGATGATGGTGAACGAGGACCAAAATGAAATGGGCGTGATGAGTGCCAACTGGCTCTTGGAGCACGTGGGCAACTCAGGGAAAATTCTGGAAGTGAGGGGGCTGCCGGGCAACTCCGTTGATCGGGACCGTCATCTTGGCTTCCGCTCCGTCATGGAGGCGGACGGCAACGACTTTGAAATCATTGAGGTTGTTGGCAACTGGGCCCCCGGCGACAGCCAAAAGGTCACGGCCGATGCCATTGCCGTCCACGGCAAGTTTGACGGGATCTTCTCCCAAGGCGGCACCAATGGCACCGTGCAAGCGATGCTCGATGCGGACCATCCTTTAGTGCCCATTGCCGGTGAAGCTGAAAATGGCTTCCGCAAGCAGCTGGCCGAGCTTGGCGACAAAGGTCTGACGGGCCTTTCCTACGGCCAATCTCCGGGTCTTGTGATGATTGCGATGAAGGCCGCTCTTGAAGCGCTTCAAGGCAATGCTCTGCCCCAGCTTATCTCAGTGCCGATCCCTGTGGTGGAGTACACCGAACTCCAGGACGGGGTGAACTACTGGTCAGAGCTCCCCGATGACTTCTTTACGCCAAACGAATTTCCGCCCTGCGGCGTGAACATCACTGCCCGCGAAATCATGGCCGAAGACGAAGCCGACAACTAGGGCAGCCGCCTGAGGGGGCCGGCAGGTCTGACCTGCCGGCCTCCCCTTCCCCACCAATAAAAGCGACAACTTATCACACGCCCAGCGCGCCCCACCTTTCGACAGCCCTTTGCTGCCCACCACGCCCCATCGCCCTAACGCCCGCCCGAGGCCATTCGTGGTCCATGCGCGAAAGGTGAACGCCCCATGACAGACGCGCCAAGCCCCCACTATCTTCAAATGCAGGGCATTTCGAAGAACTATGGCGGTGTGCAGGCGTTGAGCGATGTGGCCTTCTCGGCCAAGCGCGGCTCCATCCACGCGGTACTCGGGGAGAACGGGGCCGGCAAATCGACCCTCATCAAAATCATCTCAGGGGTTGTGGAGCCCACCACAGGCACGATGGCCCTTGATGGCAGCGCGGTCTCGTTCCGCTCCCCGCTTGAAGCAAGTGCGGCAGGGGTCGCCTGCATTTTCCAAGAACTCTCGCTCATGCCGGACCTTTCGGTGGCAGACAACATATGCATCACCGACCCACCGCGCACACGCCTTGGCCTCATCGACGGGCGCGCCCAACGTCGGCGTGCAGAGGAGCTGTTGGCCAAAGTCGGGTGCGAGGACATTGACCCGCGCGAACGGATCAACGCCCTCTCGCTCTCCCGCCGGCAGATGGTGGAAATTGCAAAGGCCCTTGGCCGAAACCCCACCTTGCTCATCCTTGATGAGGCAACGTCCGCCCTCACCAGCACCGATGTGAGCAAGGTTTACAGCATTCTCCACGGCCTTCGCGAGGAGGGGCTCTGCCTTCTTTATATCTCGCACCGCATGCACGAGATTGAAGAACTTGCCGATACCTGTTCCGTGTTTCGCAACGGCCAGCACATTGAAACCTTTTCCAAAGGGGCCAAGACGGACGACGAAATTGTCCAGCTTATGATCGGTCGTGATTGGTCGAACGTCTTTCCTGAAAAGCCCAAGCGCAATGCCGCCCCCGCGCCAGCCCTTGACGTTGAGGACCTGACCTGGCTCCCGGCGCTAAAGCACATCAGTTTAAGTGTCGGCGAAGGGGAGATTGTTGGAATTGGTGGGCTGGATGGCCAGGGCCAGCGGGAGCTTTTGCTGGCTCTGTTTGGCGTGCTCCGGGGCGTGCACGGCACCATCAAAGTGCATGGAAAGCCCGCCAACATCGACGCGCCGGCCACAGCAAAGCGCCCCGAATGGGGCCTTGCGCTCATCCCAGAAGATCGCAAAACGGAAGGCCTGATGTTGCCAATGAGCGTGGCCGAGAACATCACGGTCGCCGCGCTTCCATGGCTTTCCAAAGGTCTCGTCATCGACCAGTCGGCCGAAGCTAAGAAAATCCGCCAGATGGTGGAGCGGATGCAAATCAAAGTGGGCGACTTGAACGCGCCCGTCTCAACCCTTTCAGGTGGAAACCAGCAAAAGGTTGTGATTGCCAAATGGCTCCTGACTGGGGCGCGGATCATTCTCCTCAACGACCCCACCCGAGGGATCGATGTGGGGACCAAGCAGGAGATCTATCAACTGCTGCGCAGCCTGGCCGCGGATGGGGCGGCCATTTTGTTTTACACCACCGACTATGACGAGCTCATTGGCTGCTGTGACCGAGTGCTCATCCTTTATGACGGTGCGATCGTGCGCGAATTGACGGGAGACGATGTCACCGAGACCAATATCGTCTCCAGCTCACTCAATCTGCCGGTTGAGGGGGTGGCCTGATGAATTCGCTTCGCCTCTTCTTTACGCAGAACCTTGGACTTCTTTTAGCAATACTCATGTTTGCGGTGCTTTATTCCACCTATGCATCGCTTCATCCTAGTTTTGGAATGAATGTTGTCCTACAAAACGGCAACGAGACGCTGGCGCTGATCCTGGTGGGGATGGCGCAGACCATGGCGGTTCTTGTGGGCGGCCTGGACCTTTCGGTGGGGCCGTTGATGACGCTCACCAACTGCTTTGGCTCCATTGTGATGGCCGGTACGGGCGGATCTATCGTCCTTGGGATCATCGCGTGCATGGCGCTGGGCGCAGCGTGCGGCTTCATGAACGGCTGCATCATCGTCTACGGGCGGATCCAACCTATCATTGCGACCCTTGCCACGGGTGCGATTTTCTTGGGTCTTGCGCTCTTGTTGCGACCCACACCCGGCGGCGCCATTGACGGAGACTTTGCCTGGGCCTTCACCAACGACATCAACGAACTCGGCTACACCTATGGCTGGTGGGAAGACTTGGGCTTCCTGGGAAAAATCCCGATGCAACCCATCTTCCTGGTTGCCATCATCCTTCTGGTTTGGGTGCCGTATAAACGTTCCGCGTTAGGGCGCGGGGCCTATGCCATCGGCTCCAACGCCCACGCGGCGTATATGTCGGGCGTGCGGATCGACCGCTCAAAGATAGCGGCGTTCACCCTTGCCGGTTTTTTTGCAGGCTGCGCGGGCATCTACCTCACGATGCAGATGGGCTCGGGCAATGCCGATGCACCGCAGGCGGCTGAGTACACCTTGCGCTCTATCGCAACGGTGGTGATTGGCGGCACATCGCTTTATGGCGGTGTGGGCGGCGTCATTGGCACCATTTTCGGCGCCTTGGTGCTGCGCTCCATTTCGTTCATCTTCCGTGTTGTCCCTGAAAGCGCGGCACTCGGATTTGTGGCAAGCCCCCTTCTTCAACCGTTCTTTGAGGGACTGATTTTGCTGTTTGCCGTCAGCCTCGGTGCCGCGCGGGTGTTACGCGTGCGCAACCGCCTCTCCCTGTTCACCTGATGGGGCGACCATGAGCCTGCGCATCGACATGCCTATCCTGATCGGCCTGGTGTTCATCGCCATTATCTTGGCGGCGGGCACCAGCTACACCATGGTCACCCAAGGGACGGCCACCTTCGTCTCGCCCAACTACCTGCTCCAACAGCTCCACTTTGGCGCGTTCCTGGGGATGACGGCTGCCGGCATGATGATGGTCATCTTGTTGGGCCATATCGACCTTTCCGTGCCATGGACGCTGACAACATGCGCCATGGTTGCCACCGCCGTTGGCGGCGTTGGCGGGGATGTGACTGGCCTTCTCACCGGGCTTCTCATCGGGCTTGTGAACGGCATTGGTGTTGCGGTGCTCCGGGTGCCTTCAATGATCTTCACCCTTGGCATCAACACAGTGTTGTTGGGGCTGATGGTGATGCTCACCGGTGGCTATGCCCCGCAAAATGAAGCAACGGACGTGATGCTCTTTTTGGGCCGGGACCGCACTTTAGGCGTGCCCCACTCGGTGGTGGTCTGGCTCGCGGTTTCGGCGGCCGTCATTTTCGTTCTCACCCGCACACCGCTTGGCCGCTACATGTATGCCATCGGCAACCAAGAGGCAGCAGCCTACTTGTCAGGCGTGCGCAGCAGGCTGGTGATAATCGCGGCCTTTGTGATGTGTTCTTTATGCGCCGCCATCGCAGGGCTCTCGCTTGCGGGCTATTCCTCCCGTGCCTTTCAAGCCATGGGCGACACCTACCTCCTTCCCTCCATTGCCGCCGTTGTGCTGGGCGGCACCAATATTTTGGGCGGTCAGGGCCGGTATTCGGGCACAGTCGTGGGGGTCATCTTGATTGTGCTGCTCCAGTCCATGCTGTCGATCATGCAAATGGAGGAAGCCTACCGCCAAGTGATTTACGGCGCGGTGATCATCCTCATGCTGCTCATCTATAGCCGCAGCCGGAAACAAGCGTCGGCCTGAGCGCGGCGCGCTTCCATGGACACGCGCCGCGCTCAGGCTTCCTTGGTCGGTCGCGGGTGCACCGGACGCCGGATGATTCCATCCGGCTGTGACCCGCTGTCGAGCGCGTCACGCTTCCACGGAGGCGCGCCGCGCTCAGGCTTCCTTGGTCGGTCGCGGGTGCACGGGACGCCGGATGCATCCATCCGGCTGTGACCCGCTCTAGCCCACCAGCCGCCCAGAAGGGCTTGCGACAAGACCCTGAGTTCGCCAAAGCGGGCCATAGGCGGCAACACAAAGCGACCTTGAGGCGCTGCCGTCTCATCAGCGGGGCTGTTCGAGTTCAGCTGGCACCGCCTGCGACGAACCGCGGAGGGTGCCGTCAGGGTCAAGGGTTCGCCCGCAGCCACGCGCAGCCGACAGGCGAGCATGGCGAGGACGGACCCTTGACGCTGGCGGCACCCGGAACAGCCTCGTTTGCAGGTTTACAGGTGTCCTGTGCCCGAAGGGCAAAGGTCAGCTGCAAACCTGCCTGCCGGCGAGGCGGGGGGAACGCCCTCGCCTTCACAATAAACGTCGGCGCCCTGCGCCGTCCTTACCCAATCCCAGCGTAGCGCCCGCGGAAATAGATGAGCGGATCACCATCGCCGCCCGCCATCGCCGTCACTTTACCCACGACAATGGTGTGATCGCCCGCATCATGCTCAGCAGTCTTTTCGCAAGTGAAGCGCGCCAAGCAGCCCTCTAGGAGGGGGAGGCCATCTTCGGCAGCACGCCAGCGGGTTGCATCAAAGGCGTCCGCAGCGCGCATAAATGCATCAGCGATGGGCTCTTGGTCTGCGCGCAAGACGTGGATTGCAAAGCGGGGTGCTGCCGAAAAACTTGGCGCTCTGCGGGAGGATTTTGCTGGCGACCACATCACCAGCGGCGGATCGAGGGACAGAGATGTGAATGAGTTGGCTGTCATCCCAATGGGGCCGTGGACAGAGGCGCAGGTGACAACGGTCACCCCGGTCGCAAAACGGCCGAGTGTCTGGCGCAAAGCGCGTCCATCTGTGGGCTCGGGGTGGTTTGCAGCCACATCGTCGGGTGCGCGGGTGGGCATGGGTGAGGGTGCGTGGTCGAAAGGGGTGGCAGCGTAAGCGTCCATCAAGGCACCTCGTGACCGAGCGATTGCTCGTAGATTTCAAACCAGGTTTGTCTGTCCATCTCGACCTTCAGCGCGTCTGAAAGGGCGCGAATTCGAGGCATCGTGTTGGTTCCCACCACGGGCAGGATCTTGGCCGGGTGGGCAAGCAGCCAGGCAAGGGCAACAGCTGTAGCATCCACTG
>JBCDLN010000113.1:0-11234 GCA_038745295.1 Pseudomonadota bacterium | reverse complement strand
CCATCCCAGGGATCGCCAGTTACGTCTAAGAGCTCTTTACGCTTGAGGATCGAAACGGCAATTTGAATAAGCAGCGCAAGTATTCCAATGGCAATCAACAACGCCCCGAACGCGGCGATAATGAACCAAATCTGCAAAGAGGGGTCGTCAAACACCCTGGTGCGCCGCGTCACTCCCATGAGGCCAAGGACATAAAGCGGTGTGAAGGCCACCCAATAACCCACCACCCAGAACCAAAATGACGTCAGCCCCCAAAAGCGGTTGAGCTTGTAGCCAAAGGCTTTCGGCCACCAAAAATTGATGGCGGCAAACAGGCCGAACACCACCCCACCGATGATGACGTTGTGGAAGTGCGCCACCAAGAAGAGCGAGTTGTGGAGCACGAAATCCGCCGGCGGGACGGCCAGCAAGACCCCAGTCATCCCCCCAACGACGAAGGTCAACATGAACGCAACAGTCCACATCATGGGGAGTTCGAACCTGATGCGGCCCCGGTACATGGTGAACAGCCAATTGAATATTTTGGCCCCTGTGGGGATAGAGATGATCATCGTCGTGATCCCGAAAAACGAGTTCACGCTTGCGCCCGATCCCATAGTGAAGAAGTGGTGCAGCCAGACGATGTAGGACAAGATTGTGATCACGACGGTCGCATAGACCATCGAGGAATACCCGAACAAACGCTTGCCGCAAAAAGTGGATGTGACTTCTGAATACACGCCGAAGATGGGCAAGATCAGAATATAGACTTCAGGGTGGCCCCAAATCCAGATGAGGTTGACGTACATCATCGGATTGCCGCCGAATTCGGGCACGAAGAAGGCTGTTCCGATGTAGCGGTCAAGAGCGAGCAGCACCAGCACTGCGGTGAGCACGGGGAACGTCGCCACGATAAGCACGTTCGTGCACAAACTTGTCCAGGTGAAGATCGGCATCTTCATCAAGGTCATGCCGGGCGCCCGCATTTTTATGATGGTTACAATCAGGTTGATGCCTGAAAGGGTGGTGCCGATGCCGGCCACCTGGAGCGCCCAGATGTAATAGTCGACGCCGGGTCCGGGACTGGCGTCAAGACCTGAGAGCGGCGGGAAGGCAAGCCAGCCGGTTTGGGCAAACTCGCCCACAAACAGCGAGGCCATGACGACGATCGCGCCCCCGGCCGTCATCCAGAATGACAGGTTGTTCAAAAACGGAAACGCCACGTCACGCGCGCCAATTTGGAGCGGCATGATGTAATTCATCAGCCCTGTCACAAAAGGCATTGCCACAAAGAAAATCATGATGACGCCGTGGGCGCTAAAGATTTGATCGTAGTGGTGGGCGTTGAGGTAGCCTTCTGAGCCGTTGAAGGCCCAGACCTGTTGGACACGCATCAAGATTGCGTCAGCAAAGCCGCGCAAGAACATGATGAGACCCAGCGCCATATACATGATGCCGATCTTCTTGTGGTCGACGCTGGTGAACCACTCGCGCCACAAATAGCCCCAGACCTTGTAGTAGGTGAGCGCTGCCGCCATACCCACGCCAAGCACTGCTACGACCACAAAGGTGTAGACCACGATGGTTTCTTGCAAAGGGATGGCTTCTAAGGTCAGCCGCCCGAAAATCGGGCTGACCGCCACGTCAGCGTACGATACGGCCATTGTATCCGAATGCCTTTAGCTGCTCGGTCAAGTCGGACATGGCGATGGGGGTCATCGCCTGCTCTCCGGGCTGGGGGAGGTTCTTCCCCGCAAGCCGCGCAAATCGATCTCGAGGAGGGTCTTTATCTGGGCGCTTGATGGCCGCCACAGCCTCTTCTGGCGTGCAGATGGCGGCAAGATAACGGGGTTCCGGCGCCAGAACCGCTCCACGCCTCGCAATCTTGCGCGTTGCGCCATCGGGCAACGTATTATGAATGCCTGCAAGACCGAGCCCGCCATTATCGTCAATGGCCATCATCTCGCTCATGCACATTTTGCCAGGCTCGACACACATGTTGACGATGAAGTCAAAAAGGTTGTTTGAGACCGAACCATAAAGCGTCTGCGGCGCGGCGACGCTCGGCTTTTCAAGCGCAAGATATGTGGCCCGATCAAGTTGTGTTTCGCTCGCCCGCGCGCTTTCAACCCAGCTGTCGAAATCCGCATCGTCGAAGCCGTGAAAATCAAAGCGCATCTGCGAAAAACCGGCACCCGAATAGTTGGATGAGAAACCAACATATTTGCCCGGCGCGTTGATGACGGCATGCAGCTTAGTCTCCATCCCAGGCATTGTGTAGATCATGCCGGCAAGGGCTGGGACGTAAAACGCATTCATCACTTTGTCAGACGTCAGCGTAAATTCAATCGGCCGGTCCACAGGTGCTGCGAGGACATTGACGGTGGCAATATTATACTGCGGTAGAATGAACAGCCACTTCCAGTCCAAAGACACCACTTGAACTTCGAGCGGTTCAACATTGGCCGGCACAGGTTTGCCGCCATCAAGCCGCCCCAGTTGGCGATAGGGATCAAGGAGGTGGGTCGTGGTCCACGTCACCGCCCCCAGGACAACGATGATGAGAAGGGGAACCGCCCAAACGGCAAGCTCAATTTGAGTCGAATGATCCCAATCGGGGTCATAGTGAGCCTTTGCATTAGAGGCCCTGTAGCGAAACGCAAACACCACGGTCAGCACCATCACCGGAATGATGACAAGAAGCATCAACGCGGTGGCAATATAGATGAGGTTGCGCTGCTGGACCGCCACATCGCCAGCAGGATGCAGCACCACCGCTTGGCAGCCGGCCAGTAAGACTAAAACGCCAAATACACAGATGAGCCGAGCGATCCGCATGGGGTGTGCCGCTCCTTTTGGATGGGGCCATCAATGACCAACACAACAGTACAACATTTGCTGCAGATTGCCATCTGCGGCATTCTCGTCCACAGGAACTGTTGCCCAAACCCCGCAGCTTCAGGCAAGCTCCAACGGCCATGCGGAGACGGTGGGCGTGGCGCTTCTAAAGCGTTCGTCTGCGCCATCGCAAGCCAACTTGGCCATCGCAAGCGAAAGAGGCCATCGCCAGTCAAACACGTTATCGCCAGTTAAAGAAGTCGTCGCCAGTCAAACAGGTCATCGCCAATCCACGAGGCCAGTGCGTACTTTCTGAGTTTGCCAGCGTTCCCATCAGCATAGGCCGAGAAAAGGCCACGGAATGACACCATGAGCGTAGATGCCGATCGCGACCTTGCCTCCTCACAAGCCCCCGAACGCCGGGGCCATGCAAGCCCTGCTGACATTGCCGTCGGGGTGATTATCGGCCGGACTTCAGAGTTTTTTGACTTTTTTGTTTTTGCGATCGCTTCAGTTATTATTTTTCCAACTCGCGTTTTTCCTTACACAGATCCTGTAACGGGAACGCTTTATTGTTTCGCAATTTTTGCCATTGCTTTTGTCGCTCGGCCCTTCGGGACAGCGATTTTTATGGTGGTGGATCGCAACTACGGCACCAGCGTGAAGCTCACCGTAGCGCTCGTCATCACTGGGACCTGTACGGTGGCTCTGGGCTTCTTGCCGACGTATGATTCGATCGGTCACTTTTCGGCAGCCATTTTGATTGCTCTGCGCATCGGGCAAGGTTTGGCTTGGGGCGGCGCGTGGGATGGCTTGGCATCACTGCTTGCGGTGAATGCACCGTACAATCGCAAGGGTTGGTACGCGATGATCCCCCAAATTGGCGCGGCCGTGGGCCTGTTGGTGGCAAGCGGCCTCTTTGCCTACTTCCTCGCCACACTATCGCCGGAAGATTTTTACGATTGGGGTTGGCGCTATCCGTTCTTTGTGGTGTTCGCCATCAACGTGGTGGGGCTGTTTGCACGGTTGCGGATTGTGGCTTCGCCCGAATATGGCGCGCTCTTTGAGGCCAATGAGCTGCGGCCGCAGTCGGTAATCTCCACACTGCGCGCTGAGGGAAGAACAGTCATCATCGGCGCCTTTGTGCCATTGGGCACCTTCGCGCTCTTCCACATGATCACGGTGTTCCCGCTGTCGTTCATTTACCTTTATACCGGTGAACTTGCGTGGCGGTTCTTGTTAGTCGAAGCCATCAGTGCGGTCCTCTTCATTGGCGCCATAGTGCTGTCGGGCACCCTCGCCGATCGGTTCGGGCGCCGCTTGGTGCTGGGGGTCTGCGCTCTGCTCACCGCTTCGTTCAGCGGATTTGCCCCTCAATTGCTCGATGCTGGACTATTTGGTGAGATATACTTCATGGTCACGGGCTTTTTGTTGCTCGGCATCTCGTTCGGGCAGTCTTCGGGCGCCATTGCCGGATGGTTCTCCCAAAAGTACCGATACACCGGCTCTGCGGTCACGGCCGACTTAGCATGGCTCTTTGGTGCAGGCTTTGCGCCTTTGGTGGCGCTCGTCCTAACAAGCACGATCGGCCTTATCGCAGCAGGGGCCTACCTTTTGTCAGGCGCCATCTGCACGCTGGTGGCGCTCCAGCTCACCCAGCGCTGGAACAACTCTGGCGAAGCGCCCCTCGCTGAGCGCGTTTTGCCGGTAACACCACAACCTGCCCGTCAAGAGCCGGCCCCGTTAGCGCCAAAGGAGTGATGGGGTGGGAAAAAGCGCGCCCTTTGTTATTGCTGGTGTTGTTGCTGTCCTTGCAGCGGGTGGAACGCTTGCTCTCAGTTGGCAAAGTGACACGTCGGGTCCTGCCGCAGTGTCTCAAAGCGCGCCCGGCGGGCCCTTCCAGCTGACGACCCACGAAGGCGGCGTGCTGAGCGATCGCGATCTGAAGGGACAACCCTTCGCGCTCTTCTTCGGCTTCACCCACTGCCCGGAAATCTGCCCCACCACAATGTGGGAAATGGCATCAGCGCTGGACGCCCTGGGCGACGACGGTGATGACCTCAAGGTCTTGTTCGTGACCGTGGACCCTGAGCGAGACACACAAGAGTTTTTGGGCCAATACCTCAGCGCATTCGATCCGCGGATCATCGGCCTCACAGGACCTCTTGCCGACGTCGGCGCGTTGGGACGCCACTATAACGCCTACTGGGACAAGGTGCCGTTGAAGAACGGCGGATACACAATGAACCACACAGCCAACGTCTACTTGATGGATGGCAGCGGCCAATACTTCGATGTGATTGGCTTCGGCGAAGACCCAAAATCCCGTGTCAAAAAATTGAGAGCGTTGCTTGCCACCGCTCCAAAGCCGCACGATGGCAACGCCGCAGACCACCGCGCAAGCACGTTCGCGCAGAGCCGGTAGACCACCGTCCGCTACGCGCTGCAAAGAGCCCGTGTACGCTCAATGGACAGCTGAAAGCCCCATGCTGCCGTAAAAACTCGTGTGGCGGGCCGGTTCCCCCGCGCGAATGTGCTTGGACCCATGCGACACATTGGGGCGCAGCAGTATCAGCGTGGCAGCGCTTATCGGGCCGCTTGACGTGTCCGAAGAACATCAAAATTTGTGATGAAGGGCGCCCGCCGCGCCGTCCCACCAGCCAACACCGGTTGCACCATGCCGGCGTCTCGCCCATCGTGGGCCACAGGGAAGGAGCGCCATCACGTCATTGCCTCAAGAACGACAACACAAATGCCCGGCCAGACACAATGGCCGGTGTCCTGCACCTGAGCGAGGAGCACTCACATGGACAAAAAATCACTCATCGTAAATCGCCGCGGTCTCTTGAAGGGGTCTGCTGCAACCATCGCAGCAACATCGCTCTTCGGTGGCCGGGCCTTTGCCGCCGACAAGCGGGTTGCCATGGTGGTGAAGAACCTCGGCAACTCCTACTTTGACGCCTGCGCCAACGGCGCGCGCGATGCTGCCGCAGAGGTGGGCGGCATGGAAATCATCTATACAGCCCCGACAAAGCCCACGCCCGAAGATCAAATCGCCGTCATCGATTCACTCATCGCCCAGCGTGTGGATGGCATTATTGTCTCCGCGAACGATGCCAATGCGCTCGTCCCTGTGGGCAAAAAGGCAGCGCAACGCGGCATCAAGATGATGTCATTTGATTCAGCCATTGCCCCCGCGGGACGGCTTGTCCACCTGTCCGCCTCTTCAACGCCCCTCATCGGTGCGACCCAGGTCCAAATGATTGGCGAAACGCTCGGCCATGAAGGGGAAGTTGCGATCCTGTCGGCTGCCTCCACCATGACCAACCAGAACGCCTGGATTGCGGCCATGAAGGAAGAATGGAAAGACCCCAAATACGCCAAAATGCCCCTGGTGGCGACGGTTTATGGCGATGACCAGGACGACAAGAGCTACCGCGAGATGCAAGCCCTTGTGAAAGCCCATCCCAACCTGCGCGGGGTGATCTCACCCACCACCATCGGCATCAGGGCGGGCGCAAAGGCCATCATGGACATGGACCTTGTGGGTAAAGTCTACATCACAGGTCTTGGCCTGCCGTCAGAGATGCTGGCGGCCGTGCAGGCGGGGGCGTGCGATTCCTTCGCCATCTGGAACCCTGTGGAGTACGGCTACGCCTCCACTATGATCATGGCTGACATTTTGGCGGGCGAGAGCACTGCCGAAGGCGCCACCTTGTCCATGGGCAACATCGGTGAAACCACCGTTGGACCTGAAGGCGAAGCGGTGATGGGCGCACCCTTCATCTTCAACAAGGATAACGTCGCCGAGTTCGCCACCATCTTCTAGAGGGCAGCGCACACCACACGGGTCGCACCGGCGCGCAAGGCCAAAGGTGCGACCCAGCTTTTCTTGCCAACCTTCATTCGCAGCGGTTCATGGCGCCATCCATCCTCTCCCTGAAGGGGCTTTCCAAGCAATTCCCGGGCGTGAAAGCGCTCGATGATGTGTCGTTCGACCTTTCTGCCGGCAGTGTCACTGCGCTGATTGGGGAAAACGGGGCTGGGAAATCCACCATCGTCAAAATACTGACCGGCATCTACACGCCCGACGCCGGCACCATAAGCCTCAGTGGGACGCAAAGGCACTTCTCTACCCCAAGAGACGCTTGGAATGCGGGCATTGCCGCGATCCACCAAGAAACGGTGATGTTTGACGAACTCTCCGTCGCAGAAAATGTCTTCATGGGGCACATGCCCACAAAGAGCGCGGGCGTTGCCAAACTTGTCGATTGGCCGCGGATCAAAGAGCGCACACAATCGCTGCTCACACGGATCGAGGCCGATTTTGACGCCACCACGCCGCTTAAGCGTTTGTCGGTGGCGCAAAAGCACATGGTGGAAGTGGCGCGCGCCCTGTCCCACGACGCACGTGTTGTGATCATGGATGAACCGACCGCAGCGCTCTCCCGCCACGAGATCGATGAACTCTTTGAGCTTGTTGAAACCTTGAAGGGGGAAGGCCGCGCCATCCTCTTCATCTCTCACAAGTTTGATGAGATCTTCCGCCTTTCCGACCGCTGGGTTTGCCTGCGGGACGGCAAGAAGGTGGGCGAGGGGGCAACCGGCGAGGTCAGTGAGCCCGATTTGGTGAAGCTGATGGTGGGCCGGCCCATCGATCAGGTGTTCCCCAAGCGCGACATCCCCTTGGGCGAGACCGTTCTCACCGTCAAAGGGCTCTCCAACGCCACCGAGTTCGACGATATTAGCTTCTCACTCAAAAAAGGGGAGATCTTGGGCTTTTACGGCCTTGTGGGCGCGGGACGCTCTGAGGCGATGCAGTGCCTTTTCGGCCTAACCAAGCCCGAGCGCGGAACGATTGATGTCAACGGCGAGCGCCTTGTTCTGAAAGCACCGTCCGATGCCATCGCTGCCGGCCTTGCTTATGTGCCTGAAGACCGGCAGCACGAGGGCGCAGCGCTTCCCTTGTCCATCCGCGAGAACACCACCCTTGCTTCGCTCACAGAACATGTGCGCGGCGTCTTCCTGTCGCGTCAGTCGGAACGCGCTGCCACGCGGTCTTTGGGGGAGCGTCTTGATGTGCGCGCCGCGAGCTGGGAGACCGCGGTGGAAGATTTGTCCGGTGGCAACCAGCAAAAGGTGGTGATTGCCAAGTGGCTTGCCACCAAGCCCAAGATCATCATCTTGGACGAACCCACAAAAGGCATTGATGTGGGCTCCAAGGCGGCTGTTCACGACTTTATTGGCGAGCTGGCAGAAGATGGCCTTGCCGTCATCTTGATCACCTCAGAGTTGCCAGAGGCCATGGGCCTATCGGACCGGATCATTGTCATGCACGAGGGGCGGATTGTGGATGCCTTTGACCGTGGCAGCTGGACCCCTGAGGCGATTGTGGCCTCCGCAACAGGGGCTGAAGCGGCCCAAAGACATAAGGTGAGCGCGCCATGACATGGCTGCTGCGCCACCGCGAAGCAGCGCTTGCCATTCTCATTGCTTTGATGGTGACCGGTGTTTCGCTTTATGCGCCCGCGTTTGCAGCGCCGTCGAGCCTTTTGGGTGTTTTGAACGACACCGCCTTCTTGTTCATGCTGGTGCTTGGGCAAACCATGGTGATCCTCACGCGCGGCATCGACCTTTCCGTGGCGGCCAATCTCGCCCTCACAGGGATGTTGGTGGCGCTGATTGGTCAGTATGGCCCTGAGCTTCCCGGTCTTCTTTACGTGGCGTTTGGGATCATCATCGGCGCGGGGCTCGGCATGCTCATCGGGCTGTTGGTGGGCGGCTTGGGTATTCCGCCCATTGTCGTCACCCTCGGCGCGCTTGCCATCTACCGCGGTCTCATCGTGGTCATTGGCGGCGGCGACCAGGTGAATGCCAGCGAAATGGGGCAGTCGTTCCAAGCCTTTCCCAAGATAAGCTTTTTGGGGCTCACCTCACCGGTTTGGATTGCCATTGTCGTGTCACTGGCAACATGGGTGTTTCTCACCCGAAGCCGCACCGGGCGGGGCCTTTATGCGGTTGGAGGCAATCCGGTTGCCGCCCGCTACTGCGGGATCTCTCTCAGCCGCGCGCAGGTCCTTGTGTATACCCTGTCCGGCGCCATTGCGGGGCTATGCGGGTACTTGTGGGTCGCCCGCTTTGGCGTTGCCTATTCAGAGATCGCCCTTGGGTATGAACTCACTGTGATTGCTGCCTGCGTCATTGGCGGCGTTTCCATCGGGGGCGGCGTTGGAACGGTGGCGGGCGCGCTGTTGGGGGCGCTGTTCCTGGGCGTTGTGGTGAATGCGCTGCCCACCATGCAAGTCTCGCCGTTCTGGCAAATGGCAATTGCTGGTGCGGTGATCTTGGGGGCGGTGGTGCTTAACGCCCGCGCGGAAGCCCGGCCCAAGAAACTCATCTTGCGCAACGCGCGCTTGTCGGCCTCAAAGGGATCTGCCTGACGATGGAAAGCGTCTCAAAAGCTGCCGCACGCGCCCCCATTACCGATCGGCTGCCGCGAAAGCTCAGCGATATCCTGTTGTCCTGGGAGGCGATCCTACTCGCGCTCCTTGTTGCCGTGTTTGTGGCCAATGCGCTCGCAACACCGTGGTTTCTCGACATCTATAACCTTGCCGACGCCACCTATAATTTCTCCGAAAAGGCCATCATCGCGCTTCCCATGGCGCTTCTCATCTTGGTGCGCGAAATCGACCTTTCCGTCGGCGCGATCGTGGCGCTCTCCGCGCTGGGGGTGGGGCTTGCTGCGTCCGCGGGCCTTGGGGCGCCGTTGTTGATTATCGTGGGGATCGCGGTGGGTGTCCTGTGCGGGATGTTCAACGGCCTTCTCGTGACGAGCATCGGCGTGCCGTCAATCGTGATCACCATTGGCACCATGTCGCTCTTCAGGGGAATTGCGCAGGTCTCGTTGGGCGATCAGGCCATCACAAGCTTCCCGGAAGACTTCACCGCTCTTGGCCAGTCGTACCTCATTGCGTGGCCTCCCATCCCTCTGTCGTTCACGCTCTTCCTCATATTTTCGGTGCTATTCGTCCTCTTCCTCCACAAAACCGCCACCGGCCGGACGCTCTATGCCATCGGCGCAAACCCTGTGGCCGCTCAGTTTTCGGGCATTCCCGTCGCGCGCATCAGGTTTTGGCTTTTTACGCTGTCGGGAACGCTGTCGGGCCTTGCCGGGGTCCTCCTTGTGTCGCGCTTTGGTGTCGTGCGTCCCAATGCTGCCCTTGGTTGGGAGCTTGATGTGATCACCATGGTGATCTTCGGCGGCGTGGCCATTGCAGGCGGGTCAGGCACCATACCCGGCGTTGTTCTGGCGGCCTTTGTTCTGGGGTTTGCGACGTTTGGATTATCCCTTCTCAACGTGCCGGGGATCGTGATTACAGTTCTGCTTGGCTTGTTGCTCATCACCTCCATCGCGATGCCCATTGTGCTGAAGCGCCTCCTGTCCCGCGGCGGGTCCAGCCGATGAACGAGGAGACCCATGAGCGCTGCGCGTTCGTCATGTTTCTCAACCCCGGCGCTGAAGCGGAGTACAAGCGCCGTCACGACGAAATCTGGCCAGAGCTGAGCACGCTGCTGCGTGAGGCCGGGATCACAAACTACTCCATCCACCTTCTTGGTGAGACAGGACAGCTCTTTGCCTACATGGAGCGGGAACGATCGTTCGACGGGGAGGCGCTGAAAACCCATCCGACTATGCGGCGCTGGTGGGACGCTATGGCCGACCTGATGAAGACCCACGATGACGGCGAGCCGGTGTCGGTGGAGCTTGACCCCATGTTCTATCACCGCTGACATTAGCGACCAGATCCCGGCTCGCCGATACAAAAACGCAAGAGGTGCACTACCTACCGCGGCGACGGCGGGCAGCCCCCAATGGGCGCGCTCAATGCTGGGTGTGTTCGGCAGGAGGCGAGGCGGCAGATGGGTCTACACGCATTCACCAGCGAGCCGGAGCACTGCCAAAGGTATCGCGACCTTGATGCTGAGGTGCCGCTCCCGCAGCTGGTCGGTTACTCGGAGCGTTGGAACATCCCCGTTGCCCACCATAAACGCGGGCTCACCGAGAGCCGGTTTGACGGCGTCAACCACTACGTCCTCACCTACCATATCGGTGGCGCGTCGGTCACAAAGGCCAACTGGCCTCGGCCAAACCCTGCTTCCACCGGCGCCCTTTCCCTCGAAATGCCGGGCCATGGGGGGCGATACACATCAACGGGGATTGTTGAGTACGCCCACCTTTACTTCAGACCCAGCCTGGTGAGCGAGGTGGCCGACGAGGTGGGAGTTGTCCCCGCTGAGGGGCCTGGCGATGCCTTTGCCCTGAGCGATGATATCGCCGCACGCGACGCGCAAGAGTATCTGCGCCGCGCGAGCGATCCATTGGACCCGGCCGGCGCCATCGAGATGGACAGCCGTGG
>JBCDLN010000112.1:0-11255 GCA_038745295.1 Pseudomonadota bacterium | reverse complement strand
TCAAAGTAAAAGCCGAGACGGAATGAGGTGATTTTGCTGCTTTTGCTGACCATCGCGTCTTTGAGCTCAAGCATATCGTTGACGATGCGCATTTGATGCACCGCCTTTTTGCGATGCTTCTCACTGGCGTAGCCAAAATCGAGATCTGTGCCAGAAAGGTGGGATTTATGGCCTTCAGCTACGAGGTCGTAGATTTTGATGTTTTCGTCAAGAAGTTGCGAGTAACGCCATAGAGCAATAAGAGGTGTAATAATCGACCAAGCGGTCAGTTTACTCCATCGATTGGAGGTGAGTTGGATTTTAAGGTCCATCCCAAGAGCGCGGATAAGGTGGGCATTCGCCGTTTCAAAGTCGGTCTCTGTCAGTTCGCTCACGATTGTTTCGCCTCCGCCAGATACGATTAACTTTATCTGGCGAAGGCGATGGGGGTTACAAGCGCAGTTTTGTGCGCTGGATCACACCTTGGTCGTCAAACCGTGCGTTTCGTCACAGCGAGGCTTTCACTGCAGCCACATCGTCGGCGGACATTTCGCCCACAGTCGTGACCTCGCCATCCACAATGCGCCACAGACGGAACGGGCCGGTGATGTCGCCGAACTCATCAAAACTCACAGGACCGATGACGCCTTGGTAACGGATCGGCTCTCCGGCTTTGATCTTGGCGAGCGCCTCGGTGAAGCCTTCTGGCCCGGCTGTGATGGGCGTGCCGTCTTCAGCAAGGACTTGCGGGATTGACGCGGCAATGGTGTCAGCGGTGACTGCATTGGTGCCGCCGCCATCATGTGCCGCTTTGGCAATGGCAAGGCCCACAATGGCGCCCGCATCATAGGAGCGGTCGGCAGCAGGCGCGTCAGGCGCGAACCCATCAGACACGGCTTCGTAGTTGGCGTAAAAGTATTCGGTGGAAGGGGTGGGGTTGGTTCCAGAGGACGTCCCATAGGCGTTGCCGAGGAATTGCGCGCCGACACTGTTGATGAACTCGCGGCTATTCATACCGTCATTGAGGAGGAAGGTTTGCGGGCCGCCTTGGCTGATCCACGCCCGGGCAATCGTGGCCCCATCAACAGGGTAGGCGATGAGGTAAAGCGCGTCCGGGTCGCCGTTCATGGCGGCGGTGGCTTCGGCCGAATAGCTCGACTGATTTTCGTTATACGGTGTGATTGAAGTAATCGTGCCGCCCAAAGCTTCGTAGGTGGAGCTAAACTCGCGCATCATGTTGACGCCAAAGTCATTGTTGACGTGAATGATGGCAAGCTCAGTGAGGCCTTGGTCCATGGCGTACTTGGCGGCAGCCGTGCCTTGCAGCGCGTCGGACGTGATGGTGCGGAAGAACTTGCCGCCGCTTTTGCCTTCACGCCCCAGCGCGGTTAGCGTGGGGGAAGAGGAGGCGGGCGAGACCTGCACCACGCCAGCAGGCCCGGTGACAGAGGTAAGGACAGGGATCGACACGGAGGAGATAATCCCGCCAATCACCACAGGGACGCCTTTGACGTTGACGAGCTGGGTTGCCTGGTCCACCGCCACATTGCCCTGACTTTGGCTGTCGCGCGTATCGGTGACGAGGGTGCAGCCTTCAACGCCGCCGGCTTCGTTGATGTCCGACAGCGCCATCTCCACCGACTTTGCGCCCGCTTGCCCATACTGCCCGGCAGGCCCTGTCAGCTCCAGGACGACGCCCACCGTCACCTCGCAATCGGCCGCAACGGCTGCGCTCGGCGCAACAATGGCAGCGCCTGGCAACACCAAAGCTGCCCCAAGGAGCGCTGCTCTTAGCGCATCGGTCATGTCCCATCTCCCTCGTTGGTGATCCATGTCTCTTGAACGTGCTGCCAGACAACGCCGCACGGGGCGCCGTCATCGCGCGTGAAAAGGGCTGTCGAGCGTCGCGCGGTCTCTTCACCGCCGCCCGATTGCCGCTCGATGTACGTAACGAGCGCTGAGGTGTCGTTGGACCACACCACCTCAGGCGCATCGACAATAATATCAAAGGTGGCGACCCGCGCCGCACGCTCGGCCTTCAGCGCTTCGACGATGAGGTCGCGTTTCATCATGGTCCCGCAGGGGGCAAACATGCGAAAGCCGGGCGCGAAGGACCGCTCAATATCGGCAAACAAGGCGTCTTTGCCGTCTCCTCTGAACCAGTCGACAAAGGATTGGTGGCGCACCACCACCTCCTTGACGGCGCGTTCGGCCACATCGCTCACGCTGCGCTCCTGTTGAGATTGTATTTCATGATGGCACCGTGCCGGCCATGACGGTCACGCTCGAGGTCATAGACGTCGCCCACCAGCGGGGTCAGGGCCGCGCGGGCTGATGCGATGGCGGCATGATCGTCGGCTGTTAGGCGAAGGGTGCTGATGGCCACATTGCGCGCTAGATGCGCGCGGTGTCGTGCGCCGACAATGGCGGCTGCCACCCCCCTTTGATCGAGCGTCCAGCGGCTCGCGACGGTGGCGATATCGCTGCCGTGAGCATCAGCAACGCGCCGCAAGGTTTTGAGGAGGTTTTGGAAGACGTCCCACCCGCCCACATCGTCGATGATGAGCTTATACTTTACCAAAGAACGGTTCTCGAGCGGCTGGGTGGGCTCGTCTGCCTCAAGCCACCGATCGCTCAAAAACCCACCGGCGTTCGTGCCATAGGCCAAAAGAGGCACACCGAGCGCCGCCATCTCCCGCGCCGGTCGATCATCAAGCACCGAATACTGCACTTGGACTGCACGCAGCGGCACCCCGTCGGCGAGGAGTGTGCGGATGTGACGGGCGCCGAAATTGGTCGCGCCAACACTTCGGATTTTCCCTGCCGCGGCAAGCTCTGTGAGCCAGCCGGCAGCCTGTTGCCAGCCAGGGACATCAACGTCCCACCAGTGGAACTGAACCAGATCGAGCCTGTCCATCTGAAGGCGTGCGCGCGAGCGGTCAATGATGGCGGCAACATCGCCTTTTGTCAGGGTGGGGAGCGCCGCTAGGTCCGGCACACACTTGGTGTGGACGCGCACTGATCCGAGCGCTGCCTCTCCACGGGCCTCAGCATAGGCGGTGCGAAAGGCCCCGATGGTCTCCTCAACGCCAGTATAGATATCAGCGCAATCAAATGTTGTGATGCCGGCATCGGCAGTGGCGATGAGGTCGGCAACAGCATCGGAAGAGGCAGCGCCGCTGTGCCCGGCCGCCAGTTGCCAGCCGCCTCGAATGACGCGGCTGATCGCGTGGCCTTCGAACGTTGCAGGAGCGAGGTCGGCTGTTTCCATCAGCGTGGCAAAGGAACGGCGGTGGTGTCGGCATGGGAGAAGGTGCGGGTGCCTGTGCGCGTGATGCGCAGCTTCGTGGGGCAGTTGGGGTCCGGGCAGGCCACTTCCGCGTCCGATGTCATCCAGTCGTTCCCGTGTGTCTGACGCTGTTTGGCAGCCAGCAGCGGCAAGACAGCTGCCAGCGAATAGATGGAAAACCCTTGTCCTGGGGGCAGGTGCAGCATCTCACCGCGCAACTCGAAGTAGTCACCAGGCTCAGCGCCACAGTAAATCTTTGCGCCGTCGGGAGCGATCACTTCCACTTTGAGATCATATAACGTGAACTGATCGTCGCTCATCCCTTCCCCTGCCACTCCCTTTCCACTCCTTTTCACCTAGCTGCCCGGCCTCCAAGGTGTGACGGTGTGGTCCGTCAAACATTTCCCATCCGCGCCACGCGTGCCACAGTGAAGCTAGAGCAACCGGGTGAGACGGGCAAACACTTGGAAGACCACACCGATCGGCCCCAAAGGCGCCTGCTATGACGACGCTTGCGCCCGACGCGACGGCCTTTGAGGCGGTGGACATCGCCAAATCGTTTGGCGGCCTCAAAGCGGTGGATGGGGTGACGTTAGCCGTCGCGCGCCAAGAGGTGCTGGGCATCATTGGGCCGAACGGGGCGGGCAAGACAACGCTTTTCAACCTTTTGGCCGGTGCCCTCATGCCCGACCGCGGGACCATAAAGCTTTCCGGCGAGGACGTGACAGAGGCCCCTGCGGAAACCCGCGCCAACAAGGGCCTTGCGCGCACCTTTCAAATCCCCCGCCCGTTCGCTGAGATGACTGTGCGTGACAATCTCCTCGTTGCCGGCCAAGACCAAAGGGGCGAAACCATGGTGGGTTCGCTCTTCTCTTTCCTCACCGTGGCCCGGCAGGAGCGCGCACTCAAAGAGCGGGCCGACAGGCTTGCTGAATTCTTGCGTCTGACGCCGGTGCTGCACGACCTGTCCAAAAGCCTTTCAGGCGGGCAGCGCAAACTTTTGGAACTGGGCCGCGCGCTGATGGCCGAGCCGCAACTCCTGCTCCTTGATGAGCCTGCCGCGGGCGTGAACCCAGCTCTGATGGAGTTCATCATGGAACGGGTGGAGGAGATCAACGCTGGCGGCGTCACAGTCGTTTTAATCGAACACAACATGAGTGTGGTGGAGCGGCTGTGCGGGCGTGCTGTGGTGATGGCGTCGGGCCGGCTGCTTGCGGAAGGTCCGCCCGGTGAGGTGCTTGCCGATCCTGACGTGGTGGAGGCTTATCTCGGCAGCGGGCCGGCAGCCGCGTGATGGAGACAGCCACCCTGACCCCCACCCCTACGCTGAGTGTGCGGGCGCTTGTGGCAGCCTACGAGCCCGGCCTTCCCATTGTGCGCGGGGTGGATCTGAGTGTGTCATCTGGCGAGATCGTCACCGTGCTGGGTCCCAACGGCGCCGGCAAATCGACCTTTGTGAAGGCGCTCGCGGGGCTGGTGCCCATCGAAGGCGGCACCGTGAACTTTTGCGGTGATGATATCACGACGATCCCGGCCCACCGGCGCGTTGGCGCTGGCCTAGCGTTCGTGCCGCAAACCGAGAACATCTTTGCGACGCTCACCATTGCCGAAAACCTCAAAATTGCGGCAACGGCTCTCCCCCATAGGGAGCGCAAAGCTGCCATTGAGGAGGTGATGGCCCGCTTTCCCGACCTTGGGGGGCGACCGACTGAGACGGCGGGGCGGCTGTCCGGAGGGCAGCGGCAGATGCTTGCAGTCGGCCGTGCGCTGATCACCCGCCCCCGCGTCCTGATGCTGGATGAGCCTTCAGCAGGGTTGTCGCCCAAACTGGTGGGGGAGGTTTTCGCCCGCCTCAAAGAGATCGCCGCCGATGGGGTTGCGGTTCTTCTGGTGGAGCAAAACGTGAGAGCCGCGCTCGAGGTTGCGGACCGTGCCGTCGTGCTCGCCGAAGGCGTTGTGCGGCGGGATATGGATGCCAAAGCACTTGCGCAAAGCGATGATCTTGGCGCGCTCTTCCTGGGTGCAGCGCCGGAGGCAGCATGAACCCGCAGGCCATTATTGATGGGTTGGTGGCAGGGTCCATGATTGGCCTCGGGGCCATCGGCGTTACCCTCACGTACTCGATCCTGCGCTTTGCCAACTTTGCTCACGGCGAGTTTGTGACAGGGGGCGCCTACCTCACACTGGTGCTGCTGACGGCGCTGTCGGCGGTTTTGGGGACAGCGCCGCTTTCACCCTTTTCGGTCTCATTGGCGTTGGTGCTGGCTTTTGGGGGCGCTCTTGTCCTCACCGGCGGTGTGGCGCTTACCCTTGATGCGATCCTCTTTAGGCCGCTCAGGCGGCGGGGGGGCACGATCATCATTATCGTTATCGCAAGCTTTGGTGCCTCGCTCGCCCTGCGCAGCTTGATTGAGTTCGTCTTCACCGCCACGCCGCAATACTTCTCGCGCGAACTCCAGATTGCAGCGCCCATCGGCGGTGGGATGCGCGCCACGCCCGACCAGCTCCTCGTGCTGGCGATAACCGCCCTCTTAGTGGCCGCAGTACATCTCCTCCTCACCCGCACCGACGCGGGGCGCGCCATGCGGGCCGTCGCTGAAAACCCAGCACTCGCGCGGATCTCAGGGATTGATGTGGAAGGGGTGGTGCGGCTCACCTTCATGATCGGCGGGGCGCTCGCGTGCGCGGCCGGGGTGGCAGCTGGGCTTCTCGTTCAAATCCGCCCCACCATGGGGTTTGACCTTTTGCTCCCACTGTTTGCCGCGGCGATCTTGGGTGGCATCGGCAGCGTGCCTGGCGCTGTTTTGGGGGGGCTGCTCGTGGGCCTTTGCGAAGCGTTGGCGGCGCAAACCGTTGGGGCTGAGTGGCGCGCGGCGGTCTCTTTCGCCGTGCTGGTGGCGGTGCTGGCGCTGCGCCCCCGCGGCCTTTTCGGGCGACGCTGATGGACGCTGCGCTTCTCGCCTACCTCGCCTTCTTCATGACCATGGCGCTCACCTACGCGGTGATGTGCCTGGGCCTCAACGTGCAGTGGGGGCTGACGGGCATCTTCAATGTGGGCGTGGCGGGCTTTGTTTTGGCGGGGGCTTATACATCCGCCATTGTCACAACGCCGCCCATTGATGGGCGGGTGGGCGGTTTTGGCCTTCCCATCGCGGCCGGATGGCTGGCGGCTGCCATCGTTGGAGCGGTGCTTTCGTTGCTGGTCGGCGCCCTTACCATCCGCCTGCGCGCCGACTACCTTGCCATCTCGACCTTTGGCTTTGCGGTTGTCATCCATCTGGCGGCGCTCAACCTTGAAGGGATAACCGGCGGGCCCTTCGGGATCAGTTTCATTCCGCGGCCATTTGGCGAGCTCGCCGGCGAGCCGTTGCGGTTCAACCTTCTCAACCTTGCCGTCATGGCGGGGTTGGTGGCTGTGCTTTATGGCCTTTTGGAGCGGCTCGCCCGGTCCCCTTGGGGACGGGTGCTGCGCGCCATCCGCGAAGATGAAGACGCCGCGCGCGCCTTGGGGAAATCGGCGGTCCGGTTCCGTCTGCAAGCCATTGCGCTTGGCGGCGCGGTGATGGGGATTGCCGGGGCAGCCGGCGCCCATTTCATCGGGTTTATTGCGCCGGCCAATTATCTTGCCATCCTCACCTTCCAGGTGTGGGCGATGCTGATTGTGGGTGGGTCAGGCAGCAACCTTGGCGCCATCTTGGGGGCGGTTTTGGTCTGGGCGATCTGGGCCGCCTCTGGCGCTGCGGTGGAGGCGGTCTTTCCACCGGGCGCGCAGGCGAGAGCCGCCTCGCTCCAAATTGTGCTGATTGGGGTCTCGCTGTGCGTCATTCTCCTCTTGCGGCCGCGCGGGCTGTTGGGATCGCGGCGGGTGGTGCGGCGGAAAGGAAACCTTTGATGACCATTCCACGCTTTTCCCTCGGCGCGCTGTCGCCCGCGCAAGTGCTGGTGGGCCTTTGGCAGGTGGCCGACATGGAGCGCGCCGGCCCGCTCGATCCTGATGTGGCCGCCTCCCATCTAGCCGCCTATGCCGACCATGGGCTCGACACCTTCGACATGGCCGACCACTACGGCAGCGCTGAAATCATCGCAGGCCGTGCCGCTGCACTGCGCCCGGGCAAAACGCTCTCGTTCACCAAATGGTGCCCCGAGCCAGGCCCGATGACCGCCGAAGTGGTGCGCGCAGGCGTTTCCGAGCGGCTCGCCCGCCTTGGCGTGGAACGGGTGGACCTTCTGCAGTTCCACTGGTGGTCCTTTGAGCATCCGGCTTGGCTCGATGCGCTCCACCACCTCAAAACCCTGCGCGCTGAAGGTGTCATCGGCGAGATCGGTGTGACGAATTTTGATGCTGCGCACTTGCGTGTTGCCCTCGCCGACGGCGTGCCGCTGGTGTCCAATCAGGTCTCGTGTTCGCTCATCGACCGGCGGGCCCGCGGCGACCTCAAAGCCGTGGCGGATGCCTTTGGCGTCAAGCTCCTCGCTTACGGTACCCTGTGCGGCGGCTTCCTCACCGACAAATGGCACGGTGCGGCCGCGCCGGCTGACATACCCGACTGGAGCGGCATGAAATACCGCCGGTTCATCGATGCGGGCGGCGGTTGGGATGCGCTTCAGCATGTGCTGAATGCTGCGGCGACTGTCGCAGAGCGGCACGGGGCCTCCATCGCCAATGTGGCGACCCGCTGGGTGCTCGACCTGCCCCATGTGGGCGGCATCATCATCGGGGCACGGCTCGGCGAGCGCGAACACCGCGGCGATACGGCCCGCCTTTCTGAGCTTCACCTCACCGACGCGGACCGCGCCACCCTGGAAGACGCCTTCACCGCACTCACCCCCATCCCTGGCGATTGCGGCGATGAATACCGCACCCCGCCGTTTCTCACCGCGAGCGGCGACCTCAGCCATCACCTTGAAAGCCTCCCGAGCGCCTATCACGCTGAGCCGGTGCCAGGTCGTCCTCAGAGGCTGCGTGTTTCATCGGGGTCGGTGTGGGAGCCCATTGCAGGCTATAGCCGTGCCATCAGGGTAGGCAGCCGCGTTTTGGTCTCAGGCACCACCGCAACCCACGGCAGCGAGCACGTGGTGGCCCCTGATGATGCAGGCGCCCAAACCACATATATTCTCGACAAAATCCTCGGCGCCCTGCGCGCACTGGGCGCCGGTCCTGAGGATGTGGTGCGCACCCGCGTCCTCCTGCGCGACATTGCCGACTGGGAGCCGGCCAGCCGCGCCCACGGGCGGGTCTTTGGTGACGTTCGGCCCGCCAACACCCTCCTTGCTGTTGGCGACCTTGTTGGCGACTACCGGGTCGAGATCGAGGCTGAAGCGGTTATCGACGAGGCGTAAGCTCACCCTTCCCCGAACAAGAGTGCTTCAGGTGGAAGACCCGCACCACGCGAGGTGTGCTCCGTGGGAGAATTCCCCGCGAAGGAGCTTATGGTCAGCGGCTCTACTCAGCTCCGGCTAAACGGCGCCGATTTTTCCAAACACGTAAGCCAGAACGGCCTTTTGGGCATGGACCCGGTTTTCAGCTTCATCAAAGACTGCCGATTGCGGCCCGTCGATGACGGCATCGGTCACCTCCTCGTTGCGGTGCGCAGGCAAGCAATGGAGGAAGATGGCGCCAGGCTGAGCCAAGCTCATCAGGGCGGGGTTGACTTGGAACGGTTTGAGGAGCGCGTGTCGTCGGTCGTAGTCCTCATCGCCCATGGACGCCCAGGCATCGGCCACAACAACGTCGGCGCCGGTGACGGCGTCTTCCGCCGCATCAAAAATTGTGACATCGGCACCGGCGGCTTTTGCAGCGGCAACCAGCTCACTGTCCAACGTGAGGTCCGGCGGCGTGGCGATCCGGTAGTGAAACGGTAGCCGCTGAGCCGCTTCCAGGAAGGTGGCGGCCATGTTGTTGCCGTCCCCCACCCAGGTGACAATGCGCCCCTCAAGACCGCCAAGGCGTTCTTCAATGGTCATCAAATCAGCGACCATCTGGCAGGGGTGCGAGCGGCGGGTTAGGCCGTTGATGACAGGGATCGACGCGTGTTGGGCGAACTCGGCCAACCCGTCGTGATCGAGCATCCTGATCATCACAGCGTCCACGTAGCGCGACAGCACCTCGGCGGTGTCTGCAAGGCTTTCGCCTCGGCCGAGCTGCATTTCTGCCCCTGCCGCCACAATCGTATCGCCGCCCAGCTCGCGCATCGCCATATCGAAGGAAAAGCGCGTGCGTGTTGAGGGGCGCTCAAACATCATCGCCAGTGTGTGATGCGTGAGAGCGGTGGAGCGAGGGCGCGGGCGCCCTGTCTTTGCTTTCAGGCGGTGGGCTTCGGCGAGGATGGCTTTGAGCGTTTCGGGCGATTGCGACTTGATATCAAGAAAATGAAGCGGCGCTGTCATTGGGCGGCCTCGTGGCGCGCTTCCAGATGGCTCGCCGCTTGGTCAAGGCGGGACGCAGCCTCGCGCAGATCCTCGTCCGTGGCGGTGAGGGGCGGAAGGATCCGCACAGTATTGTCGCCCGCCGGGATGACGAGAACGCCCGCCTCGCGCGCCGCGCCCGTCACCTCAGCAACGCTTGCCCGGCATTTGAGGGCGAGCATCAGCCCTTCACCGCGCACATGGTCGTAGACGGAAGGGTGGGTATCCACCACACCGGCTAGAAGCTGTTTGGCAACAAGGCCCTTTCGGCTCACCTCGTCGAGGAAGCCCTCACCCATCACCACATCAAGGACGGCATTGCCAACAGCGCAGGCAAGGGCATTGCCGCCATAGGTGGTGCCGTGGGTGCCAGGCACCATCCCTGCTGAGGCCGCTTCAGTGGCAAGGCAAGCGCCCACCGGAAAGCCGCCCCCAAGGCCCTTCGCCGAGCACAAAATGTCTGGGGTGACGCCGAAGTGCTGGTAGGCAAAGAGGGTGCCGAGGCGGCCGAGCCCAGTCTGCACTTCATCAAAGATGAGAAGGAGCCCGTGGCTGTCGGCCAGCTCGCGCAAGCCCTGGAGCACCGCGCGCTCCATGACCCGAATGCCGCCTTCGCCTTGGATCGGCTCCACCAAAATGGCGCCTGTTTCAGGTGTCACCGCCGCTTTGGCAGCCTCAAGGTCGCCAAAGGGCACCTGGTCAAAGCCTGAGAGGGGCTCGCCGAAGCCTTCCAAGTACTTGGGCGATCCGCCGGCGGCGATGGTGCCCAAAGTGCGGCCATGGAAGGCGCCTTCCATGGTGATGATGCGCATCTTTTCTGGGGCGCCATTCACATACTGATAGCGCCGTGCGGTTTTGATGCCGACTTCGTTAGCTTCCGCGCCCGAGTTGCAGAAGAACACGCGCTCAGCAAAGGTTGCCGCGCAAAGCCGCTCGCCCAGCCGCTCCTGCTGCGGGATCTGAAAAAGGTTGGAGGTGTGCCACACCCCTTGGGCCGCCGATTGAAGGGCGGCCACAAGGTGGGGGTGCTGGTGGCCCAGCGCGGTGACCGCGATCCCGGACCCCATGTCGAGGTATCGTCGCCCGTCCGACCCATTCAGCCAAGCGCCTTCGCCGGTCGCAAAGGACACGGGCGCACGGTTGTAGGTGGGGAAGAGCGAGGAATGGGTCATGACTGGTTCGCGCGGGTGGCGCTGCTCCCTGGTTTTGCGTGGATCTCGAAGGGGTGAGCGGCCCTTCTTTCTGATGGCTGGGGAAAAAGCAACTCTTCAGTCTTTGGTGACTCGACGGGTGTAGACGCTGATTCGTCGATTCTTGTACGTTCCTCGCACCAAGGCACCTGAACAGGTACCCCACAGTCTCCTTCAAACGCCGCGGATTCCCGCGCCTTTCATGGCGTGCCGCCTGTGGAGTCGCTGTGGACATGCTGTGGACGGAGGAATGACGCCATGAGCTGGACCGACGAGCGTATTGAAGAGCTGCGCAAGCTCTGGGCCGACGGCCTGTCTGCATCCCAAATTGCCGATTCGCTGGGGGGTGTCTCGCGCAACGCAGTGATCGGCAAGATCCACCGCTTGGGCCT
>JBCDLN010000111.1:0-11362 GCA_038745295.1 Pseudomonadota bacterium | reverse complement strand
CCGGAGCCGACACCATCAGAATCCCGCGTTGGGCCTGATGGGTCAACCCCAAAGAGGCGAAGCCGTGGGTTGATGCATCAGGCCCACCGCGGGACAATTGACATAAGGCGGGAGCAGTGAGGCACGGCCCCCTACGGCGGTTCTGCAGTGAACAATGTTGATGGAAATGACATCTAGAGCACGTTTTCTTCGCTCGATCTGACCCAGAACGAGCGAGACATGCGCTAGCGCGGCCCTTCAAAGGACACCGAAGTGTGCTCGCACCCGGCACGAGGACAATGCTCACCCATTTAAAACAACAGCCGGTTTTTCCCGATCAAACGCTTGCGACTTCACCTCACCTGACCTAGCGCAGCGTTGCGAGCACTTGGGCGATGGGCTGGAGGTGCTGGGTGAGAATGCGCACGGCCCGATCAGCATCGCCCTTGTCCAGCGCCTTGATAAGCGCGCTGTGCTCATCAAGGATGATGTCGAGGCGCGAGGGGTCGGCCCGCACCGCAGCGTAGGCCACTTGGTGCTGCAGCGCGCGCAAAGCATCACACACTTCAACGAGAATGAGGTTTTTGCTCCCCGCCATCAAAGCGCGGTGGAAGGCCCGGTCACACTCCACGTGGCTGCGCAGGTCAGAGCGTTCGAGCCGCTCCATAGTTTCCTGCAAAGCCACCATTTCCGCCGGAGCGCCCACCTTCATGGCGCACATGCGCTCCGCCGCAAACCCTTCCACCAAACGGCGCGTCTCATAAAGCTGCAGCATTTCTTGCGCGGTCACTTCCCGCACACGGGCGCCGCGCCGCGGGACGAGTTCAATGAAGCGTTCTGACTCTAATCTGTTGAACGCCTCGCGGACCGGTGTGCGCGACACGCCCACCGCCGCCGACACCCGCTCTTCCTCCAAAAACTCGCCCCCTCGAAAGTCACCACTGACGATCTGTTCCACCACAAAGGCGTAAGCTTTGTCGCGCGCTGTGAGGGCTTTTTTGGGCAATTTGCCTGGTGTTTGGCCAGCATCGCCGGCCGGCACATCTTGACAGGGTAGCGGTGGCGGCCTTTGATCCATACGCCGCGTATACAATTTTTGCCACCTGAGGCCAACACTGGAGTTGCGATGTGACCGAGCGGACGTGGCGGATCGGCGTCGATTCAGGGGGCACCTTCACCGACGTTTTCTTGTTCGATGAGCGCACCGCCCGGACCGACGTTTGGAAGGTGGCCTCCACCCCGTCCGACCCGTCCGAAGGCATCGCAAACGGCGTCAAAGAGGGGATGGACCGCGCCCTTCCTGGTGAGGATCTGCCGGCGGCCGCCATTGCCTATTTCGGCCATGGGACCACCGTTGCCACCAACGCGCTGATCACCCATCGCGGCGCAAAGGTGGGGCTCATCACATCTGAGGGATTTCGCGATCTGCTGGAGATTGGCCGGCAAAAGCGCCCAAGCCTCTACGACCTGTTTGAGGATAAGCCCCCCACCTTAGTGCGCCGCAGCCTGCGCAAAGAGGCGGCTGAGCGGCTGCGCCACGATGGGCGCGTTGAAACAGCACTCGATGAAGAGGCTGTGCGCCAGGCGGCCCGCGAGTTGGCCGAAGCCGGCGTCAACGCCGTTGCCATTTGCTTCTTGTATGCTTTCCTTGACGGGCGCCACGAAAAGGCCGCCCGCGCTATTGTGGAAGAGGAACTGCCGGACGCCTTCATCTGCGCCAGCCACGAGATCGCGCCGGAGTTCCGGGAATTTGAAAGGCTCTCCACAACAGTCGTGAATGCCTACTTGGGCCCGATCATGGAGCGCTATATCAGCCGGCTCACCCCGCGCCTTGAAACCCTTGGCATGACCGCAGCACCGCATCTGACCCAGTCCAACGGCGGCGTTGTGAGTTTTGATGCTGCCGCCAAAACCCCTGTGCGGGCCGTCCTTTCAGGGCCGTCCACCGGGGTTGTGGCGGCAGAAGCCATTGGCCGGCAAGCCGGCTCGTCCAATCTCATCACCTTCGATATGGGCGGCACCTCCACTGACGTTGCGCTCATGCAAGGCGGCCAACCCAAGCTTGCCAATGAAGCCATTGTTCACGGCTATCCCATCAAAGCGCCGATGCTCGACATTCATACCGTTGGCGCTGGCGGAGGCTCCATTGCGCACATTGATTCAGGTGGGCTCCTCAAGGTGGGGCCCCAAAGCGCTGGCGCCGATCCGGGGCCGGTATGCTACGGCAAGGGGGCCAGCGCACCCACCGTCACCGATGCCAATGTGGTGCTGGGCACGCTGAACCCCACGCACCTTCTGGCCGGCAGGATGCCCATTCGCAAAGACCTTGCCGTCGCCGCCATCGAAGAGCTTGGGGCTGAGCTTGGCCTTTCAACCCTTGCCACCGCCGATGGCATCTTGTCGGTGGTGAACGCCAACATGGCCCGGGCCATCCGCACGATATCGGTGCGCCGTGGCCACGATCCGCGCGACTATACGCTGATGGCCTTTGGCGGTGCAGGGCCTCTTCACGCCGCCCGGCTCGCCCGCGAACTTGATATGAGCAAGATCATTGTCCCGCCTCACCCGGGCATCATGTGCGCGATAGGCCTCCTCCTCACCGATTTGCGGGCGGACTTTGCAACCACCAAGCTGATGGCGGCCACGCCCAGTTCAGCCCCCGCGGCCGAAGCCATCTTTTTACCGCTCATGGGCGAAGCAGAGGCTTGGCTTCAGCACGAAAACGTCCCCACCGATGCACGCCGGCTCACCCGCACGGTCGACATGCGCTACCGCGGGCAAAACTATGAGCTTGCCGTTTCCGTCCCCTCCGGTCCGGTGACAATTGAGACCATCACCCGCCTTATCGAGGGCTTTGAAGCCGCCCACAGACAGCGCTACGGTTTCCTCGCAGAAGGCGAAGCGGTGGAATTTGTCACCTTTCGGGTGGAGGCTTTCGGCGTCGTGAAAAAAGCGAGCTTTGAGGAGGCTGAGCCAGGCCCGCCCGACCCATCGCCGGCCAAAATCGCAACCCGCGAGACTTATTTTGCCGAGGCTGGGCGTCCTGTGACCACCCCCGTTTTCGCCCGCGACCAGCTGGCCGCCGGCATGCGCGGCGAAGGCCCAGCCATTATCGAGCAGATGGACACCACAACCGTGGTTCCGCCCGGCATGGCTTTTGCTGTTGATGGTGGGCGTAACCTCATTTTGGAGGCGGCATGACGGCCCTTTCGCAGCAAGAGCCCACCCCGCTCGACCCCATTACGGTGGAGGTGATCGGCGCCGCGCTGACCTCAATTGTGGAGGAGACAGGCGAAGCGTTGGTGCGTGCCTCCTACTCCACCAACATCAAAGAACGGCGGGACTGTTCCACAGCGCTCTTCAACCGGGCCGGCGAGACCCTTTGCCAAGCCGAACACATCCCCCTTCATCTGGGCAGCTTCATCGGCATCATCCCCAAAATCTTGGAACTCCACGATGAGGCCGAGATGGCGCCGGGCGACGTCTTTGTGGGCAACGATGCCTATATGGGCGGGGGGACGCACCTTCCTGATATTGTGCTCGCCGAGCCGATCTTTGTGGGCGGCACCATTGCGGCGTGGACGGTGAACCTTGCCCACCATGCCGACTTTGCCGACCGCGGCCACGCTCACATCTACCAGGAAGGCCTGCGCATTCCCCCCATCCGGCTTTACCGGGCGGGCACACTCCAAAAGGACGTGCAGGACCTCATCCTCCTCAATTGCCAGGTGCCGCGGGAACGCTTGTCAGACCTTCGCGCGCAGATGGCGGCCAACCGTGTCGGCGTTCAGCGCTTTCAGGAGCTTTGCGGCAAGTGGGGCGTCGACACGGTGCTTGCCGCCGGCGATGCCCTCCTCGACTATGCAGAGCGCAAGATGCGCGCAGGGATTGCCGCGTTGGAAGACGGTGAGCACACCTTTGAGGATGTGTTCGACGGTCCAGAGTTCGATGACACGCTGCCGCTGAGCGTCACAATCACCGTCTCAGGCAGCGACATGCGCGTGTGCTTCGGCGCACCGCCCCAACAGCGCGCCGGCATTAACATGACGTGGACTGCCTTGGCGGCCACCGTCTACTACGTGGTGAAGGCGGTGGTGGACCCCACTGTGCCGCCCAACGCGGGCCTTGCGCGGCCCATCACCGTTGAAGCGCCGGAAGGCTCGCTCCTCAACTGTGTCCACCCCGCAGCGGTAAACGGGCGGGTGCAGCTTTGCCAAAGGGTCGCCGACCTGACGCTTGGCGCCCTTTATGGTGCTGCGCCAACCAAAGTAACCGCCTGCACCAACTCGGCCTGCTGCGTGGCAACCTTCACCGGCCAACGCAAAGACGATGGTTCCATCTGGGTTTACCTTGAAACCTTTGGCGGCGGTGGCGGGGCGCGCCCCCACAAGGACGGGCTCGATGCCATCCACGTCCACGTGACCAACACCTCCAACCTTCCCGTTGAAGCGCTTGAGGTGGAGTACCCCCTCACTGTCTTGCGCTATGAGCTTGTGGAAGGATCGGCTGGCGCGGGCACCTACCGCGGTGGGATGGGGCTGCGCCGCGTGGTGCGGGCGGAGGAGGACTGTCTCGTGCGGGTGGATGTGACGCGGGTGCTTTCCCGCTCCTGGGGCCTTGAAGGGGGCGGCGAAGGCGGTCACGGCGCGCTGGAGCGTGGGCCGGGCGTGAAGCCCTTCAACCGCGATCAAGGCGCGCTCAGCGCGGGCGAATGGTTTGGCCTGCGCACCCCAGGGGGTGGCGGCTTTGGTGACCCTGCCGCCCGCCCCGCTGCCCTTGTGGAGATTGATGCCGAGGACGGCACCGCCCCCGCCCCTCGTTAAGACCACAGAACCAAGACAAAAAACGCCGGAAGAGGAGAATGCGATGACGACGAGACTGAGCCGCCGCAATTTCATGATGACGGCCGCCGCAGCAGGCGCTTTGCCGTTCATCGGCGCACCCACTGCACGGGCGCAGGCCACCGGTGTCCTCACCTTTGGCCTATCCACCTATCCCCCAAGCTTTGCCGCCCTTCAGTCCAACGGGACCGCGGCGGGCACCATCAAGCTCCTGATCCACCGCGGGCTCCTCAGCTACGACAATTCGGGCGCCGTCCGAGGCGAACTCGCTGAAACGTGGGGCGTCGATGACGATGGTGTCTGGACCTTCAACCTGCGGGAAGGCGCGGTCTGGCATGATGGCAAACCCGTCACCAGTGCCGACATCAAGTGGACCATTGAATCGGGCGCGGCGGAAGACTCCGTTGCCGCGTTCAAGTCAGCACTTCAAACCATCGAGCGGGTGGAAACGCCCGATGCCAAGACCGTCAAACTCTACTTTTCAGAACCTGTGGCAACGGCCGAGACCATCTTCGGCCACTACAACATGCCCATGTTGCCCGAAGGTTCAGCGCCCGATGGCCTAGTGGGCGCCGGCCCCTTCCGGATCGACGCGCGCGAGCGCGGCGTCTCCATCGACCTTGTGGCGAGCGACAACTACTATAAGCCTGGCCTTCCAAAGCTTGCCGGCATCCGCGCCGTTGCTTATTCGGACGAAAACCTCAGGGTCGCGGCGCTTGAGGCGGGGGATGTGGACCTCATCGAGTATGTGCCCTGGCAATCCATGACCTCCATTGAGGACAATTCCGGCCTCGCGCTCGACCTGGTGGACGGGCCGTTCATGTATCTCACCTTCAACGGCAACAAACCGCCGTTCGACAATCCGCTGGTGCGCCGCGCTGTGGCCCACGCCATTAAGCGCGAAGACATTGTGGATGCTGCCTTCTTCGGTCGCGGCGGGGCGCTGGCGCACCTTCCCATCTCGAACGCCAGCCCCTTCTTCAACCCGCAGTACGAAAACGCCTGGGCCTACGACCCTGAAAAATCCAAAGCCCTTCTTGCCGAAGCGGGCTTTCCCAACGGGTTCGACTGCACGCTCCTGTCCACAGCGCAGTACGGCATGCACACGTCCACGGCGGAAATCTCACAGGCCTATTTGTCGCTTGTGGGGATCAACGCCGCGCTCGACCTGCCGGACTGGGCAACCCGCGTCCAAAAAGGCAATGCCGGCGAATACGACCTTGCTGTCATGGGCACGTCCGCCGACAGCAACGATCCTGATGGTTTGACGCGGGTCATCAACCCCAACCTTCCCATCGCGTTTGTGCGCAGCACGGGGCTCGATATTCCCGAAATCTCAACGTTGTTGGCCAAAGGCCGCTCCACGTTCGACACAGAGGCCCGAAAAGCCATCTACGCCGAACTGGAAGGCGTTTGCATTGAGACCGTCCCCATGGTGGGCCTTGCCTGGCGCGCTCAGGGCTACGGCATGAAGAACAACGTCAAAGGGTTCAAAAACCTTCCAGGCCAGTTGACGTTTTACTCGGGCGTGACTTTGGAAACCACCGAGATCGTCTAAGGCTCAGCGCCGATGCTGTCTTATGTGGCGCAGCGGGTTGGCGTCGCCCTTGTCATGGTTTGGCTTGTGGCGACGCTTGTGTTTCTTCTTCTCCATATTATCCCGGGCGATCCGGCTGTGCTTCTTCTATCGTCGGGAAGCACCGCCCCCGATCCTCAGGCAGTGGAGGCGCTGCGCCGCCAACTCGGCCTCGATCAACCCATCACCACCCAGTACGCCGACTACATCGTAGGCATCCTTCAGGGTGATCTGGGCGTTTCCTTGCGGGACGGAACGCCTGTGGCCGAGCAAATCGCACGGCGCTTGCCGCGCACGCTGGAGCTGATTGTTGCGGCCGCCATTTTGGCGGTGGGGATCGGCATCCCTGTCGGCGTGCGCGCGGCCACAAGAGCGGGCGGGTTGACCGATAAAATCGCCTCAGGCGCGTCAGCCCTTGCCCTATCCACCCCCGTCTTTGTCACCGGGACACTCGCCATTTTGCTGTTTGCGCAAACCCTGCGGATCGCCCCCGCTGGCGGCTACGTCCCGTTTGCAGACAACCCTATGCGCCATCTAGGTCTTCTGATTTTGCCCGCCTCAACGGTTGCGCTGCCGCTGTGCGCTGTGGTGATCCGCATGACGCGCAGCGCAGTCCTTGAGGTTTTGGAGCGGGACTTTGTGCGTGCTGTCCGTGCGCGCGGCGTCGCCCCACGGCGGATCATGACGCGCCATGTGTTGCGGGCCGCGCTGGTCCCTGTGGTGACCGTGACCGGGCTCGAACTCGGTACGCTGCTGGGCGGCACCGTCCTCGTCGAATTTGTCTACAACTGGCCCGGCCTTTCAGGCTTTTTGGTGAGCGCTGTGGAGGCGCGCGACTATCCTGAAGTGGTGGGCATCGTCCTCACCATCTCGGCGCTCTTTGTGGCGCTCAACCTCTTCGTGGATCTTTTGAACGCGGTGCTCGATCCCAAAGTGCGGCTCAGCACATGAAAGGTGGGGCTGCGCGCAAGCTTGCTCTGCCGGTGACCATGGTGGTGCTCATTGTCGGGACGGCGGCCCTTGCCCCCATCCTCCCGCTCGCCGATCCCACCGCCATTGATATTCCCAACCGGTTTGACGGGCCGTCCTGGGAGCATCCGCTGGGCCAGGACGAGTTTGGGCGCGATGAGCTGGCGCGGATCATCTGGGGCGGACGCGCATCGCTTGCGGTTGCCATCTTGTCCTCGTTGATCGCGGCTGCTGCGGGCACCGCGCTGGGTCTGATGGGCGGATACTTTCGCGGTGCTGCAGAGATCCTGACCGTGCGCGCTGCAGAAGTGCTTTTGTGCCTCCCCCCGCTCCTCTTGGCACTTCTTGTGGTGACGCTTTTGGGCTCCGGCGCCACCACACTCGTGATTGCACTGTCGATCCTTTATACGCCACGCTTTGTCCGCATCGCCTATGCCGCCACGTTGCAGACAAGGAGCCTTGACTATGTGGTGGCCCAAGAAGCGCTCGGCCGGCATCCGGTGCCGATCCTGGCGCGCACCATCTTGCCCAACATCTCCCCGCCCCTTCTTGTCCAACTATCGGTGACGGTGGCGTCTGCCATGGTCATTGAAAGCGGCCTGTCGTTCCTGGGTCTTGGGGTTGTGCCGCCAGCGCCCTCCTGGGGCCTGATGATCCGCGGCGCGCGCGGTGCGATGGATGCTGCCCCGCTCCTCCTGGTGTGGCCCTGCTTGGCTCTGGTTCTGGCGATCTACACCTTCAACCTGTTGTGCGACCGGCTGCGCGATGTCCTTGACCCGCGGGCCGTGGCGCTGGGTGCCGGGGGCTGGCTGCGCGCCCTTGGTGGCTCCACCACGCTCCCTGCAACGCCAACATCGCAGGGCCTCCTCGAGGCTGATCATCTCACTGTGCGCCTCGGGGACAGCGCCGACGCCACACGCCTTGTGCGGGATGTGTCGTTCGGCTTGCAACCGGGACAAACCGTGGCGCTGGTGGGGGAGAGCGGCTCTGGCAAGACGCTGTCGGGCCTTGCAGCCATGGGTCTTTTGCCGACCGGGCTGTCCGCCTCAGGCACCCGCATTGCCCTTCAGACTGAGGGCGGGGCGGTGAACGTGCTGGCGCTGAACGAGCCGCAGATGAATGCGTTCCGCGGCGAAGAGATCGCGATGGTGTTTCAGGACGCAGCCGCCAGCCTCAGCCCCGTTATGCGGGTGGGAAAGCAAATCGAAGAGGCTGTGCGCGCCCACCACGACGTCTCCGCACACGATGCTGCTCAAAGGGCACGCTCGCTGCTGGCGCGGGTGGGAATGCCGAACCCTGAGCGTGCCGCGCGGGCCTGGCCCCATGAACTTTCAGGCGGCCAGCGCCAACGCGCGATGATTGCGGCAGCCATCGCCAACGGGCCCGGCGTCCTCATTGCCGATGAGCCGACAACCGCGCTCGACCCCACCATCCAAGCCCAAATTCTGGAGCTCCTCATCGAGCTAAAGTCCGAGGCGGGGGCGATGATCTTCGTCACCCACAATCTGGCCATCGTCGCAGAGATCGCCGACCGTATCCTCGTCCTTTATGCAGGCGAGGTGGTGGAGGAAGGCACCGTTGCCCGGGTTTTTGAAGACCCGCGCCACCCCTATACGGCCGCCCTCATCAAATGCGTGCCTGAAAGTGGCGAAGAACGGCTTGTGGCGATCCCCGGTGTTGTCCCCGCGCCCAACGAGCTGCCACAAGGGTGCCGCTTTGCCCCGCGCTGCAGCTTTGCCACCCCGCGCTGCTGCGACGAGCACCCCAGCCTTGAAACCACCGAGGACGGGCGAACCGTGCGCTGCTTGCGGTGGAGGGAGATCCCATGACCGCCCCGCTGGTGCGCGCCACTCACCTTTCCAAAAGCTTTGATGTAGGCCGGGGTCTCTTCTCCAGAAAGGTCAAGCTGCGCGCCGTCGACCGGGTGGATATTGAGATTTTCCCCGGCGAAGTTGTCGGCATTGTGGGGGAAAGCGGCTGCGGCAAGAGTACACTTGGGCGGCTCTTAATGGGGCTTATCAAACCCACCGATGGGGAGGTGATGTTTGACGGGGCCCCCCTCAACCAAAAGAGCGGTGCAGCGGACCGCCAGCTGCGCAGGCGTCTTCAGGTGGTGTTCCAAGACCCCTTCAGCAGCCTCGATCCGCGCCGCAGCATTGGCTCACAAATCGCCGACGGACTGCACATCCACAGCATTGTCCCGCCCGGTGAAATCACTGCGGAGGTGAAACGCCTCCTTGAACTGGTGGGTCTTGATCCGCGCGCCGATGCGCGCAAACCTCATGAGTTTTCAGGCGGCCAGCGCCAGCGCATCGCCATTGCGCGGGCGCTCGCCACCCGGCCGGACTTCATTGTTGCTGATGAGCCTGTCTCCGCTCTTGACGCGTCGATCCAAGCTCAGGTGGTGAACCTTCTGGCCGACCTTGCACAAGATCTTGGCTTGGCGCTCATCTTCATCAGCCACGACCTTCATGTGGTGCGCCATCTTTGCGACAGGATCATTGTGATGTTCTTGGGCAAGATTGTTGAGGAAGGCCCTGCTGCGGCCGTCTTCTCAAGCCCTGCCCACCCCTACACCCGCGCGCTCCTCAATGCGACACCATCGATGAAGACCGAGCGCATCGAGCCCCCTCTTCAGGGGGAGTTGCCAGACCCGGCCAATCCGCCATCGGGCTGCACATTCCGCACCCGCTGCCCGCTGGCTGAAGAGGCCTGCGCCGGCCACGAGCCATCGCTCACGGCGGTTGGCGAAGGCCGCAAAGCGGCATGCATTAAGCCTCTCGTCGGCGATAAGTTGGCGGCGCGATAGATCGCGAATTTGCCCCCCTTTGAAGGGTGCGCGCGTGCGGCCTAGATGTGGGAGCCTTGAAAGATGTTCACTCTAAGCTCCGCCAAAACTCAGAAGTGCCGGCAAAGAACCCTTCACATGTTCCTTTGGTGGGACACTAAACAGCGACGTTCCTTCGGAGCCGACACGGTCAGGATCCCGCGGTGGGCCTGATGGGTCAACCCCACCAAAACGCGCTTGCGCGTTTCGGCAACGTCTGAGGCCGGCAATTGTGCCTGCTGAGCGAAGCCGTGGGTTGATGCATCAGGGGCACCGCGGGACAATTGACCCTAGGCGGGAGCAGTGGGGCACGGCCCCAAACGGCGGTTCCGCAATGAACAACGTTGGTGGAAACGACACCTAGAGTGCGTCACGCCTCCAAAGAAGCGTACCGGGCTCAGGCGTCCTTTGTGGGTCGCGGATGAACGGTACGCCGATGATTCCATCCGCCTGTGACCCGCTCTACGGCGTTGCGGACGACTTTTTGGCCCCGCCACCCAGCACGCCTTTGACCTTTTCGCGGATCCACTGGAAAACAACGTAGAGCATCGGGATGAGGAAAACCCCGATGGTGGCAGCCGCCAGCATTCCGCCGAACACGCCCGTGCCCACAGCCTTTTGCGTCGCCTCCCCTGCCCCACTCGCCAAAACAAGCGGCAAAAGCCCCAAGAGGAACGAAAACGCCGTCATCAACACCGCGCGGATACGAAGCCGGGCTGCCATCTTAGCCGCGTCCATGATGGAAAGTCCCTGCTCGCGCTGCGCCATCGCAAACTCCACAATCAGGATGGCGTTCTTCGACGCAAGCCCAATGAGAAGGACAATCCCGATCTGCGCATAAACATCGTTGGGAAGGCTTGTGAGCCATAGCGATAGCAGCGCCCCGGTGATGGCGACCACCACCGACAAGATCACCACCGCCGGCATACTCCAGCTCTCATAAAGGCCCACGAGAAAGAGGTAGCCAAAGACCACCGCCAGAATAATCGCCAACACCGTTTGGCCACCGGCAAGCTTTTCCTGGAAGGCGGTGCCAGACCATTCAAAACCATACCCATCAGGCAGCGTTTCAGCCGACAGTCTTTCCATGGTGTCGAGCGCCTGCCCGGAGCTGAAGCCCGGCGCCGGGCCGCCATTGATGGTGACGCTCCTTTGGTTGTTGAACCGGCT
>JBCDLN010000110.1:0-11459 GCA_038745295.1 Pseudomonadota bacterium | reverse complement strand
GTGTCAGCAGGCAGCCACCCAAGCCTTCTTCATCTCACCCGCGCGTATGACGACAAGACCAAGCGCTTCAAATCCGAACTCTCCGTGGACACCGTGCGCCGGATCGTCCCGTTTTTAGGGACCAGCGCGGCTGGCAACGGCTGGCGCGTCGTCATTGTCGACGCGGTCGATGATCTCAACATCAACGCCGCCAACGCACTCCTCAAAAGCCTGGAAGAACCGCCGCGCCGGACGCTGTTCTTTCTGGTGGCCCATGTGGCGGGGCGGGTGCTCCCCACCATCCGCTCCCGGTGCCAGACGGTGCGCCTGCGCCCGTTGAGCGAAACCGAAGTGGCGGATGTCCTGCGTCATCTGGGGGCTGACGAAAGCGTGGCAGACCTTGCGCAAGGCTCCGTCCAGCGAGCGCTCACGTTGTCTTCAAGCGGGCCTGATGCGGTGCGCACTGCCCAGCGTCTGTTGAATGGGAGCCTGCGCGATCCGCGCCCGCGTTTTCAACTGGCCGATTTGGCCTCAGAAAAGCGGGGGGAGTATTTTCAGGTGGTGGCTGATCTGACGCTGGAAGCCATCGCGACCCGCGCCCGGCAAAGCGCCGCGCAAGCCCCGCTCGAGGCGCTGAACGCTTTGGCGCAAGCTTACCTCAGCGCGTTGGCGGAGCGTCGGCGGGTGGAAGTCTTCAACCTTGACCGCAAGGAATACATGTTGGCGCTCTGCGACCGTCTTGCCCACGCCGAAGGTTTGATGCGCCGCTGAAAGCAGCAATTGCAACAGCACACAGCCCACCGGCCCATCACCCCGCTTGACTTCGCCGGGCGGGATGGCAAGTGAGGCGGCATGCAGCCATTCACCATCTCCACGGCGATCTCGTATCCCAACGGGGCCCCTCATATCGGCCACGCGTACGAGCTGATCGCCACCGACGCCATCGCCCGCTTTAAGCGGCTCGACGGCTTCACCGTGCACTTCGTCACCGGGACGGATGAGCACGGCCAAAAGATGGTGGAGACCGCTGAAGCGGAGGGGATTTCCGTCGAAGGGCTGGCGGACCGCAACACACCGCGGTTTCGCGCCATGGCAGACGCGGTGAACTCCAGCCATGACGATTTCATCTCCACCCGCGAGCCGCGCCACATCAAAGCAAGCCAAGCGCTGTGGACTGCGATGGCCGATGCCGGTGACATCTACCTCGGCCAGTATGGCGGCTGGTACTCGGTGCGCGATGAAGCCTTCATCCCGGAAAGTGAAATCACCGTGGTCGACGGTGAGCGCCGTGCACCGAGCGGAGCGCCTGTGTCCTGGACGGAGGAGCCCAGCTACTTCTTCAAGCTCTCCGCGTTCGAAGAGCGGCTCCTTGCCCTTTACGAGGCCCATCCTGAATTCATCGGCCCAGCCACCCGGCGCAACGAGGTGGTTCAGTTCGTCAAAGGCGGGCTGAAGGATCTTTCAATTTCCCGCACCAGCCTCAATTGGGGTGTGCCTGTGCCGGGCGATCCGGGCCATGTGATGTATGTGTGGGTGGACGCACTCACCAACTATCTCACCAGCGTCGGCTTCCCCGATGAACCGGAGCGCGTGGCCCGCTTTTGGCCGGCCGACCTTCATGTGATCGGCAAAGACATCGTGCGCTTCCACACCATCTATTGGCCTGCGTTTTTGATGAGCGCCGGCATTGAGGTGCCGCGCCGCGTCTTCGGCCACGGCTTTTTGTTCAATGCGGGCGAAAAGATGTCGAAGTCGGTGGGGAACGTGCTCGACCCGTTCGACCTTATCGACGCGTTCGGGGTTGATCCGCTGCGCCACTATCTCCTGCGCGAAGTGCCTTTCGGGCAGGACGGCAACTACTCCGTCGATGGGTTTGTGGCGCGGGTGAATGCCGATTTGGCCAACGATATCGGCAATTTGGCACAGCGCTCCCTGTCGATGGTGGCCAAGCACTGCGAGGGCAAGGTGCCGCCCCGCACGCCGCTCACCGCCGCCGACGAGGCGTTGGAGGCCGACGTCAGCGCGCTTCTGGATACATGCCGGACAGCCATCGACCAGCAGGCTCTCCATGCAGCGCTCGGGGCTATTTTCGACGCTGTATCATCAGCCAACCGCTACTTTGCGGGCGAAGAGCCTTGGAAACTGCGTAAAACCGATCCGGCCCGCATGGCAGTTGTGTTGGGGGTGACGGCGGAGGCGTTGCGTGTGTTCGGCATCCTCCTTCAACCCTTTGTGCCACAAACGGCTGCTGCGCTTCTCGACCTCCTCGCCGTGCCGGCTGACGCGCGCGACTTTGATGCGCTCAGCACGCCGTTGACGCCCGGCACGGCGCTCCCGGCGCCCAAACCCATTGTCCCGCGCATCGAACTCGGAGAGACCGCGTGAGGCTTGTCGATAGCCACTGCCACCTCGACTTTCCCGACTTTGACGGAGAGCGAGACGATCTCCTCAGCCGCGCACGCGCGCGCGGCATTGAGCGCTTCTTGACCATCTCCACCCGCGTCCGGCGGTTTGCGCAACTTGAGGCTCTCGTTGCCGAATATGACGACGTTTACGCCTCCATCGGCACACATCCCCACTACGCCGCCGAAGAGCCGGATGTGACGACGGCCGACCTTGTGGAGCACGCCAAGGCCCCCAAGGTGGTGGCGATCGGTGAGGCGGGGCTCGACTACTACTACGATAAGTCGCCGCGGGAGGCTCAGGCCGCGGGGTTTCGCCGGCACATTGCAGCAGCGCGGGAAACCGGGCTGCCACTCGTCATCCATGCGCGCGATGCTGACGAGGATGTGGGCGCCATTTTGGAAGAGGAGATGGGGCAGGGGGCCTTTACCGCGGTCCTCCACTGCTTCTCATCAGGGATCGGCCTTGCGCAGCGTGGGCTCGACCTTGGGCTTTACATCTCCTTTTCCGGGATTGTGACGTTCAAAAGCGCTGAAGCTCTGCGCGAGGTGGCAAGGGCCGTCCCGCTTGACAGGATGCTGGTGGAGACCGACGCGCCTTATCTTGCTCCGCAACCTCACCGGGGGAAGCGCAATGAGCCGGCGTTTGTGGCTGATACCGCCGCGATCCTCGCCGACGCCATTGACGTGCCGCTCGCCACCCTCGCCGATGCGACAACGCAGAACTTCTACCGGCTCTTTTCTAAGGTAAAGGCGCCGGCACACGCCTCATGACGCTCAAGTTTACGATTTTAGGCTGCGGCTCATCAGGGGGCGTCCCTCGGGTGGGCGGCGATTGGGGGGCGTGCGACCCCAAGAACCCGCGCAACAGGCGTCGGCGTTGCTCGTTGCTCGTAGAGCGGGTTGGCGTGACGGGCACCACGCGGGTCCTCATCGACACAGGTCCCGACATGCGCGAGCAACTCCTGGCGGCGGCCGTGCCCCGCCTTGATGCGGTCGTCTACACCCACGCCCACGCCGACCATATCCATGGGATAGACGATTTGCGCGGCCTTGCCCTTGCTGAACGCCGCCGCATCGATGTTTTCATGGATGCTCACACGCTTGAGCGCGCCCACGAAGCATTCAGTTACTGCTTTGTGGGCGCCAGCGGCTATCCACCGATCCTGAACGCTGCCGTCATCGAGCCGGGTCAAACGGTGTCGGTGGATGGTCCTGGCGGTGAGATCGACCTGTTGCCGTTTGAGCAAACGCACGGCCGGATCTCATCGTTGGGCTTTCGCGTGGGCGATGTGGCGTACTCTTCAGACCTCAACGACTTGCCGGCTGCCTCGCTGCCCCACCTTGAGGCGCTCTCCATCTGGATTGTCGACGCGCTGCGCTACAAGAGCCACACGAGCCACTTCACTGTGGAGGAAGCGGTCGCCTGGATTTCGAAGATTGATGCCCGCCGCGGCGTCCTCACCAACCTCCACCAGGACCTCGACTATGAGGTGTTGCGCAACGAGCTGCCGGCCCATGTGGAGCCCGCCTACGACATGATGGTGCTGGTTCCATAATCCATCTTATGCGACTGACACATGCGCTTGGCAAAGCTCGACCAAGCGCGATCTCTCTGATTTTGCAGGGAAAGAGCCTCCCGCACCACCGCATGGTCGGCCACCGCGACCCAGCGACCGCGAAGCATCGCAGGTGTTGGTATCGTCATTTGCCATCTCGCTGGCACCCCTCCTCATCGGGTATGTTCACTCCGCCGGCCGTCAGCAACGAAGCCCCATCAGGAGCCCACCGTGACAAAGCCCATCGAGCGCCTCATCGCCATCATGGCGCAGCTCAGGGACCCTCAGGACGGTTGCGCGTGGGACGCGGCGCAGGATTATGCGTCCATTGCCCCCTACACGATCGAAGAGGCTTACGAAGTCGCCGACGCGATCGAACGCGGTGATTTTGACGATCTGCGGGATGAGCTGGGCGATCTCCTCCTTCAGGTGGTGTTTCATGCCCAGATGGCTGAGGAGGATGGGCTCTTTGCCTTTGACGATGTTGCAACGGCCATTTGCGACAAGCTGGTCCGGCGGCACCCTCATGTGTTCAGCGATGGGAAAGCCCGCACGCCAGACGAAATCAAAAAAGTCTGGGACGACATCAAGAAGGAAGAGCGCGCCGGCAAGCCTGAGGGATTGATGGACGATGTGCCTGTGGGACTGCCCACGCTGGTGCGCGCGCAGAAGCTGCAAAAGCGGGTGTCAAAGGCGGGGCTTGATTGGCCTGACGTCACGGCCGTCGCGGACAAGATCGCCGAAGAGCTGGCCGAGTTCCAAAGCGCTGCCGCAGCGGGCGACCGCACGGCGATGGAGGCTGAGTTTGGCGACCTCCTCTTTACGCTCGTTAACGTGGCACGGCACGCCGGCATTGATGCCGACGCGGCGTTGAGGAACACCAACGCCAAATTTGCAGCCCGTGTTCGGCACATCGAAGCCTCAGCGCGCATCGACGGGGCAAAGCTTTCCGAGTTTGATGAAGCCGAATGGGAACGGCGCTGGGCCAACGCCAAAGCCACCGAAATCACCGAAATCACTGAAACCGGCGAAACCACCGAAACCACTGAGGCGTGAGGTTGCGCCGAGGCGTGGAGCGCAGAAGGCGTGTTCTATGGCGACATTATGTTCCGTCTTGTGGACACATCATCTAAGGTTTTACCGCGTTGTCCCGCGCCCTTAACCAGACGAGCCCCTGGAGAGCCCCATGATGCCACGCCTTACAACAGCAGCTCTTGCGGTCTTGGTTGCTGCAGGCTTTGCCGCCCCTGCGCACAGCGAAGCCCTTGTCGCCTACACCAAAGACTTCACCGCCTTCCACAGCGCCTTTTGCGATGCACCGCGCGATGGCGAGTATTTCTTCGTCTTACCTGTCAATATTTTCGAAGAGCACAAAACTTTCGACTGTGCTGACGGCACCTACACATTGCGCACCACCCCCGCAGCCGATGACCCTGGCCATATGCTCTATAATGTTGATCCGCCCCACGCCGTTGCCAACGGTTTTGACTGCGACGCCAAAGCCGACACGGGCATGCAATCGGTGGCCATCAACTGCATCCCGGCAGATTTGGAGCAAGAAGGCCACTCCAAGACCTGACGAGGGCCACTTTGGAGGCCAGTCGACCGGTTTGTGCGGCGATGCATAGGCGGGCTTGAGCGAAGGCCGGTCGCCATTCGACGGGGCGATCAACACCCGCCGCAGACTTTCGGCATTGCGTCGGGCTTTCGGCACTGCGTCGGGCTTTTGCCTGTGAGCCTCCTGTCGGCGTCTTCAATGGCCGTTGAAAGCTTGAAGCAAGCCTCTGACCGAACCTGTGCGAAAGTGCATAGCGGCCCTGACAAATGAGGAACTACTCCCCATCCCGATCTGGGACTAGTTGAGGCTCAACGGGGCGGCACTCAGCGCTCCGGACGACCCCCAACCCGTGCCAAGGCTTCCCCCTTGATGCACATTATGGAGTACGACGATGAGCAGCCCCATCATGACCATCATGGCCGGCCGCTTCCAAACCGCCGACTGGCTGAGCCGGCAATTTGACGGGTTGAAGACCCATATCGACCGCCGCATAGCGCGCCGTAGAGTTCACAACCAGACGGTTCGCGAACTGTCCGTCCTCAACGATCGTGAACTCAATGATATCGGTATCTCCCGGTTCGACATTGTTCGCCTGGCGGCCATGCACGCTGACATGACCGTCCCGTCGCATTCCGACACACACTAAACGATCGCTCCCCCGCTGCGGTCCGGATGTGACCCATCCGGGCCGGACGGGCGACCCTCAGTCATTCCAGGCGCCTTAGAGCATGCGCTGCCACCAACCCACATCGTGGTAGCGTCCCAGCTTAAAGCCCACCTCTTTAAAGACCCCAGCGGCCTTGAAGCCCATCGCTTCATGCAGCGCGACACTGGATGAATTGGGCAGTGTGATGCCCGCACAGGCGCTGTGAAAGCCTCGCGCTGAAAGCTCCGATAAAAGCGCCCCATAAAGCGCCCGCCCGACCCCGCAACGGTGGTGCCCGTGAGCCACATAAACGGTCACGTCCACCGACGATTGATAGGCTCGCCTGGTGCGGTGCTCGGCGGCATAGGCATACCCCACAACAGCGCCGTCGTCATGCGTTTGCGCAACGACATAGGGATAGCGGCTAAGGGTGTTTTCAATTCTGCCGCGCATCTCATCCACCGATGGCACATCAACCTCAAACGAGATGGGTGTGTCAGACACAATCGGCGCGTAGATGGCTTGAATGGCGAGCGCGTCGGTTGCGCGCGCGGGTCTGACTAAGGGCATGCCCTGAGGGGGCGTCCGGGCATCATTGCGAGACTGTGCCCCCTTCTTTGCTCACCTTTTCGCCGGCCCCGCCATCCATGGGGTCATCGACCTCATCGTCGTGGGCCTCGGTGAGGCCGAGGCGGGCGAGCGTATCGCCCAACACGGCATGGGGAATGCGGATGGTGAGGTGCACCTCCTCCCCCACATCCTGCCGCTGGAGGACTTCAACGTTGCGGTAGAGCCAAGCAAGGCGCGCCCCGTCGGCTGTGCTGAGGGTAACGTCACGGGTCGTGGAGCTGGCGGCCAGTTGGCTTTCGATTGCGGCGAGAAGCGGAGGGACCCCCTCCCCCGTTGCGGCGGAAATCAGCACCGCTCCTTGGGCGGCCGCTGCCTCTTGCCGCTGCTCTCTTTCGGCCTCGGGCAAACAATCAGCCTTGTTCCAAACCTCTAGGATTGCGCGCTGTTTTAGCTCCACGCCAATGTCGGTCAGCGTTGCGCGCACATCAGCTGCCTGGGCATCGCTTTCTTCGTGAGAGATATCGCGCACATGAATGATGAGGTCGGCAAGGGTTACCTCCTCAAGCGTTGCACGGAACGCGGCCACGAGCGCGGTGGGCAGGTGCGAAATGAAGCCCACAGTGTCGGACAGGACCGCCGTGCGCCCGTGGGGGAGCGGCAGTTTGCGCAACGTGGGGTCGAGCGTTGCAAACAACAGGTCGCGGCTTTCCACATGATCGCCGGCAAGGGCATTGAACAGCGTTGATTTGCCGGCGTTGGTGTAGCCCACCAGGGCGACGACCGCCTGGTTGTTGCGCTTGCGCTGATCGCGCGCCAGGGCCCGGGTGCGGCGCACATCCTCAAGCGCGGATTGGACGCGGCCGATCCGTCCTGCAATTTGCCGTCGGTCTGCTTCGATTTGGGTTTCGCCGGGGCCCCCAAGAAAGCCAAAGCCACCGCGCTGGCGTTCAAGGTGTGTCCAGGAGCGCACCAAGCGGCTCCGCTGATAGCTGAGGTGGGCGAGCTCCACCTGAAGGACACCTTCAGCGGTTTGCGCCCGTTCGCCAAAAATCTCCAAGATCAGCGCCGTGCGGTCGAGCACTTTCGTGTGGAACGCTTTTTCGAGGTTGCGTTGCTGCACCGGGGTCAGGCTGTGGTCAACGATGACAAGCTCGGCCCCCTCAGAGCGGGCAAGGCCGGTGATATCGTCGACAGTTCCTGATCCAAAGAGCGTCCCCGGGCGAACGGTGCGCACAGGCACAGTGAGCGCGCGCACAATGTCGAGCGCTATCGCCTCAGCAAGGCCCACGGCTTCAGCAAGCCTGCCCTCAGGCGCGCGCGCATCGGCTTCTGCGCCGCGAATGAGGGGCAGCAAAACAATCGCCTTCGTCGCCACCTCAGCCGTTGCATGGGTGGCAAGGGTTGCACGCTCGCCCTGTTCGGCGGTTCGCATCAATCGTCCTCAAATCTCGGTCGGCTCATGGCCGTAGCCGCGCCCTCAGCGCTGAGCGCCCTCGTCATCAGCCGGCTCAAAAAGCTGGACGGGCTGATTGGGCATAATCGTGGAAATGGCGTGTTTATAGACCAGCTGAGAGTGCCCATCGCGCCGCAACAGCACGCAGAAATTGTCAAACCAGGTGAGCACCCCTTGCAACTTCACACCATTCACAAGGAATATCGTCAGAGGTGTTTTAGACTTCCTGACATGATTTAAAAACGTGTCTTGAAGGTTTTGAGTTTTCTCGGCCATTTTGTTTTTCTTTCACTGGCATCGCAGCGGACTTAAGACCTATTGCGACGCGAAGGCGGACACACACAGAAGGTTAGGGGGCTTTAACACGCTGTCGTTGCACTACCGCGGTTTATTTGGATTGCGTGATGAAAGATCAAGTGTCGTCAAAAATGTTTTATGGATTGCTTTTCCACATAGTCATGAAACTCGGCACGCAATTGAGATGCGATGGAGCCAGGCTTGCCGTTGCCGATCACTGTATCGTCGATCTGCACCACAGGGGTTAATGTTGCACTGGCCGACGTTACAAACGCTTCGCGCGCAGTCTTGGCCTCTTCAACAGTGAAGGGGCGCTCTTCCACCTTCATATTGTGGCGCTCCACATAATCCATGATCGCCATGCGGGTGATCCCCGGCAAGATCCCCATGTTGGTGGGGCGCGTAATGAAGGTCCCGTCCTGGTCGACGATCCACGCCGTGGAGGAAGACCCCTCCGTCACAAAACCATCCTTATCCACCATGAACGCTTCTTTGGCGCCGGCACGGACCGCCGTCTCCTTGGCCAGGACCTGAGCGGTCATGGCCGTGGTTTTAATGTCCACCCTGGCCCAGCGGATATCAGGCGTGGTGACAACTTTGATGCCGTTTTCCGTCACCTTTTCGCGCACAGCCGGCGATGAGCTGCGGCTCGTCACCACCAAGGTGGGTTTGGTGCCTGGCTTTGGGAAGTGAAAATCCCGGTGGGCCGCGCCGCGGGAGACTTGGAGGTAGACGAGCCCCGTCTCCACTTTGTTGCGCCGGATCACCTCGCGTAGGATCGATTCCAGCGCCCGGCGAGACACCGGCCACGCCATCGACAGTTCGCTTAAGGAACGCTGGAGCCGGTCGAGATGGCGAATGGAATCCACAATGTGGCCGTGCCAGACCTCGCACACCTCGTAGACACTGTCGGCAAACTGGAAGCCCCTGTCCTCAATGTGAACACGCGCTTGCGCATGCGGCACGTAGCGGCCGTTCACGTAAGCGATGCGGCTCATGGGAAACCCCCTTTTTCAGTCAGAAGAATTCCAGGCTCACCCGGAACATCTGCTCCACCTGATGCACTTTGTCGGCCAAGGCGAACATGATCACCCGGTCCTTGGCTAATATCTGGGTATCTCCGCTGAGTTCGATGGCCTCCCCGCGGCGATAGATCGCGCCGATGCGGGTGCCCGTGGGCAAATCAAGCCCTCTAAGCGGCCGGCCCACCAGGGGTGAGGTCTCCAACGCTTCAGCTTCAATCACCTCCGCCTGCCCGTTTTGCAGCGAGTGCACGCTTTCAATGCGCCCGCGCCGCACGTGGCGCAAAACGCGGCTGATGGTGACCGCCCGCGGGTTGACGTAAGCGTCGATCCCAAGGGCGTTGGCGAGGGCGGGATAAGAGACGTTGTTGATGAGCGAGAGGTTGCGCACGCACCCCAACGTGCGCGCCATCACGCAGGCGATGATGTTGGCCTGATCATCGTTAGTGAGGGCGACCATGGTGTCGGCGTCTTCAATGTCGGCTTCGCGCAGGACGTCTTGGTCAAGCGCGGAACCATTGAGCACGACAGCCCGGTGCAGCGCATCGGCCACAGAAATCGCCCGCGGCCGATTTGCTTCGATGATTTTGACCTTGGTGCCAGGCTCACGCTTTTCGAGCTCCTGGGCCACGTAAAAGCCGATGTTGCCAGCGCCGGCAATCACCACCCGCGCCGCTTTGGGCTCCTCATGGCCGAAGATCACAAGGGTGCGGCGCACCTGATCGCGTTTGGCGACCACGTAAACAAGGTCGCCCACCTCAAGCATATCTTCTGAGCGCGGCACAAAGAGGCGCCCTGCCCTGAACGCGCCCACCACAACTGCCCCCAAGTTGGGAAAGAGCTCTGTGAGCTGGCGCAAAGGGGTGTCCACCACAGGACAGTCCTCGGCGCACATGATGCCCACGACGATGATGTTATCGTCGGCAAAGCGCACCGTCTCCACAGCACCCGGAAGCGCGAGGCGGCGCAGCACCATCTCCCCCACTTCAATCTCCGGCGAGATCACCACATCGATGGGCATCTCGTTGCGGGTGAAGAAGTGCTTGTACATGGGCGACAGGTAGCTTTGGGCGCGTACCCGGGCGATCTTTGTGGGGACTTGGAAGAGGGTGTGGGCCACCTGGCAGGCGACCATGTTGACTTCGTCCGCCTGGGTGACGGCGACCAGGAGATCAGCGTCTTCCCCGCCTGCTGCAGCAATCACATCCGGGTGGGAGCCGTGGCCTACAACGCCGCGCACGTCGAGCTGATCGCGCACATTGGCGATGAGGCCGGGCGCCACGTCGATCACCGAGACGTCATGGCCTTCGGCGGACAGGCGCTCAGCAATGCCGAACCCCACCTGCCCTGCCCCACAAATGACTACGCGCATGGCGCTTGCCCCGTCTGGTGCCTTCCTCGCGCCTGCTGCTTAGGCGATGCCGAGGGTCTTGAGCTTCCTGTGGAGTGCTGATCGCTCCATGCCCACAAACTCAGCCGTGCGCGACACGTTTCCGGAAAACCGGTTGATCTGCGCCTTGAGGTAATCGCGCTCGAAAATCTCCCGCGCGTCCCTGAGCGGTAGCGCCATGATATGCTCACCGCCCGTTTGCGACGACAGCGGCGGAACTATGGCGCCAATCTCGTTGGGCAAAAAGTCCGCGCTGATGGCATCGTTGGGGTCGCCATCGCGGGTGAGGATGAGGAGCCGCTCCACATTGTTTTTGAGCTGTCGGACATTGCCCGGCCAGTCGTGCGCTTGGAGGACGGCCATGGCGTCTTCCCCCACGATCCTGCGGGGCAGACCCTGGTTCTCGGCGGTTTGGCGCACGAAATAGTCAATCAGCATCGGCACATCTTCGCGCCTTTGCGCAAGGGCCGGCACGCGGATGGGGACCACCGAAAGGCGGTGGAAGAGGTCTTCGCGCACCCGCCCGTCGTTGATTTCCTCCTGCAGGTCGCGCGCGGAAGAGGAGATGATGCGCACATCCACC
>JBCDLN010000109.1:0-11558 GCA_038745295.1 Pseudomonadota bacterium | reverse complement strand
TTGAAGGCGCCGCGGGCTTTGAAGGAGCCTGTGCGCTGCAGGTACTCAAGCTTTAGTTCGCACGGCGCTGGGCCGCCAAGGGCCATCAAGGGCGTGCGCCGCACATAAGGGGAAATGCGGGCAGCGGCCTCGCGAATTTCGTCCTGTGTGACTGGTAGGCTCATGGCGTTATCGCCTCACCGCGTTAGGGGCATGGGCTGGCACTTGCCCGGTGAATGGTGTCGATCTCGGTGAGAAGGTCTTCGCTGAGGGTAAGGTCCAGCGCACCGCGCACCACCTTGAGCTGCTCCACAGAGGTCGCTCCCAAGATCACGCTCGTCATAAAGGGGCGGCTGACAGCAAACGCGATGGCCATTTGCGCTGGGATGAGCCCGGCCTCCTCCGCGAGCGCCACATACCGGTCAATGGTGGCCTCAGCGCCGGGACCTTCATAGCGCGACAGGCGGTTGAAGAGTGTCTTGCGCGCGCCCTCTGGCAGCGCGCCGCCGCGATATTTGCCGGTCAGGTAGCCCTGCGCCAACGATGAATAGGACAGGAGCGACACGTCTTCACGCGTACAGGCTTCGGCAAGGTTGGTCTCAAAGGTCCGGTTGACGAGGCTGTACGCGTTTTGGATGGAGGCGACCCGCGGGCCGCGCCCAGCGTCTGCGGCATGGAGGTAGCGCATCAGGCCCCATGTGGATTCGTTAGAGATCCCCACATGGCGCACTTTGCCTGCCTTTACGATGCGCTCAAGCCCGTCGACGGTTTCTTCAATGCTCACCTCGTCGCCATGCATTTCGGGGGGTCTGAAGACAGTGGGGTTGCTGCCAAAACCCGTCGTACCCCGGTCGGGCCAGTGGACTTGGTAAAGGTCGATCACATCGGTCTTCAGGCGGCGCAGGCTCTTGTTCACCGCCTCTTCGATGTTTTTGGCGTCAAGCACAGCCGGGACGCCACCCTCGCGGTAGTAGGTGTTGACGGACCGTCCCAGCACCTTGGAGGCGAGGACAATCTTGTCGCGCGCCCCCCGTGATGTGAGCCAGTTGCCGATCATCTCTTCCGTGCGGCCCTGGGTCTCTTCTTTGGGGGGGATAGGGTAAAGTTCGGCCGCATCGAAGAGCGTGATCCCATTCTCCAGCGCGAAGTCCATCTGCTCGAAGGCCTCGGATTCGGTGTTTTGCTCACCAAAGGTCATCGTGCCGAGCGAGAGCGCGCTCACCGAGAGGCCGGTGCGGCCAAGCGGGCGGAGGTCCATAGGCTGCGTCCTGGATACTAAGAGAGCGGGGCGCTCTGAGAGGCGGTCACGTCGCTTCCTGATAGGACGACTTTGACAGGCCGAGCAACTTATCGGTCCCGATCACCAGCGCGGTCACAAGGGCGAACGTCCCCATGAGCATGACCGCGCTTTGGATCGAACCCCAGATACCAAGCTGCGGAATGTTCACGAACCAATAGGGATAGTCGCCCTCCAGCGCGCCGCGGGCAATGAGGTAAATGCCGTAGGTGGCGCCCAAAATGATCCCCCAACCAAGCTGACCCCACCGCATCAACCCATGGGTCATGGCCAAAAAGGTAATGACGGACAGGATTGGCACCGCGGCGTGAAGGAGATGCTCCGCCAGCCACGCAGCGCTCCCGCGTGGATGCGCCCGGTCGGCCAGAAGCGCATAAAACACCACGCCCACCACGATGATCGACGGCAAGATAAGGAGCCATGCCCGCGGCCGCCCGAACCGCGATGCTGGTGCAATCGCCACGCCCAGGACGAGGATGAAAACGGCCGTGTTCATCCAGACGGTGTAAAAGCGGGCAAGCTCCCAAAGACCGTCAAGGACAGTGCCGCCTTCGTCAATCTTGATGGAGATGGTGAGCGAGTAGCGGATAAACAGCGCCACGAACGCCACAATGGCCGTGACGATGGCAAGGCGTCGCGCAAGGGGGGTGACCATCATTCCTGAGCACCGTTGTGTTGGGCTTCCACCCGTGCCACCAGCGCTTTCACATCGGGCATGATGTTGTCCACCATCACCGCAATCCCTTCTTCGGTGGGGTGAATGCCATCGGGCAGGTTGAGGGACGGGTCGGCCGCGACCCCTTCCAAGAAGAACGGGTAATAGACAATGTCGCGCGTGGAGAGGTCCTCAAAAACGCCGGCAAACTCAGCGCCATAGCCGGGCCCGAGATTGACGGGGGCAAGCATTCCCGCAAGGAGGACCGGAAGGCCTCGCGCTTCGAGCCGATCGAGGATCGCGGTGAGGTTTTGGCGCGTTGTTTCCGGCGCAAGGCCGCGAAGAGCATCATTGCCGCCCAGCGCTACGATGACAGCATCCGCCTCCGGACCCACCGACCAGTCAAGCCTGGAAAGCCCGCCAGAGGTCGTGTCACCTGAGACGCCGGCATCGTTCACCACCACATCAAGACCGTCCGCTTGGAGCGCGCGCTCCAGCTGGGCCGGAAAGCCTGCATCCGGCGCCAGAAGGTACCCCGCTGTGAGGCTGTCGCCCAGCGCAACAATGGTGACGGGCTCAGCCCGCGCACCTGAGACCATCAAGGCGATGACAGCGGCAATAAGGATGCGCATAGGGGACCTATGGGTTGGGTTGGAGGCCGAACGTGCCGCCTTAAACCGGGGCTACGCCGGCGGCCGCTTCTCGCATGTGGAGCCCTTCGGCGATGGCCGCAACCACCCGTTCGGCCGCAGCACGCGGGTCTGGCGCCTGGGTAATGGGCCGGCCCACCACAACAGCGTCCGCTCCATTCATGATGGCCTGCTGCGGGGTCGCCACCCGCTTTTGATCGCCAACAGCATCCCCTTCAAGCCGAACCCCGGGTGTGATGACGGTCAGCCCAGAGGCGTGGGCAACGGCGGCTTCCTCAGGCGAGCACACGATGCAATCGACGCCGATGGCCGCCGCTTCAGCGATCCTTAAGGCCACAAGCGATGCCGCATCGCTCTGATACCCGGCGCGGGCAAGATCGTCATTATCAAGGGAGGTGAGGACGGTGACGGCGATGATCTGAAGCCCCTCAGGCCGGACCCTGACGGCGGCTTGAAGCCCCTGGGGGTAGGCGTGGACGGTCACATAGTCGGCGCCAAGCGCTCCCGCGCCTCGCACTGCCCCCTCCACAGTGTTTTCAATGTCGAGCAGTTTCATATCGAGGAACACGCTGCGCCCCTCGCCCGCCAGCGCCTGCGCAAAGCTGAGCCCGCCTGCCATCACAAACTCAAGGCCGATTTTATAGACCCCCACAAGCCCGTCCGTCGCTGTCACAAGCGCCCGGGCGTGGGCGGCATCTGTGGTGTCAAGCGGCAGGATGAGCCGGCTCTGAGGAGTGGTGAAGGGCATGGCGCGCACCATACATCAGCGCGCTGGAGAGTAAATTCAGGCTGACACCAAAACCCGCCTGGCTTATGAAACGCCCGTGATGACACGCCTTGAGACCCGCCGCGCCACGGTGGCGCGCACCACCAATGAAACCGAGATCCACGTCACCGTTGACCTTGACGGTGGCGACAGCCGGATTGCGACCGGTGTCGGCTTCTTTGATCATATGCTTGACCAGCTTGCCCGCCACTCCGGCATTGCCATGACGGTTGAAGCCAAAGGCGACACCCACATCGATGATCACCACACGGTGGAGGATGTGGGGATTGCGCTGGGCGAAGCGATCCGCACAGCGCTGGGCGACAAGCGCGGCATCGCCCGTTATGCCGACTGCCATTTGCCCATGGACGAGGCGCTGACCCGCGCCGCGCTCGACATTTCGGGCCGCGCCTTCTTGGTTTTTCGGACAACCTTCAAGGCAGACAAAATCGGTACCTTCGATACGCAGCTGGTGCGCGAATTCTTCACAGCGCTGGCCATGAATGCGCGGATGACGCTTCACATCGAAACCCTTTATGGCGACAACGATCACCACGTGGCGGAAAGCTGTTTCAAGGCTGTGGCGCGCACCCTAGGGGCTGCGGTGGCGGTCAAAGCGCCCGGCGGCGCGGTGCCGTCCACTAAGGGCACCCTTTAGCCACGGGGACGTTTGGGGCGTGTTTTGAGGCAGAGCGGGGCAACGCAGCAACAAGAAAGGAGGGGTCATGGCAACCTACACCGTCTGGGAGCACGATAAGTTCGGCGAGGATAAGATCGTGCGTGCTGTCATGGTGCGCGATGGGTTCCATTGGCTCGCGTTCTTGTTTGCGCCCCTATGGCTGTTGGCGCGCGGCATGGTGGTGGTGCTGATCCTTTTCGTTGCGATTGTGGGCGGGCTCAACGCTGCGGCGGCGCTTTATCTGCCGGACAATGCATCGTTCGCAGTGGGCGTTGTGCTGTCGCTGTGGTTCGGGTTTGAGGCCGCGGGGCTCCATCGGTGGGCGTTGGCGCGCCGCGGATGGCGGATGATGGGGGTGGTCGACGCGCAGCGCAAAATTAACGCTGAGAAGCGCTATTTCACCGAACGGCTCGGCGGCGATGTTGCCCGGACCGCCCCAGCGGCAAGGACAACGCCGCCGCCTCTTCCGTACGCAGCCCAAACCCCCTTCCAAATGCCCAGTGCGCCTAGCGGACCAAGTGTCTTGGGGGCGACCTCGCCACCAGTCGTCGGGCTCTTCCCGCAAGGGCTTGGGCGTGATCGTGGCCCAAGCTCAGGAGGGCGCGGGTGAGCGTTGTCATCATCGACTACGGGTCGGGCAATCTCCGGTCGGCCGAAAAAGCCTTTTCCCGCGCTGCGCAAGAAGCCGGCTGCGTGGTTCCCATTGTTGTGAGCGACGACCCTGACCAGGTGGCCTGTGCGGAGCGCATCGTACTGCCTGGTGTGGGAGCTTTTGCGGACTGCAAAGAGGGCCTTTCAGCCCGCGATGGGATGATTGATGCCATCGACCACGCGGTGAACTTCCGCGGGGTGCCGATGCTGGGCGTTTGCGTTGGAATGCAGCTCTTTGCAACGCGCGGGCTGGAGCATCAGGTGACGCTGGGCCTCGATTGGATCAAGGGCGATGTGCGGCGGCTCCAACCCACTGATCCGAAGCTTAAAATTCCCCACATGGGCTGGAACCTCCTTGAAAGCGTCCACCCCCACCCGGTGCTTGAAGGCATCCCCACAGGTGCCGATGGTTGGCACGCCTATTTCGTCCACTCCTACGTGATTGAGCCTGAGGGGGATGCCCCCATCATTGCCCGCTCCGACCATGGCGAGCCTTTTGCGGCCATTGTCGGCAGGGACAACATCGTCGGCACGCAATTCCACCCTGAAAAGAGCCAAAAACTGGGGCTCAAACTCATAGAGAATTTCCTGAGCTGGGCGCCATGATCCTCTTTCCCGCCATCGACTTGAAAGACGGCCGTTGCGTGCGCCTCAAACAGGGCGAGATGGATAGCGCCACCGTCTTTAACGACAGCCCGGCCAATGCGGCGGCGCAATTTGCTGCGCATGGCTTTCACTGGCTCCACGTGGTGGATTTAAACGGCGCCTTTGCTGGGGAAAGCCGCAATGCTGATGCCGTCGACGCCATCTTAAGCGCGACGGACAAGCCGGTGCAGCTTGGTGGAGGGATCCGCTCGCTCAATGCCATCGAAACGTGGCTCGCCCGAGGGGTCACCCGCGTGATTTTGGGAACAGTTGCCGCGCGCGATCCTGACCTTGTGCGCGAAGCGGCAAAGGCCTTCCCCGACAAGATTGTGGTGGGGATCGATGCCCGGGGCGGCCAGGTCGCCGTGTCGGGCTGGGCTGATGCCACCGAGCTTGATGTCACCGCCCTTGCCAAGCGCTATGAAGACGCTGGCGTTGCTGCCATCGTTCATACCGACATTGGCCGCGATGGAATGCTGTCCGGCCTCAACCTTGACGAAACGCTTGCCCTTGCCGGCGCGATCAGCACCCCGGTCATCGCATCCGGCGGATTTTCGGGCATGGATGATATTGCCCGCCTCACCACCCGTGAGGCATCGGTCTTGGAGGGCGCCATCATCGGCCGTGCCCTTTACGACGGGCGGCTCAACCCCCGCGTGGCCCTTGCCGCCATAGAGGAGCCTGCCCGGTCGTGCTGAAAAAGCGCCTCATACCGTGTCTTGATGTTGCTGGTGGGCGGGTCGTCAAAGGCGTGCAGTTTGAGAACCTGCGCGATGCGGGCGATCCTGTTGAGGCTGCTGCCGCCTATGATGAAGCGGGAGCAGATGAACTCACCTTCCTCGATATCACCGCCAGTCACGAAGAGCGCTCGATTTTGTTTGATGTGGTCAAGCGCACGGCAGAGCGTTGTTTTATGCCGCTCACCGTGGGCGGCGGCGTGCGCACCACCGACGATATCCGCAACCTCCTCCTTGCCGGGGCGGACAAGGTCTCCATCAATACCGCAGCTGTGCGTGACCGGGCCTTTGTGGGCGCTGCGGCGGAAAAATTCGGCGCACAGTGCATTGTCGTCGCCATTGACGCCAAGCGTGTCGCTCCTGGCCGCTGGGAGATCTTTACCCACGGCGGCCGACAGCCCACCGGCATTGACGCGGTCGAGTTCGCTCAGGACGTGACGTCACTGGGGGCGGGTGAAATCCTCCTCACCTCCATGGATGCTGATGGGACCAAGGCCGGGTTTGACACCGACCTCACCTGCGCCATCGCCGACGCCGTACCGGTCCCAGTCATCGCCTCAGGTGGTGCTGGAACGCTTGACCATCTGGTGGAGGCTGTCACCGACGGGCACGCCGAAGCCGTGCTGGCGGCCTCCATCTTCCACTTCGGCACCTTTACCATTGGTGAAGCAAAGTCCCATATGGCGGCCGCAGGCATCCCCATGCGCCTTGATGACAACCCGCACGGCCCCTTCGATGACTGAGTTTTCGCTTGATAGACTGGACGCCATCATTGCATCGCGCCTTGCCGATCCTGAGGCGGCCTCCTACACGCGCAAGCTGGCGGCCAAGGGGATCGACAAATGCGCTGAAAAGTTCGGCGAGGAGGCGGTGGAAACCGTGATCGCCGCCGTCCAGCGCGATCGAGCCGCCCTCACCGCGGAGGCTGCCGATACGCTCTACCATCTCCTGGTGCTTCTGAATGTGTCCGACCTTTGCCTTGCTGACGTTGTGGGGGAGCTTGAAGGGCGGACCCAACAATCGGGCCTTGCCGAGAAGGCAAGCCGCCCGTCCACTTGAACTGCCGCAAAAGACGCTGAGCCATGGACGCTAAGGTCACCAAGTCCGAAGTTGCCGACACTAAAGTGCGCCATCCCGGTGAGGATGAGCTGGGCCCATTCCACGTTTTCCTGGAAGAGGAGTGGGCGCGGCTGAGGGCTGAGCACCCGATGCCACTGTCGGTGGATGAGATTGTCTCGCTGCAGGGTTTTAACGACAGGGTCGAACCCGAACAGGTGGAGACCATTTATCTGCCTGTCTCGCGCCTTCTCACGTACTATGTCACGGCGACCCAAGGGCTCCACCAAGCCACGCACACGTTCCTGGGCAAAAAAGACGCTGCTGTCCCCTTCATCATTGGGATTGCGGGATCTGTGGCGGTGGGCAAAACCACCACCGCCCGAATTTTGCAGGCCCTCATGCAGCGCTGGCCCAGTTCGCCCAAAGTGGAACTCATCACCACCGATGGCTTCTTGTGGCCCAATGCGACGCTTGAGGCAGAAAACCTTATGGAGCGGAAAGGCTTTCCTGAGTCCTATGATGTCATTTCGCTGATCAACTTCCTGCGCGATATTAAAGCGGGTCACCCCGATGTTATCGCGCCCGTCTACTCCCACCTCACCTACGATCGGGTGCCCGATAAGTTCGCCGAAGTGCACCAGCCGGACGTGTTGATTGTGGAAGGTCTCAATGTCCTCCAGACGACGCGGCTGAAGCAGGAGCGGCCGCGGGTGCCCTTCGTGTCCGACTTTTTCGACTTTTCCATCTACCTTGATGCGGACGAAAGTGATCTTGAGCATTGGTACGTGACGCGCTTCAAGCGTCTGCAGGAGAAGCGCTTTACCGACCCGCGGTCTTACTTCAACAAGTATGCCCATCTTTCCGACACGCAGGCCGAAGACGTGGCGCGGGGCCTTTGGCGCCGAATTAACCTCAAAAACCTGCGCGAAAACATTGACCCGACCAAAATGCGCGCTGACCTGATCTTACGAAAAGGGCCAGACCACACAATCACAGAAGTGGCTCTTCGAAAAATTTAAACTGGTTTCGGCCGCTCTCAGCGGTGACAATGAGACGGCGTGCGCGTGGGAGTGCCGACCGATGCATGATTTTGGCCCTGTGTGCTACCTCGATGTCCAAAAGACCGGGTCAACTTTCATCTCCGATTTCTTGGCCCGGCATATGGCATCGCCTGCCCTGAAATTCGCCAAACACGCCGCGATCAACAACCTGAAGTCTCTCAACGGCAAGGCCTTCTTCATCTCCGTAAGAGACCCTTATGCGCAGTATCAGAGCCTTTACCGCTATGGGTTGGAGCGGTCGGGTGGGGTGTCAAAACGGCTTCGGCAAAACCCGCAGGTGGACGATGCTGCCCTTTATTGCGGGGGAGATGAGGGCTTTTCCACCTGGCTGCGGTTTGTGTTGGACCCCGCTCACCACACTATCTTGAACGCGAACTATCCGCAGCATGCCGCTTTGCTGTTTGGCTTTCAGACCTATCGATTTCTGCGCCTAGCGCTGCCAAACCCGAAGACCCTCTGGCCGCAGATGGAGAATGTTGACGATGTGCGCCGCATTTTCACCGAGCATCGCCTTTATGGCGAGGTGATTTACCAAGAGCGGCTCAACGCTGACCTGATGGGCTTATGCACGGGGACGCTCGCCCCATTTCTGAAAGATAAAGCCGCTGCGCTTGCTGAACTGAGCGCCGGTGCGACCCGCATCAATACGACGGCGGATCAGGAATTTGTGGCGGACGATGATGCGCGCCAACGCATCATCTCCCGCGAGTGGTTCTTGTATGAGGTGCTGGGTTATGACGCGCCGCCGCCGGCCCCCAAAGCGTCTCAGCCATAGACGTTGGCCGCGTAGAGCATTGCGCGCAGCATGAGGCGCGAGGGGAATGCTCGCCCCCTCAAAGAACAACCCCAGCGGGCCTATTCCAGCGTTGCAGAGACCGATGCGTCTTCGCCGCCAAAGGTGTAGCTCGCAACAACCTCGCCTGGCGTTGCAAGCTGGAAGCGGCCTAAGCTCCCAAGGCTGAGAAGATCGCCGGCCTTGAGCTCCATGCCCCGCGCCTTTGTGGCAGCCGCAATCCAAAGGACTGCATCCAACGGGTGGCCAAGGAGCGCTGTGGCGGGAGCTTCGGCCACCACGGCGCCGTCTTTGGTAAGGACGCCCGTGGATGCGGCAAACGTTTCTGCGGTCAGCCCATCGATTGCAACGGGTGATCCCATGACACCAAACCGGGCGCCTGCGTTCATCGCTTGAACCAACGGGCCTGTGATGGCAGCGCCTTTGGCGGCCATCAAATCCCCCAGCTCGATGAAGGGGATCACTGCATCAATGCCGCTCAACGCTTCATCTTGCGTGGTGGCATCGGCAAGGGCGGGGTCGGCCACGCGGACCAGAAGGTCAAGCTCAAAGATTAGCCGTGCGCCATCATCGACAGCGATGGTACTTCCATCGGGCAACAGCATCTCTTCAAAAAATACCCCAAGAACAGGTCCGTCGAGCCCAAGTTGTTTTTGCGCCCCTGCAGACGTGGCGGCCGCTTTATAGCCGACCACATCGCCATAGACGTCTTTCATGCTGGTGAGGAGAATGTCTTGGTGGCAGACGCCATCGGCAAGCGTCGTGATTGTTTCTGCCGCCTGACCTGCCCCTTCAAATGGCGCGCCGGCGGTGAACGCTTCCAAGAACGGGCCGGCAAAATCATAGCTTCCGCAGGATGATTGGGCCGACGCTTCCATGGCCACCACGCTGATGGCGGCCGCCGCTAGAACAATCCGCATGACGTTTCCTCCCCGGCGCGCGAGGGGGAATTAGGCGGCGACGAGGTACTCTGCCGGGCGATAGTTGAGCACAGGCGCCAGCCAGCGCTCAGCCTCGTCCACAGTCCACCCTTTGCGCCGCGCGTAATCTTCCACCTGGTCGCGCTCTATTTTTCCAAGTCCGAAATAGAAGCTTTCAGGGTGGGAGAAGTAAAGCCCCGACACGGATGACGCGGGCCACATGGCGCAGCTTTCGGTGAGGGAGACGCCGGTGCGGGCCTCCGCCTCCAAAAGGTCGAAGAGGGTGTGCTTTTCGGTATGGTCGGGCTGCGCGGGGTAGCCTGGGGCCGGCCGAATGCCTTGGTAGGCTTCTGAAATCAGCTCTTCGGGGGTGAAGTCTTCGTCGGCCGCATAGCCCCAAATCTCCCGCCGGATCAACCGGTGAGCGTACTCGGCGAAGGCCTCCGCGAGCCGGTCGGCGAGCGCTTGGGATAAGATCTTGCCATAGTCGTCATGCGCGGCGTCGAACCGAGCGGCGACCTCTTCTTCGCCAAGCCCTGCGGTGACGCAGAAGCCGCCAATATAGTCCGCCGGGCCGCCCACAGGCGCCACAAAGTCAGACAGGGCCACGTTGGCGCGTGAGCCATCGCGGACCATCTGTTGGCGCAGTGTGTGAAGGCGGGTGAGGGGCTTGCCGTCTTCACCATAGACGATGATGTCATCGCCATCGGCCTGGGCGGGCCATAGGCCGATCACCCCTTTGGCCGTCAACCATTTTTCGCGCACCATGTCGCTGAGCATCGCCTGCGCATCGGCAAAGAGGCTGCGGGCGGCCTCGCCATAGCGCTCGTCGGACAGGACGCGTGGGTAGGCGCCTTTGATCTCCCAAGCGGAGAAGAATGGCGTCCAATCGATGAAGGGGACGAGTGTTTCGAGCGGGATAGAGAGCGACCTGAGGCCCAGATGATTGGGCGCCGGCGGCGTCACTGCAGCCCAATCGATGGCGTGCCGGTTGGCGCGGGCGTCGGCCAGCGCCACGCGGGTCTTTTCTCCCTGGCCGCGCAAGTAGCTGGCTGCAACGGCAGTGTACTCGGCCGCCACCTCGCGCTCATAGGCTGCGCGGTCTGATAAGAGCCGCGAGCACACCCCAACCGCTCTTGAGGCATCGGTCACGTAAACCACCTGGCCGCGCGAATAATTGGGGTGGATCTTCACCGCGGTATGCACCTTGGAGGTGGTGGCCCCGCCAATCAGAAGCGGCACCTCAAAGCCGGTGCGCTCCATCTCAGCCGCCACATGGCACATCTCATCGAGCGATGGCGTGATCAGACCGGAAAGCCCTATGATATCGACGCTTTCTGACCGCGCTGTGTCGAGGATCTTGGAGGCGGGGACCATCACCCCAAGGTCGATAACCTCGTAGTTGTTACACTGAAGAACAACGCCGACAATGTTCTTGCCAATGTCGTGCACGTCGCCCTTGACGGTTGCCATCACGACCTTGGTGCGGGCAAAAGGGCACCCCCTTGACGATCAGCTTCTCCAGCAGCAAGGGGCCATTCCCTGCATGGTGAGAAGGGGCGCCTCACCGTGCCATTGTACATCTCGGCGCCGGGCGGGAGGCCCATGGCCTTGAGGGCCGTCGCCCATCTCATCCCTTTCATGGAACTCGAGCGCGACGAGGCCC
>JBCDLN010000108.1:0-11586 GCA_038745295.1 Pseudomonadota bacterium | reverse complement strand
TGCCCCGTTCCCACGTTGGAGACGTAAAACGCGCCTTGTCCCAGAAACGCCTCGACCGCAGCCGTCACCGGGTCAACGTTGCGCCGCTCCAATTGCCGCGGATCACAAAGGTTACTTTTGGGCTCCGCCAAAATATTGTTTTTGATGATGTTGCGAATATCGTCTCGATTGTAGCGCAACTCGTGGGTGAAGGCGCGTAAATTGGCAAAAGAGACTTCGTTCTTAGCAGCGTACTGGAACGCCTCTTTGCGGATGGACAAGAACACCTTCACATGGGGATTGATCCCGTTGAGGCGCCTTAACGCCAAGAGCGCCCCCACCTGCCCATTGTGCCAAAGCTCGATGTATTGCCGGCTAAAAACAGACCGCTCGTACATGCGATTGGAAATGTAGTGCTCCAAATATTCATCGATATTATCGATAAAGAGCGCAGTGGGCCTGGTAAATCGCGCAAAGGCTGCAGTAACAATCGATGCGCTGTTCAATATCGAGAAGAAGCTCGACCGAGAGGCACTGATGATGGAATGAACAATTTCGAAGGGAGACTCAATATAAGGGTTCTTCAAAATATTGTTGACCACAGGAACATCGGTAAAATGCTCTGCAATCACGCTTAAGTGGTCACGCGCTTCCTGGTCGTCGCGGTACCCCTTCAGGACCGCCAGGGCCATCGAAATCTGCCATATGGTCTCCCACGCGCCGCTGTCTTCCAAAACAGCAATAATGTCTTTGGACAAAATGGGCGGCCGGTCTTTTGGCCGATCCACAATCACGCCTTTCGGGAGCGTCCTAAAGTTGTCGTTCTGGATGAGAACGCGCTTTAGCTTCAAAATGAGGGTCTTGCCAAACCCCTTGGGCGCCACCAACGCGCTGGAGTGCGTATTGGCGGGGTCAAGATAAGCTTCAACATCGCGCGTGATGAGAAGTATGGAGTCCTTTGCACTCGCCAGTTCTTTTTGAGCGGCGAGTATCTGCGCATCTTCAATCCAAGCCGCCAATACCGTAACCCTTACCGTGTTCTTGAAAGACGCGTTCAGCGCTTATCGTTCCAATGCCCTTATCAGACCAACAGGACCGTTTATTGCCCTTAGCTGCCCGGTGTGCTGAGCCGTGACAGGTGCTCGCCAAAGATCAACACATTGCCATCTGGGTCGCGCGCTGCAAACTCTCGCATGTTCCAGGGTTTGTCGTTGAGTTTTTCGGGGATCTCAGCCCCGCGGCGGGTCACGGTGTCATAATAGTCACCCACCCCGTCCACAAAGATGTAGGCAAATCTTGGGGTCACCGCTTCAGCTTTGGTCAAGTGCACCTCTACCTTGCCGGCCTGGACAATCAAGTAGCGCACGGGCTCATCATCAGCATCGGCCCACTCAAACCCAACCTTGAACGCCAGCGCCTCACTGTAATAGGCCCGCGCCCGGGGGACATCGGATACCAGAAAGATCGGCGCCACCACTTCAAAACGCGGCTCATCGTCTTGTGTCATCTCACGCCCCCTCCGCAGGACACTGCCCAAACCACCCAGAGCCGGCAACATCATAGCGAAGCTGGCACATGGCCGCGACATAAAGGCTGAGCCCGGTCCGGTCCACTTGCTCTCACGAGCCCAGTGCCGGACTGTGCCTGTCATTCACCCGTGCAGCCGTTTGGTCCATCCTATGCGGGGGTTGCACCGCGAAAAGGTCCCACAGTGCTTCCCGTCGTTCACAACCCCAACTACCAAGCACCCCTGCCACAAGATCATCGGTTCCCGATGGGCAAGTTCGGCGCGCTTGCCAAGCGGTTGAAAGACGATGGGTTCGCCCCCTTTCACAACCCAACGCCCGCACCAGAGGAATGGATCACCCTGGCGCATACACAGGAGTATGTGGACCAGGTGTTCAGCCAGACTGTGCCGCGCAAAGTCGCCCGGGAGATTGGCTTTCCCATGACCCAAGAAGTGGCATTACGCGCGCGCACCGCCTGCGCCGGCACAACCCTGACCGCGCGCCTCGCGCTAGAGCACGGCATCGCCTGCAATACGGCCGGCGGCAGCCATCACGCCCGCAAGGAACAAGGCGCCGGCTTTTGTGTCTTCAACGATGTGGCCGTCGCCATCAAGGTGCTGCAGGCAGACGCAACCATCCAAAACGCTCTCGTCATTGACTGCGACGTCCACCAGGGAGACGGCACAGCCCGCATTTTTGAGAACGATCCAACCGTTGCCACCATCTCCATCCATGGTGCCGCCAACTATCCAACACGCAAAGCGGTCTCCACCCTTGATGTTCCGCTCCAAGACGGTGTGGAGGACGATGTTTATCTTTCAATACTTGACGACACCTTGGACAAAGCGTCCATCTTCCCGGCAGACATTGTCTTTTATAACGCTGGCGTCGACCCCCATCGTGATGATCGGCTCGGCCGCCTCGCGCTGACCAATGACGGCATTGCCGCGCGGGACCGCCGGGTCATTGAACGCGTGCGGCAATGGGGGCTGCCTCTTGCAGGCGTCATCGGCGGCGGTTACGCAACGGACGTCAACGCCCTTGCAGAGCGCCACGCCCTCCTCCACCAAAGCGCCCGCCAGTCCCTCGCAACTCAGTCTTCCAACTGACGGGAAACCACCCGTTTATAGTAATTGTTTGGCGGCTTAGCTCTCTGGTTTTATTGCATCCCAATAAGGACCCAATTGCCCCCATACAGGCGCATCATCATAGATAAACAAGACCTTCGAGACCTTCACGTGCAGTTCAGTTTCCGAAAGTTTCATGAGCGCTTCAAAATCATCCCAAGCAAGGGTCTGATAAGCCTCGTTTATCTCGCTCAATAGCTGCATATCCGCATCGCCATCGATGAAACTAATGACTTTACTGAGCGCAGATGGAACATTTTCCCGCTTAGGCTTTCTATTATTGTAATCACCCGCCCAAAGTGGGTTCAGCGACCCGCGAACGACTCGCCCTCCCGGCTGAGACGCATCGCGAAATATTCCCATATGGTACTTCGAAAGAGACATAAAAACCTTACCTCGCTTATATTTCAATACTTAATCAATACTATTGAGCGCCGATTTTGAATTTGGACATGCAAACCAAACCGCTCTTACCTTCGCATCAAAGACCATATAGGTTTGAACTAAAACGGTCAACGCCAATGAAGGTCCGAAAGAGCGCGCGTAACGACTAACGGCATGTAATCGTTCTAAGCGCTAGTGGTGCAAGATCTTCGACAAGAACGCCTGCGCGCGTTCTGAGCGCGGCGTGCCGAAGAATTCATCCTTTTGCGCGTCTTCCACAATGAGACCTTCGTCCATAAAGATCACGCGGTCGGCCACCTTGCGCGCAAACCCCATCTCGTGGGTGACGACAATCATCGTCATCCCTTCGCGGGCAAGCTCCACCATCACGTCGAGCACTTCGTTGATCATCTCAGGATCAAGCGCCGAGGTGGGCTCATCAAAGAGCATCGCCACAGGGTCCATCGCGAGCGCACGCGCGATCGCCACCCGCTGCTGCTGCCCGCCTGAAAGCTGCGAGGGGTGCTTTTCGGCATGGGCCGAGAGCCCCACCCGCTCCAACAGAGCCGCCGCTTTTTCTTTGGCCGCCGCCTCATCGCGCTTTAGCACGCGCACCTGCGCAAGGGTGATGTTCTCCGTCGCGCTCAAGTGCGGGAAAAGCTCAAAGCTTTGGAACACCATGCCGATTTTGGCGCGCAGAGCCGGCAGGTTCGTGCGCTTTGCCCCCACCTCAATCCCATCCACGATGAGCTTGCCCTTTTGGTAGGGCTCAAGCCCGTTGGCGCACTTGATCAGCGTGGATTTGCCCGAGCCCGAAGGCCCGCACACCACCACCACCTCGCCCTTTTCCACGGTGGTGGTGCAGTCCTTCAGGACCTGAAACTCGCCATACCACTTGGACACATCTTCAAAGACGATCATTTCGCCATCCGTCGTTGCAGAACGCGCACGCCCCGCGAAGCAAGGAAGCAGATCACGAAGTACGTGCCCGCCACAAACAAGAACATTTCCACAAGCCGCCCATCGCGGCTGGCGATCAGCTCAGCTGTCGTCAAGAAGTCGCGCAGGCCCACCACGTAGACGAGCGAGGTGTCCTGGAAGAGGATAATCCCTTGGGTGAGAAGAAGCGGCGTCATGGCGCGGAAGGCCTGGGGGAGCACCACATCGCCCATCACCTGATGGTATCGCATCCCCAGCGCCCGTGCCGCCGCCACCTGCCCGCGCCCCACGGAGATGATCCCCGCACGGATAATCTCAGCATAGTAGGCCGCCTCAAAAAGAGTGAAGGCGATGAGGACAGAGTAAAACCCGCCCACAGGCCGCCCCAGCGCCAGTGGCACCAGGAAGTAAAACCAAAAGATCACCAAAATCAGCGGCAGCGAGCGGAAGAAGTTGATGTAGCTCGTTGCCACGAACGAGAGCGGCCCAAACCCTGAAAGCCGCGCCAGCGCCAACAGCGTTCCCAAAACAATCCCGCCCACCATGGCGAGCAGCGTGAGGAGCAAGGTGAGCTGCATTCCCTCCCACAAAAGCGGAAGGTTGCGCAGGATCACATCGCCATCAAAGTCGCCCATCAGCGTTTGCCTCCCATACCAGGAAGCTCCATGCGCCGCTCCACACGCCGCATCAGCGTAATCACCGTGAGCGTGATGACGCTATAAATCACCGTCGCCGCCGTGAAGGCTTCAAACCCTTGGAAGGTGTATTCTTCAATCCGCCGCGTCACAGCCGTCAGCTCGATGACGCCGATGGTGAGGGCGAGGGATGAGTTCTTGAAGATGGTCAAGAATTCGCTGGTGAGCGGGGGGATGACGATGCGGAACGCCACCGGGAGCAGCACGTAGCGGTAGGTTTGCCACTCGGTAAAGCCCATGGCGCGCCCGGCGTTGCGCTGGCCGCGGCCGACAGCTTCGATCCCGGCGCGCACCTGCTCGCACACCCGCGAGGCTGTGTAGAGGCCCAACGCCACCACCGCCGTGGTGAAGGAGGGGAGCGGCATTTCCCGCTTCACCCACATGCCCGCCTCGCGCGGCAGCAATTCGGGCACCACAAAGAACCACAAGAAGAAGTGCACCAGAAGAGGGATGTTGCGGAAGAGTTCGACGTAGGCCGTCGCGATCCCCCGCAAAATCGGGCTCGTTGTGGTGCGCATGATGCCCAGCACACAGCCGAGCGAGAAGGCGATCACCCAGGCAGCAAGAGCCACCCCAAGCGTCCAGGCGATCCCTTCAAAGAGCCACCCTAAGTGTGGGTCACGGAAGAGAACGCCCCAATCCCAGTTGTAGTTCATTGGGGCGCTCCTTTGGTCTTATTCCGGCAGGGCCTGGATTTGGAATGCCGTTTTCAAGGTATCGGTCATGGGCATGGCAATATTGGTGGGCCCAGGATCGAACCACTTATTGTACATCTCTTCCATTTCGCCGGTGCGCATCAGCTCCGCCAGCACGGAGGTGCCCAGGCGCTGGAAGGTGGAATCGTTGCGCGGCACCATGATCGCATAAGGGTCGAACGACATGTATTCGCCCACAACCTTCCAATCGTCCGGCGCCTTCGCCTTCGAAATCAGGCCAAAGAGCAAGACATCGTCAGAGCCGTAACCGTCAATCCGCTCCGTTTCCATCGCAAGCCAAGCCTGCGCATGGTCCTTGAATTCTTGGATGCGGATATCGAGGCCTTTGTCTTCGATGTAGGCTTTGATGGCCTTTTCGTTGGTGGTGCCTGACGACACACCCAAGATCATCCCCTCCATCTCGTCGATGGATGTGGCATCGCTCCCCGCACCCACAGCAATCTTGGTGCCGGTGATGAAGGTGGTGGGCAGGTACGCCACCTGACGCTGCCGGGTGAGGTTGTTGGTGGTCGACCCGCACTCAAGGTCGATGGTGCCGTTCGCCATCAGCGCGATCCGGGTTTGACCGGTGACGGGAACAAGGTTCACCTCAAGATCGTCCCGCCCCAATTCTTCGCCGATCTTTTCGACGATCTTCATGCACACATCGATGGTGTAGCCGATGGGCGTGCCGCTCTCGTCGAGAAACGCAAAGGGGATCGAGGTTTCGCGGTGGCCCACATTGACCACGCCGCGCTCATCGATCCGCTGCAAGACAGGGCTGTCACCCGCATCGGCAAAGGCCGCCGCGGGGGCAAGCATCAGGCCGGCAGACAGCACCGCGCCCGTCCAAAATGTCCTCATCGTTCGGTCTCCCTCTCTCTCATCCCATGTATCGGGCCAGCGTCTTCCATCAGAAGCCGCAGACCCAAAGCTCTTGATCACCTAAGGTTAGGCGGCCGGTGACGTTTGTGGGCGCACCGCGCCAGCATAGGCCGGCAGCGCAGCAGCGCCTCCTGTGTGCAAGAAGAGGACCGTTTCTCCCTTATCGAACCGACCGGCCCGCACCTGCTTGATGAGCCCCGCCATCACTTTCCCGGTATAGACAGGGTCGAGCAGGATCCCATCAAGGCGCGCCAACATGTCGATGGCCTCCAAGGTGTCCGGCCCTGGAATGCCGTAGCCCTCGCCAATGTGCTCATCATCGGTCTCAATGCGCGCGGGGTCCACGTCCGCCACGTTGAGGGTCTCCACGGTGCGGTTCGCCAGCGCGAGCACGTTTTTGTCCTGCTTTTCGCTGGGCGTGCGCACACAAACCCCGTGGACGGCAATTTCCGATGACACGGCCGTCAGCCCCGCAATGAGCCCTGCGTGCGTCCCCGCGCTGCCCGAGCCTGCAAACATGTGCCGGCACTTGATGTCCTGCTCGGCCATCTGGTTGGTGAGTTCGAGCGCCGCGCGCACATAGCCGAGCGCACCCGTTGGCGAAGACCCGCCACCCGGGATCACATAAACCTTGTGACCCTCGCTGCGCAGGCGCTCGCCGGTTTCAGCCAGCGCTGCGTTCATGTCGGGCTGCGGCGCCACATGCTCTGTGGTGGCGCCGTGCATCTCAGCAAACAAGACATTGCCGTTATAAAGATACTCCGGGTCGTTGGAGCCGATCCGGTTTTCGAGCAGCACGTGGCATTTAAGGCGGTGCTTTGCGGCAGCGGCCGCCGTCTGGCGCACGTGGTTCGACTGGGTCGCCCCGTGGGTGATCACCATGTCAGCGCCTTCGGCCAGCGCCGCGCCAATCAGATACTCGAGCTTGCGCGTTTTGTTGCCGCCCGTGGAGAGCCCCGTGCAGTCGTCGCGCTTCACCAGGATCTGCGGGCCGCCCAGCGCCTCCGTCAACCGGGGAAGGGGCTCGATGGGCGTTGGCAAATGCGCCAGCGACACGCGAGGAAACGCCGTGAGGTCCATTGTGCTGCCTTTCTGTTCTTGATGAAAATTTAAGCGCCGGCTTCACTTGCGGTCCAATGCCGTTTTCCGCTCCTATCATGCACACCCTGCATGATCGGACTGACCCATGGACCGACGATCGCTGGAAGACCTCATCGCGCTCGCCCGCTCGCCCTCGCTAACGGCCGCCGCAGAGCAGCGGCATGTGACGCAGCCCGCCTTCCTACGCCGCATCCGCGCCTTGGAAGATACGCTAGGGGTGGAGCTTGCCGCTCGAAACGCACGGCCCGCGCGGCCCAGCGACCCGCTGCTCAAGAGCCTTCCCCACATCGAGGCCATCGCCCGGTCCCTCACCAACCTTGAGCGGGAGCTGCGCCACAACAGCCCCAGCGACGAAGAGATCACCATCGCCGCCATCCACACCATCGCGATGGTGCATCTTCCCGACGTCATGGAAGACCTCCAAGGCGCGCTGGGCCCCGCGAGCCTCGAAGTACGCGCGGCCGACCGGGAGGACTGCTTTACGGCGGTCATGATCGGTCAAGCCTCCATCGCCCTTTACCTTGAGGCTGCCGATGCCAGGCTCAACGTGGACGATGAACTCGTCATCCATGAGGTGGTGGATGAGGATGTGTTGGGCGCTTACATCGGCGGCCCAGCCGCCGCGCGAGGCCGGTTGCTCGACGCGCTCCAAGCGCCCGATGCCAGCGTCCCGCTGGTCGCGCTCTGTCCCTCAGGCGCGCTGGGAAGAATTGTTCACGACGCGCTCCTTCCCGTTGCCCCTTGCGCATTCCACCGCGTTGCCTCGTCCGCCTTTGTGCCGGCGGTGATGAGCCACTGCATGGCCGGCAGCGGGGTGGCCTTCCTGCCCCGGTCGCTCGCCACATCGGCCATTGCGGACGGCACGCTCCTTCCCGTCCCCGCTGCGCTCAGCTTTCCTGAAGCGAGCCTCGACCTTGTGATGCTGCGCGCCAGGCGACAGCAAACCCCGCGCGAAGCCAAAGCCTGGGGCGCGCTCAAGGCATCCCTGTCGCACCGGCGCGCCGCACCCCAGACCACCTCAATAACGCACCCGCCTCATCATAGCGCTCCCGCCACATCATAGCGCACCTGCCGTCCAAGGGATCGCGGGCAAAACGCAAGCCCCGCTGGTGCGCTCGTTGCGCATCTGTTCTAAGGTAACAAGTCGGGCGAATCAGGTGATCGTGATGAGTGGGACCAAACGCCAAACCATGGAAACAGTGTCGATTTCGGCGCGCGCTGCGGCAGCCTCGCGTCCGGTTCCCGCCTACCTCGACGCGCTCAACCCCGAGCAGCGCCGCGCGGTGGAAACCACCGATGGCCCTGTCCTCGTCCTTGCCGGCGCGGGAACAGGCAAAACCCGCGTCCTCACCACGCGGATTGCCCACATTCTGGCGCTCGGCAAAGCGCGCCCCTCACAGATCCTCGCCGTCACCTTCACCAACAAAGCCGCGCGGGAGATGAAAGAGCGCATCACCGCGGTGGTGGGCGGCCAGGCGGAGGGAATGCCCTGGCTTGGCACCTTCCATGCCATCGGCACCCGCATTTTGCGCCGCCATGCTGAGCTTGTGGGTCTCAACCCAGACTTCACCATCCTCGACACGGACGACCAAATCCGCCTCGCCAAACAGGTCCTGTCCGCAGAAAATGTTGACGAAAAGCGCTGGCCCGCCCGCCAACTGTTGAGCGCCATTGACGGGTGGAAGAACCGCGGCCTCACCCCCGAAGAGGTGCCCGAAAGCGAGGGCGCCTGGTTCGCCAGAGGCCAAGGCGTTGCCCTTTACGCGCTCTACCGCGACCGTCTCAAAGCCCTCAACGCCGCCGACTTCGGCGACCTTCTGATCGAGCCCATCCGCCTCTTCCGCACCAGCCCCGACGTGCTCGCCGACTATCAAAACCGCTTCCGCTACATGCTGGTGGACGAGTATCAAGACACCAACGTCGCCCAGTATCTCTGGCTGCGGCTTTTGGCGCAGGACAACAAAAACATCTGCGTCGTGGGCGATGATGACCAATCCATCTACGGCTGGCGCGGGGCTGAGGTGGACAACATCCTGCGCTTTGAGACCGACTTTCCAGGCGCAGCCGTCATCCGGCTTGAGCGCAACTACCGCTCCACCAGCCCCATCTTGCGCGCCGCGAGCCATCTCATCTCCCACAACGAAGGCCGGCTCGGCAAAACCCTCTTCACAGACGCCGCCGACCCCGACGCCAAGCCCGTCACAGTCGCCTCCTCCTGGGACTCAGAAGAAGAAGCCCGCGCCATCAATGATGAGGCCGAAAGCCTCCAAAAATCGGGCGTCTCGCTGGATGAAATGGCCATCTTGGTGCGCACCACCGCCCAAATGCGCGCCTTTGAGGATCGCTTCGTCACCTCCGGAACCCCCTATCGGGTCATCGGCGGCCCCCGCTTTTATGAGCGCAAAGAGATCCGCGATGCGCTCGCCTACTTCCGCTGCGTCACCCAGCCGGCCTATGACCTTGCCTTTGAGCGCATCGTCAACGTGCCTGCGCGGGGGCTGGGCCAAGTTTCCCTGCGCCTCATCGTGGAGGCTGCGCGGCGCCGCGGCGTCCCGATGCTCCAGGCAGCGGCCGACCTCCTTGCGACCGATGAGCTGAAAGGCAAAGCCCGCTCAGGCCTCAACACGCTCCTTACGGCCATGGATCGCTGGCGCACGTCGCTCGGCACGCTCCCCCACACAGAGCTTGCCGAAATCATCCTCGACGAGTCGGGCTATACCGATATGCTCAAAGCCGACCGTTCTGCCGACGCGCCCGGCCGGCTTGAAAACCTCAAAGAACTCATCCGCTCCATGGATGAGTTTGAGTCCCTTCCCGCCTTCTTGGAACACGTCTCCCTTGTCAACGAGGCCCAAGGGGACGCCAGCGAGCCCGCCATCACCTTGATGACACTCCACGCCGCCAAGGGCCTGGAGTTTGACGTCGTCTTCCTTCCCGGTTGGGAGGAGGGGCTATTCCCCTCCGTGCGTGCGCTCGACGAGAATGGCCAGGCGGGCCTCGAAGAAGAGCGGCGCCTTGCCTACGTGGGTCTCACCCGCGCGCGCGAACAAGCCTTTGTGTGGTTTGCCCTCAACCGCCGCCTCCATGGCATGTGGCAGTCCTGTGCCCCCTCCCGCTTTATTGATGAACTCCCCGAAGACAGCGTGTCGGTGCGCGAAGAAGCCGGCTATGGCGGGATCGGCGGCTACGGCGGCTCACGGTTTGACAAGGTCGAGGCATTCTCCTCCAGCTACCATACGCCCGGTTGGGAGCGTGCCCAGCGCCGGCGGGAGGATGTGTCACCTCGAGATCGGATCTTGCCCACCCTCATCGAAGGGGAGCTTGTGGCCAAATCCGTCGCCGATGCGCCCGCCGCCTATACGGTGGGCGACCGGGTCTTTCACCAAAAATTCGGCAACGGCGATGTCTCGGCGGTGGAGGGCAATAAAGTGACCGTCGATTTCGATAAGGCGGGCCGCAAACGGGTGCTCGATTCCTTCCTGTCACCCACCTAGATATAGAAGCGTTGAAGGTTGTTCACTCTGAGGTCCGCCGAGCCTCAGAAGTGCCGCCAAAGAACCCTTCACATGTTCCTTTGGTCGGACACCAAACAGCGACGTTCCTCCGGAGCCGACACGGTCAGGATCCCGCGGTGGGCCTGATGGGTCAACCCCACCGAAACGCGCTTGCGCGTTTCGGCAACGTCTGAGGCCGGCAATTGTGCCGGCTGAGGCGAAGCCGTGGGTTGATGCATCAGGCCCACCCCGGGACAATTGCCCATAGGCGGGAGCAGTGAGGCACGGCCCCTACGGCAGTTCCGCAATGAACAACTTGATGAAAACGTGCCCGCCCCTGAAGAACAGGCAAGTTTTCCTCGCTCGATCTGACCCAGATCGATCAAGACATGCGCTGGCGTCCCGCCCACAAGCGGCCGACCCGATGACTGTCTAAAGAAGTGACAAAGCGGTCGACCAAAGGCTGAAAACAGGGCAAACGGGCTCGCCTTCAAGCAATTGCCCAATGCGTAAACGGTTTGCGCGCAGTGTATAGTCAGACAACCGGACCAACGCAAGGCCCGGGCCACCAACATGCGATCTCATACCAAAGGCGTGTAGAGGAGTATAGTTGAGTGGCAAAAGAAAGACGAGCTCTGGCGCGGCCCACCAACGCTCAGATTGCTTTGATCATTCTTTGCATACTGGTTTGCGGCACTGGTTATGGCCTGGTGTTGAAGGGCACCCAAAGCCTCCTCCATTCCAACACGAGAGAGACCGCAGCCCGCTGGGCGCACGAC
>JBCDLN010000107.1:0-11616 GCA_038745295.1 Pseudomonadota bacterium | reverse complement strand
TTCACAAACACCAAGCTCGTGCCGTGGGACTTGATGAGGCTGTAGATGTCATCCAGCGCCCAACGGGTCATGTGGCCCGACCAGGGCACCCGTGCCTCTGACTTCACGATGCTCACATCAGGCTTTGCGCCACCTTTCACTGCAATGACGTCTGCTGCTGCGTTCTGGTTGCCATTTTGGGGCACCAACCACGCGCTCAACGCGGCAGGGTCGGCGACGGTCGCTGAAAGGCCCACAGCGCGCAGTTGAGGAGCGTGGCTGCGCAGACGCGCCAAACCGAGGGCCAGCAGATCACCCCGCTTTGAGGTGACGATGGCATGAAGCTCATCGATGATCACCGCCTCAAGCTGGCTAAAGAACCGCGCTGCGTCCGGTTGGCTGATCAGGAGTGCCACCTGCTCCGACGTGGTGAGCAAAATATCGGGCGGGCTTTCCTTTTGCCGGCGGCGGCGGTTCTGCGGTGTGTCGCCCGTCCGGGTCTCAACGGTGATATTGAGGTTCATGTCCCGGATTGGGGCTTCAAGGTTCCGGGCAATGTCGACGGCAAGAGCTTTCAGAGGCGAGACATAGAGCGTATGCGGGCCATCGCGTGCGGAACTGTTACGTCGCCCGTTTTGATGATGGAGGGCGACCAGGCTCGGCAAAAAGCCGGCGAGGGTCTTGCCCGCGCCAGTGGGGGCGATCAGAAGCGCAGACCGTCCCTCCTGCGCTTTTTGGAGAAGCTCCATTTGGTGGGGGCGGGGGGACCACTGGCGCGCTTCGAACCAACCGGTGAACGGTTCTGGCAAAAGCGGCGAATCACCTGCTCCGGACGCGGCCGGCCGGCGGCGCCGCGCCCCGCCGCGGACTGTCTTTTTGGGAACTGAGCGGGCTTCATCGGCGCTCGTCACGCGTCTTCACGCAAAGATTTGATGACAATCCCAGGAAAACCCTGTCGCGACAGTGCGAGCGGTCGACAAGGGGTCGGACGGGGGCCATACATTTTGCGCCGATCTCCGATGGACTTTCAAAGGGTCGTCCGTTCCCATGTCTAGTCGCATTTTCACGATTGTGCTTGTGGTTGTTGCCGCAGCCTCATTGGGCGCCGCTGTCTACTTTTTCCAAGAGCGCGAGGCGCTCCGTGCTGAACTCACCGACACGCGCGCGGACGCACAGCAGACGGCGACGGCGCTCCAAGACGAGCTTGACGCGTTGGAGACAGAACGCGGCAATCTGTCCACCGTGGAAGCTGAGGTCGCCAAGGGGACGGCCGCGCGCGACGGGCTGACCGCCGCAGTGGCGGCATTGCGCGATGAGCAAACAGCCCTCGGCAGCGTTTTGGCAGAGCTCAACGCGTCTATTCAAAACGCTACCGACACGCACGAGAGCCTCAAGGGCGACATTGAGGACGCCACGACCCGCCACCAAGCCGCGCAAGCCGCCAAAGACGCGGCTGAGAGCGAGGCTGACGACGCGCGCGGGCTCGTTGCCACTATCAAGGCCGAGCTTGCCTCACTTGAGGACACCCGTGAGGGGATCGCCAATGATATTGAGGGCCTTGAAAGCCGGTTCGAGGCCGCACGGAGCGCCACGGCCGATGCCGTTGCCAGCCGAGACAAGGCCAACGATGAGGCGCTTTCCGCCACCGCTAGTGCCGATCTTGCCCGCGAAGCCCACAAGAACGCCGACGCCGCGCGGCAAACAGCGGTAGCAGCCGCGCTCGCAGCACAGTCCGATGCACAGACCGCCCGGTCTGAGGCTGCGGCGGCACAAACCAACGCACAGAAAGCACGTGAGACGCTTGCTGCCCTAGAAGCGGAGCTCAACGCGCTTCAAAGCGCTGAGCAGGCAGCGCAGGATGACCTTTCGGCGGCGGAGGGACAACGGGCAGAGGCGTTGGCTGCCCTTGCCGCACACCAAGAGCGGACCGCAGCGGCCTCCACAGCAGCATCGCAAGCTGAGGCCGCGGCAGACCAGGCCCGCGCGTCAGCCGCTGCGGAAACCCAGGCATTCTCCGCCGCAACCACCCAGCGTGAGACAGCCGAGGTGGCCTTGGAGGCCGTCAACCGCGACCTTGACGAGCTCAAAGGCCAGCGCGAGCAGGTGGAGCGCGCCCTCTCAGCCATCCGCGACGAGCGCGATGGTCTCGACCAGAACGCCCAAAGCCTGCGCAAGGATATTGAAGCTGCCCGACGGGAGCTTGATGACCTCAACGGGGCTTTAGCGGCCGTGCGCGCTGAGCATGGCGATCTTTCCATCGCCCGCGATGCGCTGGCGAAGGAGAGGGAGGACCTCGTTGCTGATCTTGCCGATCTGAAAGACACCGAAGCGGCACAAACGGCCCAGATCAGCACCCTTAAAGCGCGCGCTACGGCGCTTGAAGCGGCCACCGCCGCGCTTGATGCGACGGAAGAAAAGCTCAAGTCGCTAGGGGCTGAAAGAGACCGGCTTGCAGGCACGGTCGACGCACAGCAACGGGCCGCCGCCGCTGTGACAGGGCTTGAAAACCAGATTGCGGCCTTAAGTTCTGAGCGCGATTCGCTCCAAGGTGTGGTGGGCGAACGCCAAGATGCTGTGGCCGCGCGCGATGCCCTCAAGGGCGAAATTGACACGTTGAGCGCCAACCATGCCGATCTCACCGCCCAGCGCGATGCGGTTTTGGATGAGCTGGCAGCGCTGGAGGAGGATGCCTCTAACCTTGCAGCAGATGTGGCTTCGCTGAGCCTTTCTGTGAGCGAACAGGAGGCGGGCCGCGATGCGCTGACAGACGAAGTCAACACGCTCAAAGGCCAGCGCGATGATGTGGCCACCGCGCTGAGCGCCATCATCAAAGAGCGTGATGCCGTGAATGGGCGGATTGAAGCGCTCACGGCCACCGAGTCCGACCTTGCAAGCGCGGTGGCCGCTGTGAAGGCCGATCATGCCGCTGCCACAGACGCCCATGTGGCCACCACCGCGATGCTCGCAACCGCCCGTGTTGAGCTTGAGAAAACAAAAGCCGATCTTGCCGCCGCGCAAGACACCCATGCCACCACCACGGCCGATGCGAGCGAAGCCCTCACGGGCCTCACGCAAGACGTCGACACCCTGACGAAAGAGCGAGACGCGCTGCGCACGTCCATTGAGGCGCTCACCGCGCAGCGCGATGAACTCACCGAAGCGTTGAGCGCGCTGGAGGAACGCAGGGACGACCTCAACAGGCAAATCGCCCGCGCTGGCGGGGACCTCACCGATTTGCGCCGTCAGCTCACCACCATCGAAGCGGAGGTGGGTGGCCGCAAAGCAACGCTTGAAAACGAAATTGCTGCGCTGCGGCGGGATGTGGAGCTATGGGAGCGTCAAAGGGATGCTCTGCTCGATGCCATCGATGCGGGCGCGTCCTCAGATGAAGCCCCTGCAGCGTCTTCCGCTGAGGAGACAACCGGAGAGGCTGAGCCAACACCGCCAGCTCAGTAGCCGGACAAGGCTCTTTCGCGGCCGTCGAGCGCCAAGCGCCGCGTTCCCAGTGGGCGGGCATCCTCTGTGAGGGGTGTCAGCCCCATCCGGAATCGTGCCCTTTGTGGCGCGCCGGCGCCTGTCGAGGCGCCATGGCCGTCCTATGTGTTGGCAAAACGCGACACCTGCCGCCATGCAACGGTTTGCCCAACTTCTTGACCGGCTGAGCTATGAGCCGCGGCGCAACGCCAAGCTTGCGCTTATGGAGGCCTATTTCAGGTCGACACCTGATCCTGATCGCGGCTACGCCCTGGCGGCCCTCACCGATGCGCTCACCTTTCAAAACGCAAAGCCTGGCGTCATCAGAACGCTCATTGCGGAGCGGACAGATCCGGTCCTGTTTGCGCTATCGCGAGACTATGTGGGCGATCTCTCCGAAACGGTGGCGTTGATGTGGCCGGTGCGTCCTGTCGCTGAAGGCGATCTGCGCGCCGATACTGTGTCCCTCACCGAGGTGGTGCGAACGCTCGAAACCACCGGCAAATCCGGCCTTCCCGGCGCGCTTGCCGCCTGGCTCGACCAACTCGATGAGGTGGGCCGCTGGGCGCTCTTGAAGCTGATTACGGGCGCGCTTCGGGTGGGGGTGAGTGCGCGCCTTGCCAAATCGGCTGTGGCGCGGCTGGGCGGCTACGCGCCCGATGCCATCGAAGAGGTCTGGCACGGCCTCTCGCCCCCCTATGAACCGCTCTTTCGCTGGCTTGAGGGGCACGGTCCGGCCCCCCTGCAGGACGATCCCGCGCCGTTCCGCACGCCCATGCTCGCTCACCCCATCGACCTTGATGAACTGACCAAGAACCACAATCCCGACGACTTCAGCGCAGAATGGAAGTGGGATGGGATAAGGATCCAAATTGCCGCGGGTGATGATCGCGCCAGCCGGCATGTGGTGCGGCTTTACTCGCGCACCGGCGAAGATATCAGCGCAGCCTTCCCGGACCTGTGTGAGGCGGCAGCGTTCAGCGGTGCGCTTGATGGTGAGCTTTTGATTGTGCGTGGCGGGCTCATTCAGCCGTTCAATGTTTTGCAGCAGCGCCTCAACCGGCGCACCGTCAGCACGGCGTTAATGCGCGACTTCCCACCCCATGTGCGCCTTTACGACTATCTTGCCGATGGGCACGACGATCTGAGGGCGCTGCCCTTGAGCGAGCGGCGGGCGCGGCTTCAGGCCCTTGGCCCCACGCTTGGGCCAATGTTTTCAGTCTCACCAACCATAAAGTTCTCAAGCTGGGGCGATGTCGCTGCCGCGCGCGCTGATCCCGCTTCTGCCGGAGCAGATGGTGATGCTGCGGCGGTGGAAGGGGTGATGCTCAAACGCAAAGACAGCGTTTACGTGGCCGGCCGTCCCAAAGGGCCATGGTTTAAGTGGAAGCGAGACCCCTTCGTGATCGACGCGGTGATGATGTACGCCCAGCGCGGATCGGGAAAGCGCTCCTCATTTTACTCCGACTACACATTTGGCGTTTGGACGGACGAGGGTGAGCTGGTGCCGGTGGGCAAAGCCTATTTCGGCTTCACCGACGCTGAACTCACCGACATTGACCGGTTTGTGCGCAACAACACAGGGGCGCGCTTTGGCCCGGTGCGCGAGGTGGTCCACACTGCAGATCAGGGCCTTGTCCTCGAGATCGCCTTTGAAGGGCTGCAGCGTTCCAGCCGCCACAAATCAGGCGTTGCGATGCGCTTCCCCCGCGTCTCGCGGCTCAGATGGGACAAAACGCCCAAAGACGCCGACACCCTTGAGGGGCTGAAACGCTTGCTGCCCAAGACCAAACCGCGCAAGGCCAAATCCACACGGCTGCGCCCAGAAAACCTCAGCTTTGACTTTTAACACCCACCTTTGCCGCACGTCCGCGCGCCCCAAAGACAAGCGCGCAATGGCCGTGTTGACGGGCTGACGCCGGCACGACAACGTGACGCCAAGCCGTGGCGGGAGCGGCTCAACACATCAGGGCACGGCAGGGTTTTTATGATGAGAGCGTTCGCGGCAGGGTGCCTGCTTGTTGTATCAGCAACGTTGCCGCAGGGGGGGAGCGCGCAAACCGCGGCGTGCGGCGCCGCTGAGGACCCCTGCACCACGCCGTTGGGGAGCTATCACATCACGCTGCCAGCCGGCGGTGCCGAAACGGCGCTCCCGGTTTTCATCTATTTTCACGGCGCGGGCGGCAACGGGCGCGGCATTGCTGAGGCTGATTTTGCCAAAGCGCTCACTGAGAGGGGTTACGCCGTGATCGCGCCCAACGGGTTGGAGCGCCCCAACTCGCGGTTCGGCCCAGGTTGGTTCTTTAGGCCTGAAAGCCCCGGGCGGCGTGATGAGCTTGCCTTTACTAAAAGCATCATCACCCACGCTGCCGACACCCACAACATCGACCCTCAAAAGGTGGTGCTCACAGGCTACTCCATCGGTGGCTCTTTGGTGTGGTATCTGGCGTGCCAAGATGCGGATCTAGCGGCCGCCTACACCCCTTATGCGGGTGGCTTTTGGCGCCCCCATCCCACAGACTGCGATGGGCCTGTCAAACTCCTCCACACCCACGGTTGGCGCGACCAGACGGTGCCTTTGGAGGGCCGGCCGCTGCGCTCAGGCGCACTCTATCAGGGCGACATTTTCGAAGGTCTCCAACAATGGCGCGAAGAGAACCTTTGCGTGCGTTTGCGCGCTGACGAGTTTGATACCGATACCCGGTATTGGAAGAGGCGTTGGACCACCTGCCTTGAGGGGTCGGCGCTCGAGCTCGCGCTCTGGCCTGGGGGACACGTGCGCCCGGACGCCGAGTGGGCAGGGATGGCGGCCGACTGGGTGGGGGGGGTGATCGACACACCCATTGCGCCCATCAGCACGGCCGACTGACGGGAGGCTGACCCATGGACGCCCGGCCTGCCACCCCCACAGCCCCGTGCACTCAGGAGGGCGACGATGAGATCTTCGCGCTCCTGATGGCGTGGTTTTCCCCGGCCCTTCCCATCGGAGGGTTCAGCTACTCCCACGGGCTTGAGACGTTGGTGGCCAGCGGGGCAATCGCCGATGCCGCGGGCGCGGAAGGGGTGATCACGGCGGCTCTCCAAGACGGTGCCGGCCGGTCAGATGCCATCCTCCTGTGTGAAGCCTACCGGGCCCAGCGCGTTGACGACGCGACGCGCCTTCAAGAGGTGGCGGCCCTGGCGCTGGCCCTTGCGCCATCGCGCGAGCGGGCCGATGAAGCCCTCAATCAAGGCAGTGCGTTCGGGCAAATCGTGGGAACTGTTTGGGGCACCGGCAACACCGTTCAGGGTGAGATGGCCTTCCCGGTTGCGGTGGGAATAGCCGGCGCGGTCCATCAGATCCCGGTGGAGCGGCTGACTTATGGGTTTTTGCTCGGGTTTTCGGCCAATCTGGTGTCGGCCGCCGTCCGTCTTGTGCCGCTGGGGCAGACGGATGGGCAACGGCTCACACGGGCGCTTTCGCCGGTGGCGCGCGCCGTTGCGGGGGCCGCAATCAGTGCCAGCCTCGATGATGTGGGCAGCGCCACCATCGGTCTAGACCTTGCGTCCATGCGCCATGAAGACCAAAACGTGCGTCTGTTCCGCTCCTAACGGAACGGTTACAGCCCATGGGTAGCATCGTGCTCGCCGCGTCCGGCCCCACGTTTCACACCGGGGCCGCACTGACGATCGCGTGAGGCGCATAAGCCCGGAGCCGCAGGCAGACACTATGGGACAAACGACACCCGCGCCCGTGACGGACCTTGCCCCATGAGCAGCGAGGCAACGGGACACCGCGAAGCGCTGCTCTCAGAGCATGTTCTCCAGTCCATGCGCGATGGGGTGGTGGCCATCGATCTTGAGGGCAAGATCATCATGTTCAACGAGGCAGCTGGCGCCATTTTGGGCAAAGCACCTCAGGACATGCTGGGCCAACCCTTCGCCAGCGAGTTCATGGTGGACGAGCGGTTTGATGATTTTAATGAGCTGGTGCTGAAAGCGGTCTACGAATCGGAGATGGCGCACAGCACGGAAATCGCGCTCACGGATGGCGACGAGCGGACCGACCTGCGCATCTCCAGCAGCTTCTTGACCTTCATCGACAGGGCGGGCGCGCGCCAAAGGATTGGCGTTGTGGTGGTTTTTTCCGACATCACCGAGCAGCGCAAACGGCGCAAGCTGAAGCGACTTTTCGGCGAGTATGTGGACCCGCGCGTGGTGGAGGAAATTTTGTTGCGCGGGGCAGGTGGGACGAGCCAGCGGGCTGATATGACGGTCTCGTTCGTCGACATGCGTGACTTCACAGGCTGGTCTGAACGCCTTGATGCCGATGCGCTCACAGCGCTCCTCAACCGCTTTTTGGCTGCTGTCACCAAACCCATTGGCGAAGCAGGCGGCATGACCGACAAATATATCGGCGATGCGGCTATGGCGGCCTGGGGGCCGCCCTTCACCGCACCCGCATCACAGGCGGCCGATGCCTGCCGGGCTGCGCTCGGTCAGGTGGCGGCGGTGGCAGCGCTCAGAGATGACGTTGTTGCCGAAGGATTGGCCCATGGCGAACATTTGGATTGCGGGGTCGGCATTGCCACAGGGGACGTGCTGACCGGCGATATAGGTCCGCCCCAAAGCCGCAACTTCACTGTGATCGGCCAGGCGGTCAATGTGGCAGCCCGCCTTCAAGACCTTGCCAAGGTCTACGGCGAGCGGATCATCGTTGCCGAAGAAACCAGGGAGCGGGCGGGCGACGCGTTTCACTTCAAGGCGCTCGACAGGATCACGGTGCGTGGCTCGGTGAGGCCGCTCACGATTTATGCGCTGCTCGGAGCGCAGGGCGCCGTTTCGCCCGAACGCCTCAGCCAGGCAGAACGTTATGAAAGGGCGCTCGAGTTCTTTCGCGCTGGTGAGTTTGAGGCGAGCCGCGATGCCTTCCAGACGCTCTTGGCAGCATTTCCCGACGATAAAGGCGCCCAGCGGCTCTTGGAGCGTGCGCTCACCCATCATCAGGCCGGACACGGCAAGGATTGGGACGGGATCTGGCACATTGATGGGCGCCATCCCTCGCAATGATCGCTGACCACAGGGTCATTGCTTGCCGACCATTGGGTCAGAGTTTGCCGACCATTGGGTCATTGTTTGCTGAGCGTTGGGTTAGTGTTTGCTGAGCGTTGGGTCAGTGTTTGCGGGCGTTGAAGGCGTCCGCCAAGGCAATGAAGCGCTCAACGCTCACCCGTTCAGCCCGTTCGTCGGGCGAAAGGTCTGCTGCGCGGAGTAAAGCCAGCGGGTCACCCAGGCCCTTCAAGCTGGACCGCAGCATTTTTCGCCGCTGGCCAAAGGCCGCTTTCGTGACCGTTTGAAGCGCGGCCATGGGGATGTCACCGTGGCGCTGTGCGGGATCGATGCGCACCACGCTCGACCACACTTTAGGCGGCGGCACAAATGCTGATGGCGCCACATCGAACAGAACGCTGGCATTGGCACGGGCGGCGGTCAGCACGGCGAGCCTGCCATAACCCTCTGCGCCAGGCGCCGCTGCAATCCGCCCCGCCACTTCTTTTTGCACCATGATCGTGGCGGACGACCACCACGGCGGCCAAGCCCCGTCTGCGAGCCAGCCCACCAAAAGAGGCGTTGCGATATTATAAGGAAGGTTGGCGCAGATGGCGCTCCCTTTTGGGGCAAGGTTGGTCCAATCCACCTCCAGCGCATCGCCATGGTGAAGCGTCAGGCGGCCGGCTGCAGCCTCTTGCAAGGGGGCGAGGGCGGCGAGCGCGCGTCGATCAGCTTCCACCGCAATCACGATGGCCCCAGCTGAGAGCAGCGACCGGGTAAGCCCCCCTGGTCCAGGCCCCACCTCCACAACCGTCACGCCGCGCAGCGGTGCATCGCGATCAGCGCCCGGAGGCCTCGCGGATGCGGCGATTTTATTGGTGAGGTTCAGGTCAAAGATGAAGTGCTGGCCGAGTGACTTGAGCGGTGTCACATCTGCGCCGCGCACCACCTCACGCAGCGCAGGAAGGGCGGCAATGGCAGCCTGCACCGCCGCCAACGCGTCATCCGCCGGTCGATGATGGGGGCCGGGCAATGGCCAGAGCGATCGTCGCAGCCGCTGTCCCGCTTAGGAGCGCCGATCCACCACGGCATCGCGCTTCAGTTGGCGCAGGTACTGTTTGGCGTAGGAATCGCCTTTGGCGCCAGCGAGCTCAGGCTCAAGCTCTTTCATGGCTGCGTTGGCCGAACGCACCATCGTCTTGTCGCACACAGCGAACATGACAAGACCGCGCGGCTGCTGGAGCGGTTCGGTCAGTTTGCCCACGGGCGTATCTTCCAGCGCTTTGCGGATGGCCGGTTGAAAATCGATCCCCATTCGCCGGCCCACAGGCTTCACCACGACGTTTCGCGTCTTGCGGGCCATGTCGATCCCGTCTTTGCAGGAGGCGAATTTGCGCCTCACCTCTGCCGCGCGGTTTTGCGCGCGTTTCAGCCGCGCTGCCGACGGGGCTTGCGGCAGCGCAATCGTAATCATCTGAAGGTCATAGCGCGGCGCATCGATGACGTTTTCCCGCTCCTTATCCTTCAGCAACGCGGCGACGAGGTCCTGCTCGGAGACGGCGGTGGTGGCATTGAAGCGTGCCCGCACGAGGCGGCCGAACCCCATTTGCGACCTGATCCGGGCTTTGAGCGTTTCGATGGACACCCCGGCCTGCTGGAAGGCACCGGCAAGCTGGCTGGGTGAAATCTTTGCGTTGCGGGCAATGCTGGCGACAGCGGCGTCCACTTCAGCGTCCGAAATGGTGATGCGCGCCTGCTTCACGGCCGAGTCCTGGATCCGCTCATCAATGAGCTCGTCAAGGGCAAGCACGCTGAGATTACCCTTCTGACCGGTGAGCCGAAGCAGCTTTTGGCGCTGTGAGACATCATAGCTGGTGATCGGCACCCCGTTCACCACAGCCACAATTCGGGTTTGAGCGCTTGTGGGCGCGGCGAACACCGCCGCCATCATCACGATCAGAAGAACTTGGCAGATACGCGCCATCATTGTTGTCCCTCGCGTTATGTCACACCTTCGACTAGCGCTGATCGCCGCTAGTTATCAAGACCAGTGGAAAGGCTGGTGTCGCCAATCGTCCTGAGCCCAATCCTGAAAAACACAGTGCGGTCCACAGGATCTTCCGGCAGCCCGCCTCGGTCTTCTGAGTAGGCGAGCGAGACCGACAGCGCATCATCATCATAGGCGATGCCGGCGCCCGTGCGCACCAGGTCGCGGTCTTCCAGGTCATAGCGCACTTGGCCAAAGACCCGCACGGGGCGGGCCACCCGCAAAGAGGCCGAGCCGTGGATCTCTTCGCGGTCGGTGACAAGGCCAAGATCCTCTTGCTTGGCAAGAAAGGCGTAGACCACACGGCTTGAAAGCGGGCCGAGGCGGGAGGCGGCTGACACCTCTGCGCGCTCAATGTTGAAGGTCTCATCGTCGAAGCGGCTCTTGGCTGAGACCACGAAGCCGCCGTTGGTGTTGAAGGTGAGGTCACCCACAAAGTCGGACCGGTCGGACGAGAGGCCCGATTCGCCTGTGGAGTCCAAAATGTCAGGGATCCTGTACGAGTTGCGACCCGCAAGGTGATAGGATTGGCCAAAAGTCGCTGACAAGAAACCGCCCGAATAGGTTTGCAGCACGTAGCGCATTCCTAGGTTGGCGCGCACACCGCCCGCCAGCCGGTCATAGCCTGAGAACTTGGTGGGGCCGAAAAGGTTGGTGTCGTCAAAGACGACGCTTTGCGCGTCATCGTTGGGCAGGTCGCCGATGCTGGTCTCGTTCGGGCGGGCGACAATTTCAGCAACGGGCTCAAGCGTTTGCGTGCCCCAGGAGGCCGCGACAAGCCATGGATAGCTGTAGGTGACGCCCGCCCAAGGCATGGCGCGCACGCGCACCTCATTATCCACGAGGGCGGTTACGTTCGGGTCGCGGTTGTCCACATAGAACAGATCAGCCCGCCCGCCGACAAACGGTGTCAGCACCTGGCCAAAGGGGCCGACCATGCGCTTGCGCCAATCAAGTTGGCCGCTTAGGCGACCGAACGTGCCCTCCACCCCCCGGAAGCGGGCAATGGTTGTCCCATCCACCACTGCGCCAAAGGCATCTGTCTCCTGGCGCGAGAGCCAGGTGGTGTTGAGGGCGTAGCTGAG
>JBCDLN010000106.1:0-11644 GCA_038745295.1 Pseudomonadota bacterium | reverse complement strand
GTGGGGCCGACCTTGTCGCGGACGGCGAACCAGATTTTCTCGTCAGCGGCTTCGCCTGAGCCTTGCCAGTTGCGCCGGGCTTCAGCCTTTTGGGCGTCCATGGCGGCGTCAAACCCCGCCCGGTCGATGGTGAGGCCCCGTGGGCGCAGGGCGTCTTCGGTGAGGTCGTAGGGGAAGCCGTAGGTGTCGTAGAGTTTGAAGGCTGTCTCGCCTGGAAAAACGTCGCCCTCGGTGAGGCTCTGGGTTGCCTCGTCGAGGAGGGTGAGACCGCGCGACAGGGTGCGGCCGAACCGCTGCTCCTCGCGCTCCGTGATGGTGACGGCCATGGCTTCGCTTTCGTGAAGCTCGCTATAGGCTGCGCCCATGGTTGCGCTGACTGCTGGCAGCATTTTGTGGAGGACGGGCTGCGTTGCGCCCAGCATGTTGGCGTGGCGCATGGCTCTGCGCATGATCCGGCGCAGGACGTAGCCTCTGCCGTCGTTGGAGGGCATGACGCCGTCGGCCAAGAGGAAGGCTGTGGCGCGCAGGTGATCGGCAATGACGCGGAAGCTTGCCAGCCTGTCGCCCTCGGCCTTGACCTTGAGGACGTCCTCGATCCTGGCGATGATCGATTGGAAGAGGTCGATGTCGTAGTTGTTGTGGACGCCTTGGAGGATGGTGGCAACGCGCTCAAGGCCCATGCCGGTGTCGATGGAGGGCTTGGGGAGGTTATGGCGGATCTCAGGCGTCTCTTGCTCGAATTGCATGAAGACGAGGTTCCAGATTTCGATGAACCTGTCGCCGTCTTCGTCCGGTGAGCCTGGGGGGCCGCCGGGGACGTGGTCGCCATGGTCGTAGAAGATTTCTGAGCAGGGGCCGCAGGGGCCTGTGTCGCCCATGCGCCAGAAGTTGTCGTCGGAGGCAATGCGGATGACTTTATCGTCGCTGAAGCCGGCGATCTTGCGCCAGAGGGCGGCGGCCTCTTCGTCGTCGCCGTAGACGGTGGCGAGGAGACGGTCTTTGGGGAGGCCAAACTCTTCGGTGATGAGGCGCCAGGCAAGTTCGATCGCCCGCTCTTTGAAATAGTCGCCGAACGAGAAGTTGCCGAGCATCTCGAAGAAGGTGTGGTGACGGGCGGTGTACCCGACGTTTTCAAGGTCGTTGTGTTTGCCGCCGGCGCGCACGCATTTTTGGCTGGTGACGGCGGTGGCGTAGGGCCGGTGCTCTGTGCCGGTGAAGACGTTTTTGAATTGGACCATGCCGGCGTTGGTGAAGAGGAGCGTGGGGTCGTTGCGCGGCACGAGCGGGCTGGAGGGGACGATGGCGTGGCCCTCCCCCTCAAAAAAGCCCAAAAATTTCGTGCGGATCTCGTTGACGCTCGCCACCCGCTCTCTCCCCCGGTGTTGTCGCTGGGGGAAGTAGCGGGCTCGTGGTCGAAAGTCACGCGCCTCGGGTGATGGGTCAGCTTTCGTCGGTGATGGCGGTGATGAGGCCGCCCTCGACCGTGAAGGCTGACGCGCCTTTGAAGGCGAGCTTTTGGCCTTTGGTCCAGCCGTTGGGAAGGTCCATGGCGACGAGGGCGGTGTAGCTCACCTCGATGAGGGTGAGGTTGGCGACGGTGATGGCGTTGGTGACCTCTTGGTGGCGGGTCGTGAAGGCCTGGGCGCCAAAATGGGCCAGTTCGGCGAAGGCGTCGCGGCCTGTTGTGTGGGTGGTGGTTTGGCCTTCTGCGATGTTTTGGAAGGTGACGGTGTCGCTGAGGACGGCGAGCATCGCGCCGACATCTTTGGCGTTGTAGGCGGCGATGTAGGCCGCGATGGGGGCGGGGAGGTTGGGCATGGTGGTGCCTCCGGCCGTTGGGGGTGTTTGGCCTCACATAAGGGTTGCTGGGGCGGGGTGCGATGGGTGTGCGGGAACGCTCCCGCGCGGTGTGGCCGGCAGGTTGGGGAGCGGCGGGACGCGTGGGGGCAGCCCGTGATGATTTGTGTGTGGGGCGGACCCCACGCGTCCTGCCTCGGCTTTTTGCGGATCGGGTTATTCGGCGCTCGGCCTCTCGGCATTGCGCTTGTAGTCATCGCCGGAACTTCCCCCGAAGGCGTTCGTCATGGCCGCCACGTAGGTCGGCTCAAGGCGCGTCCGGCGAGGACGCCGATCCGGTCCACCGGCCTCCACCCCCTCCGTTATGGGGGCTTTGGCTGGCCACCGAGCCCTCAGATTTCGCGGCGGGCGGTCCGGCACGCGCCTCCCCTTGGTCTGAGCGACGAGGGGAGTGTCGCATGGGGCTCCGGGGCGGGGATTAGTCTTGTGCCGCCTCGGGGCTGAGGAGGACGAGGTGGGGCGCACCGTCGGAGGTTTTTTCGAAGGAGCAGCCGTTTTGGGCGATGACTTTGGTGATCCGGCGTCTGAGGGCCGTCAGGCCTTCGAACTGGATGACGTCGATCGCCTCGTCGAACTTGATGGTGATGAGGGCTGTGCCGTCCTCGCGCGGGTCGAGGTGGTGGACGTGGCCCTTGAAGGGGTGGCCGAGGTAGCGGCCGGCGATGCGGTCTTGTGGGTTGATCCGGGTGGGGGTTTTGAGGCGGGCCGTCAGCGTGTTCCAGTCGCGCGCGCCGCGTTGGTGGGCGGCGGCTTCGAGCGCTTTGGCGAGGGTGCCGCGGCCTTTTTCGGTGCGGTGGGTGGCGGCCTCGTGCTTGACGGCGGCGAGGGTTTGGGCGGAGAGATCGAAGTCCATCGGTGGCGCCTCCAGCGCGTGCGCTCTTTGGATGGGGCTTGCGTTGCCATCGACGCGCACGCTGCGGGAGAGCTGCGGCTCGGTTCGTCCGAGGGCTTCACCATCACGGGTGTGTGCAAGCGGCCGGCGCCTCGGGGCCTGTGACAGTGTTTAGGGGGTGTGGTGCCGGGTGGCAATGGGCGGGACCGTGTTCCGACCCGACGCTCGTTCACTAGGTTTGAGCACAAAGAGTATTGATAGTGATCAAGCAAATTTCGAGAACCCGCACCAATCCAAATAATACACTATACGATTATCGATCAGTGAATAGGACCACTTGGCTCATGACGTCTTCGCATTTTTGAGACATACCATAAAATAGCTTAGTGGTGTCCGATATAGGCTCCTCTGCATTTGATCGTGCTACAAATGCAGGTAATGGGTAGTTCACGTTTCTTATAAATGTATTGTACTCAATTATTCGTCTGCACAAAAAATATTTCATATTTTCGAAATCACACAAAGAGTGTATGGCGCAGTGACTGGCAACCTCGAGTGCGTTGCGTAGTGGATATACATCAGATTCAAACTGTTTGTAGGCTTCCTCTGTTTGGATAGTTGGTGGATCGAAAGCATTGATTATGGAAGATGCCTTCACAACGTCGGGAGCTGTGAACATTTGAATGGTCTGAAGGGTTCTATTTTCAAGTGCGATTGTTTTGTGTGTCGTCGATTCCATTCTGCCGTCCATGTACGCCAAAATAAGGTAGGCGAACATGAATAGGATAATGAATATCGTAACAGTGATTGGAGAAATAATCTGATCTAATTTCAAAGCTAGAACACCCAATACTAAGATCTAAAAAATAGTGATTGAGGCGGGCAAAACGCCCGCCTTTCACGATTACTCAGCCGCAGACAGCCCCTCATCCGGCGAATCCGCATCCCCATCCGGCTCAGGTTCGCCCTGAATGTTCTCTGCGATGATCCCCGCGCTTTGCCGTACCGCTAGCTCGATGGCGTCGGCAATTTCGGGGTTGTCCCGTAGGAACTGCTTGGAGTTTTCGCGACCTTGGCCGAGGCGTTGAGAGTCATACGAGAACCAGGCGCCGGACTTTTCGACAATGCCGGCCTTCACGCCGAGGTCGAGGAGTTCGCCGAGTTTTGAGACGCCTTCGCCATACATGATGTCGAACTCGACCTCGCGGAACGGGGGGGCGAGCTTGTTCTTTACGACCTTCACGCGGGTCTGGTTGCCGACCACCTCGTCACGGTCCTTGATGGAGCCGATGCGGCGAATGTCGAGGCGGACCGAAGAGTAGAATTTCAAAGCGTTGCCGCCGGTGGTGGTCTCGGGTGAGCCGAACATCACGCCGATTTTCATCCGGATCTGGTTGATGAAAATCACCATCGTGTGGCTGCGGGAGATGGACCCCGTCAACTTACGGAGCGCCTGGCTCATCAGGCGGGCCTGGAGGCCGGGGAGCTGGTCGCCCATCTCGCCTTCAAGCTCGGCGCGCGGGGTGAGGGCGGCGACAGAATCGATGACCAGGACGTCGATGGCGCCGGAGCGGACGAGTGTGTCGGCGATTTCGAGGGCCTGCTCGCCAGCGTCGGGCTGGGAGATGAGGAGATCGTCCACATCAACGCCGAGTTTGCGGGCGTAGACAGGGTCGAGCGCGTGCTCAGCGTCTACGAATGCGCAGATGCCGCCCTTTTTCTGCGCCTCGGCCACCGTGTGGAGGGCGAGGGTGGTTTTGCCCGACGATTCGGGGCCGTAGATTTCCACGATGCGGCCCTTCGGCAGGCCGCCGATGCCCAACGCGATGTCGAGGCCGAGGGAGCCTGTCGGCACCGTTTCCACCTCAATCTGCTGGCCGGAGCCGAGCTTCATGATCGAGCCTTTGCCAAACTGGCGCTCGATATTGGAGATGGCGGCGGTGAGAGCTTTCGCCTTGTCGACCGAGCTTCCCTCAACCAGACGTAGGTCCGATTGCGACATGCCGTTTCCCTTACGCTTCATTGCGCTATGCCCATGTTGAATGCCCACACCATATACCAAGTCACGAACGTTCGCAATCTGTTCGATAACTTAAGATTTAGTTAACGCCGCCTCAGATAACCCGTTTCAGGCTGCCAATTCCTTGGTCACCGCCTCGGCTAGGGCCTTGAGGGTGAAGGGCTTTGGCAAGAAACGGGCGCCGCCCAGGTCGTCCACAGAAGCGCCGTCGGCATAGCCTGACATGAAGATGATTTTCAGGTCCGGCCGGGTGCCTCTGATGATCTTTACCAGACCAGGACCGTCGAGTTCGGGCATGATGACGTCGGTCAACAACAAATCGACGTCGTCGCCGCGCTCTTCGAAAATTTCCGCCGCTTCGACGCCTGTTGCTGCGGACAGGACCGTGTAGCCTTTGGCCGTGAGGGCGCGGGCGGCGATGGTGCGGATCGCTTCTTCATCCTCCACCAAAAGGAGGGTGGCGTTGCCGGTGAGGTCGGCGGGGCCTGCCGCGGTGGCTTCGGGTTCGGCGGCCGGGGCGAGGCTTTCAGTGCGCGGCAAGTAGACGCGGAAGGTGGTGCCGGCGCCCTCTTGGGACGAAACGTCGAGCGCGCCGCCCGTTTGTTTGACAATGCCGTAGACGGTGGAGAGGCCAAGGCCGGTGCCGGCGCCCGTCGCCTTGGTGGTGAAGAAGGGCTCGAAGATCTTGTCGAGCACGTGTTGGGGCATCCCGCTTCCCACATCCGTCACCTCGATGAGGACGGCATCGCCCGGCACGGCATTGTCTTCTGTGAGGGTGGCGGTGCCGGCTTCAACGTTGGCGGTGCGGATCGTGAGTTTGCCGCCCCCCGGCATCGCATCGCGGGCGTTGACGGCAAGGTTGATCACCACCTGTTCGATCTGGCTGAGGTCGGCGAGGACGGGCCACAGGTCGCGGCCATAGCTGATATCGAGCCGGACGGGTTCGCCGAGCAGCCTGTCGAGCATGATGGAAAGGTCCGCCACCACATCGTTGAGGTTGATAACAGTGGGGCGCAGCGTTTGGCGGCGGGAGAAGGCGAGGAGTTGCTTCACGAGGCCCGCCGCGCGCTGGGCGCTTTGCTTGATGTTCATGATGTCGCGGAAGGCGGGGTCGGACGGGCGGTGGTTTTGGAGGAGGAGGTCGGAGAAGCCGATGATCGCGGTCAGGACGTTGTTGAAGTCGTGGGCGATGCCGCCGGCGAGTTGACCGATGGCTTGCATCTTCTGGCTTTGGGCGATGTGGGCTTCAAGGTCGGACTGGGCGGTGACGTCGGTGAGGACGACGATGAGGGTGCCGTCAGTGAAGGGTTTTGCGGTGAGGCGGACGCGGCGTTCTGGCGTGGCGGCAAGGGGGGCGTCGAGCCGTGCGGGGGGCCGGGTTTTGGCCTGCGCGTCGAGGCGGGAGAGGGCGGTTTTTTCGACCGCGAGGGCGCTGGTGAGTGTGGCGGTGTCGCCGAGGGCTTCGCTGAAGGCGGTGTTGGCGGCGCGGATGTCACCCTCTGGGGTGATGATGGCGGCTGGCGCCGGGATGGCGTCGACGAGCGTTGTGGCGTGGGTGGGGGGCACCGGGGTCGCGGCGGGCTCGTCGATGGTGTGGATGAGGTGGTTGCCGCTGCGGCGCACTGTGAGGAGGGTGCCGTCTGCGAGGACGCCGTGGGCGGGTCCGCTGGTGAGGGCTTCGCGGCGTAGGGCAAAGAGTGTGGCGGCGCTGGAGGCGTCCGGGGCGAGGGCATCGGCGTGGGGCTGGCGGTGGCGGGCGGCCATCGCGTTCGCAAACGCGGCGTTGACGGTGAGGCTGGTGCCGTCGGTGGTGGTGACCGCGATGGGGGGTGTTTTGCTCTCACTGCTGGCGTTTGGGGTCTCTCCGGTGGTCGCCGCGGCTGTGAGGGCACTGCTACGGCTGGCGCTGACGACGGCGAGGGCGAGGAGTGCGACGGCGATGACGGCAGGCGCTGCTGCGATGGCGGGGGGCAGCCCGAAGGCGTTGGCGACGGCTGCAATGGCAAGGAGTGTGAGGGCGGCGCATAGGGCAAGCAGCGTGCGCTCACTGCCGGATGAGGCGGTTTGGGGCGCGGGGTGTGCTGTCATGGTGCGTCCTCCTCGCGTGATGGCGGCGGGTTGGCCGAATCACGTGAGGAGTTTGCCACACTGGGCACGGGGCCAAAAATGCGTGCGGCGGATCCGGTGGACCCGCCGCACGTCGTTCATTCGCTCTAGAGCGAGGCTGCTTTGATGGGCGGCCTGAGCGCTCTTTGCGTTGCTAGTCGTCTCTATGGACGCGTTCGCGGCGTTCGTGCCGTTCCTGCGCCTCGATGGACATGGTGGCATTCGGGCGGGCTTCGAGCCTGCGCACGCCGATGGGCTCGCCCGTTTCTTCGCAGTAGCCGTAGCTGCCATCATCTATCCGCGCCAGGGCGGCGTCGATCTTGGCAATCAGTTTGCGTTGGCGGTCACGCGCGCGCAATTCAATGGCATGATCGGCTTCAGATGTTGCTCTATCGGCCAGATCAGGATGATTACGTTCGGTTTCCGCCATTTGTTCAAGAGTAGTCTTGCTCTCACGCAAGATATCAGACCGCCAGGCAAGAAGTTTCTTCCGAAAGTATTCTTGCTGCCGCGGGTTCATAAACGGCTCGTCCTCGGTGGGACGATAGCCATCTTCGACCACGTCTTCTATCACAATATTCACCGTCACACACCCAGCCTGTGTGGGTTGGGCTATACACGGTCCTGGTTGAATTGCAACAATGAGAATCGTGTTGCGTCAATTGATTAGCGGGTTTTTTGGTAAGGTGTGCGTCAGGCGCTGCACGGCTTTTGGGTGCAGTTGCGTTGGAGCTAAACCATAGATAGTGGTTTGCAAAATCGCGGCCAGACACGCCCGTACGGCCTTCGCGGGTGCAGCAAAAATGACTCTGAGGAGATCTTGCTACGTCTTGTCCATTGACCCTCGGGGCTGCCTAAATTCTTAGCAGGTTTAGAATATCGCTGCCAATATTAGCGGCTTGCGTGGCGTTCTTTGAAAAATGGGAGCCCTTGACTTCAGCACCCCTTGCCGAATTCATAGTGCGCCTCCCCGGCGCGGAGGCTTTGCGCCTGCGAAAATGGGCCACCCCCTCCCCTCAAGCGCCTGGATAAGACGATGCGATTTGAAGGTTCTGAAACCTACGTTGCACCCGCCGATCTTCAAATCGCGGTGAATGCAGCCATCGCTCTGGAGCGCCCACTTTTGGTGAAGGGAGAGCCGGGGACGGGCAAATCCGTTTTGGCCTCTGAGGTGGCCAATACGCTTGGGGCCCCTTTGATTGAGTGGCACATCAAGTCAACCACAAAGGCCCGAGAGGGGCTTTATGAGTATGACGCGGTGGCCCGGTTGCGCGACAGCCAACTGGGCGATCCGCGGGTGAGCGATGTGGCCAACTACATCAAGCGCGGGCGGCTTTGGGATGCGTTTGTCGCTGAAGAGAGGCCGGTGCTGCTGATCGATGAAATCGATAAAGCTGATATTGAGTTTCCCAACGACTTGTTGCTGGAGCTCGACCGGATGGAGTTTGCGGTTGTCGAAACCGGTGAGCAGATCAAGGCGGTGCGGCGACCTGTGGTGATCATCACCTCAAACAACGAAAAAGAACTGCCCGATGCGTTTTTGCGCCGCTGCTTTTTCCATTACATTCAGTTTCCCGACGAGGCCACATTGGCGGCGATTGTGGAGGTGCACTTCCCACGCTTGAAACCCAGGCTGTTGAAGGCGGCGCTGGAGAGCTTCTTTGAGCTTCGCGAGGTGCCGGGCCTGAAAAAGCGCCCCTCCACATCGGAGCTGTTGGACTGGATAAAGCTTCTGATGATTGAGGATATGGACCCTGAGGCCATCCGGCAGACAGGGTCCAAAGCGCTGCCGCCTCTTTATGGTGCGCTTTTGAAGAACGAGCAGGATGTTCATCTGTTTGAGCGCCTTGCGTTTTTGGATAGGGCGAGACGCTGATGCGCCATCTCATCATTATGCGGCACGCCAAGGCGGAGCACGGCGAGGGCAAGCCCGACTTTGAGCGCACGTTGGAAACCCGCGGGTGGCACGAGGCGGACCTGGTGGGCGCCAAACTGAAGCGCGCGGGGCTGATGGCGGACGCGGTGCTGTGCTCGGCAGCCCGGCGCACGCGCGATACGTTTGCGGCCGTGCTGCCTCACATCTCCGGCGATTGCGTGGTGCACTTTCGTGAAAGGCTTTATGATGCGGAGGTGTCTGACCTTCGCGAGGCGATGCGGCGGGCTGAAGGGCAGTGCGTCCTTTTGATTGGGCACAATCCTTCGGTGCATGGCTTGGCGCTGGCGTTTGCGGGCACTGAGAGCCGGCATATCGGCTCGAGCTTCCCCACCAGCACGGCGGCCGTGTTTTCGATGGGGTTTGCTGTCGACACCGTGAAGTTTCAGGAACTGATCAAGCCCTAAGTGTCGTTTCCATCAACGTTATTCATTGCGGAACCGCCGTAGGAGGCCGTGCCGCACTGCTCCCGCCTATGGTCAATTGTCCCGCAGTGGGCCTGATGCATCAACCCACGGCTTCGCTCAGCCGGCACAATTGCCGGCCTCAGACGTTGCCGAAACGCGCAAGCGCGTTTCGGTGGGGTTGACCCATCAGGCCCACCGCGGGGTTCTGACGGTGTCGGCTCCGGAGGAACGTCGCTGTTTGGTGTCCCACCAAAGGAACATATGAAGGGTTCTTTGGGGGCACCTCTGAGTCTTAGAGGAGCCTAGAGGGAACAACCTTCAAAGCTTCTACACCTAGGGGGCCTTGGTCGGCGCGTGTCAGTCTGAGTTGCTGGGCATACTTCGTTTGGGCCTTCCGGTGTGACGACGGCTGACGCTGGGTTGATGGCGCGGGGGGTGTGAGTTGGCGAAGTCGGCAAAGGGCGCGCTTCTTCGAAGGCTTGTTGGACGGGCTGCTGGGCACGGGGTGACGCGCCGGTCTTTTTTGGCCGGGGTGTCCTCGTTGTCGCTTGTGGGGCGGGCACCGGCGGCGGGAGCGCAGCCGGTGCGGTCGGTGGCTGTGGTGGGAGCAGGGCTTGCTGGACTGGCGGCTGCGTTGCGCCTCATAGAGGCGGGTGTTGCCGTCAGCGTCTTTGAGGCGCGGTCGCGGGTGGGGGGTCGGGTTTTCTCAGTGCCGGCGCCCTTTGCGCCTGACCTGGTGCTCGATCTTGGGGCCTCGTTCATCAACACCGATCACGCTGACATGATGGGGCTTTGCAAGCGCATGGGCCTCACGCTCTTCCGCCGCGCTGGCGCTTTGGGCGCAAGCGCGCCTGCGGACGGTTATTTTTGGCAGGGTGAGTGGCTCTCTGAGGATGCCTTGGCGCAGGCTCTTCGCGGGGCAGCGCGGCGCATTGCTGCCGATGCCGCCGCGCTTGAGGCTGACTTTGAGCGGCTTGCGCCTGACGTCGATCAGATGTCGGCCGCCCAATACATCGATCAGATTTTGCCGGCGGATGGTCCTGATTGGGCGCGGGCCTTTTTGGTCTCTGCCGTGCGGGCTGAGTATGGTGTGGAGCCGGGTGAAGCCTCCGCGCTGGAGTTGATTTGGCTGGGCCTTTCTGTTGAGGGGCAAACGCTCGACCTTGTGGGGGAGAGCGATGAGGCCTTTGAAATCAACGGTGGGAGCGGGCTTTTACCGGTTCGGCTTGCTGAGCGCATTGTTGCTGCGGGCGGCGAGGTGGTGCTTGATGCGCCTGTTTCCGGAATTGTTGAACGCGGTTCGGGCGTTGAGGTGAGGCTGCGGAGCGGGCTCGCGCGTTCGTTTGATGTGGTGCTGGTCGCCCTCCCCTTCCCCGTGCTGCGCGATGTGGCGTTGGAGGGAGCGGTGCCTCCTGCGTTTCGCCGGTTCTTGGAGGCGGCGCGGCTGGGGCGGAACGAAAAGCTTTTCATGGGTTCAAAGGGCCGGCCTTGGCGTGAGGACGGCCGCTTTGCGCTCAATGCATGGGGCGGGGGGGATATCTGTGCCATGTGGGACGGGACGCTGCGCCAAGAGGCTGAGCCGGTTGCCGGCCTCACCTGTTATTTTGGCGGTGATGGTGTGGGTGCTTTGGCGGCTGAGAACTTAGCCATAGCTGTGGCTGACTGGGCGGGGGGCGCGCTTCAACCGCTGATGCCAGGGTTTGCGGCGTCTGCGCTCGCTCAGCCGGTGCGTACCAACTGGTCGCGCGATCCGTTTTCGCGGGGCGCGTACACTAGTTTTGCGCCCGGCGTTTATACGAGGGTGGCGGACTATTTGTGGTATGAAGGGGAGACGCCCGATGCTCATTCGGGGCCGATCTTTGGCCGACTGGGCTTTATCGGCGAGCACCTTTCTGGCGAATACTATGGATACATGAATGGTGCCGCCCAGACTGGGCGCCTTGCCGCTGAGACTGTGCTGTCGCGCATGTAGCTTTGTGGGACGCCAGCTCGGGATCTGAGCGGCGCGCTATGCCTCCATTACGTCGGCTTTTGGGCCGCCATCGCACACGTGCTTTTCATCCTCAGCGTAGTCTGCCTTGAGGTGTTCGGCGTAGATCTCGGCGGCTTCGGCGAGGGTGGCGAAGGTGAGCGCTTCGCCATTGTCGGTGATGACCCCCTCTTTGGTGAGCCGTTTGACGGCGTCGTTGAGATCGAAATCGACGCCGAGGCCGTAGCGGTCGTAGAGCATCTGGTCGATGCGCGCTTTTCTTGAGGGAAGTTCGGCGTGGGGGATGGTCTCGCCCGCGTGGAGGTAGATGGTGACGAGATCTTCCTTCACATCCTCTTCTTCAGCACGGTCCAGTAAAAGTGTGAGGGCTGCGCGGTTGTTGGCAAGATTATGGAAGAAGAGCTTTTGCGCCAGCTCCATCATATAGCGGGTGCGCTGGTTGAAGAAGTTTGAGATTTGCCGCGCAAGCAGCGCCACAAAGCCGATGAACGCACCTAAG
>JBCDLN010000105.1:0-11668 GCA_038745295.1 Pseudomonadota bacterium | reverse complement strand
CATCAACCCACGGCTTCGCCTCTTCGGGGTTGACCCATCAGGCCCACCGCGGGCTTCTGACGGTGTCGGCTCCGAAGGAACGTCGCTGTTTGGTGTCCCACCAAAGGAACATATGAAGGGGTCTTTGGGGGCACTTCTGAGTTTTCTCGGAGCTGAGGGGGAACAACCTTTATCGCTTCGACATCTAGGCGGCTGGGACCAGAGCGTCGGGGATGTTCTGGTAGCAGACCGGGCGTACAAAACGGCGGATGGCGAGCGTTCCGACGGACGTCGCGCCGAAGTTGGTGGACGCGGGGTAGGGACCGCCGTGGACCATGCTGTCTGCGACCTCCACGCCGGTGGGGAAGCCGTTTGCCAGGATGCGGCCGGCTTTGCGCTCCAAAATGGGCATCAGCGTTTTGGCGATCGCGGTGTCAGCGTCATCCACATGGAGCGTGGCGGTGAGCTGACCGTCGACGGACCGGGCGACGGCTTCCATTTCTTCGAGATTGTCGGCGAAGACGACGAGGCCGAGGGGGCCGAACACCTCTTCGCTCAAGGCGTGGTTGGAAAGCCATGTTTTGGCGGTGGTCGCAAAGAGGAGTGGGCTCGCGGTGCGGCCTTCTGACGTGGTGGTGAGTACGGCCGACACTCCCTCAGAGCCGCGGACCGTGTCGGCGCCGCTGCGGTAGGCGGCGGCAATGCCGTCAGTGAGCATCGTTTGTGGGGCGACGGCTTCAAGGGCTGTGCGGGCGGCGGCCACGAAAGCATCCGCGTCAGGCCCTTTGAGCATCACCGCAATGCCGGGGTTGGTGCAGAACTGACCGGCGCCCATGGTGAGGGAGCCCGCCCAGCCTTCGGCAATTTGGGCGCCGCGTGCCGCAAGCGCTGCCGGCAGGAGGAACATGGGGTTCACTGAGCCGAGTTCGCCATAAAACGGGATCGGCTCAGGCCGCGCGGCACAAAGGTCAAAGAGGGCGCGGCCGCCGCGCAGCGAACCGGTGAAGCCCACAGCCTTGATGAGCGGGTGCTGGACGAGCGCTGTCCCCACCGCGAAGCCATTGTCCTGGATGAAGCTGAAGACCCCGGGGTGGACGCCGCATTTGGCGATGGCCGCGTGGATGGCTTCGGCAATGATTTCCCCGGTGCCGGGGTGGGCTGCGTGGCCTTTCACCACCACGGGGCAGCCTGCGGCGAGCGCAGCTGCGGTGTCGCCGCCGGCGGTGGAGAAGGCGAGGGGGAAGTTTGAGGCGCCAAAGACTGCCACGGGGCCGATGGGGCGCTGGATCATCTTAAGGTCGGGCCGGGGGAGCGGCGCGCGGTCGGGCAGCGCTTCATCGTGGCGAAGGTCGAGATAGTCATCCTTTTGGATGTAGCTCGCGAAAAGGCGCAGTTGGCCGACTGTGCGGCCGCGCTCGCCCTGAAGGCGGGCTGTGGGAAGGCCTGATTCGGAGGCGCCGATTTCGGTGATCGCCTCAGCGCGCGCTTCGATCTCATCGGCAATGGCGTTGAGAAACGTCGCGCGCTCCTGCCGGCTGATGACGCCGTAGCGCTCAAAGGCGGCGTCGGCAGCCACACAGGCTTGGTCGACCATGGCCGGCGTGCCGATGCTGAATTGAAACGCTTCGCCATGGGCAGGCTGCGAGCTGAACGTCGCCTCGCCAGCGACCCACTCGCCCGCGATGAGATGTTTGCCGTGCGGGGTGAACGTCATGCTGCCGCTTCCTTCTTAAAACTGATGTCCATTGCACGGGGCATCGGCCAATGCCGCGCGCGGTGAGACCCCATGGGAGCGCACCGCCGGTGAGCGACGCGCGGGATCGTGTTGGGGGACGGGTAACCCGGCTTGCGCTCTGTCGCCAAGGGTGAATCGGCGGTGGACGATGCGCCCGCTTACTCTGCGGGCTGATGCTCACCCACATTAAAGGGCTTGGTGGCCGGGTGTTCGGGCGCAGCGGGATGAACGGTGACGAGGCATGTTTGCGCCGCCGTCGCCTGCGACAGGGGGGAGGCTGGAATGTCTAGGGTGAGCGCGTTGGGGTTGCCGGCGATATCAAATCCATCCCGGCCATCAAACCAGGGGCCTGTTTCCATGGCCGCGACCCCCCGGCGGCAGGCTGTGGTGAGCCGGGCGATGGCCCCGCACGCCCCCCGCGCCGATCGCACATGGACCGCGTCACCTTCGTCAATGCCAGCCTGCCGCGCGTCCTCGGCGTGGAGCAGGATTTCTGCGGGCTGCCGCAGCCCCGTCTGCGCGAGTTGACTGTGGAGATACTTGGCAGGTTGCCGGCTGGCGAGCGAGAGTTGCTGCGGCTGAGCGCTCCCCAACCACTCAACGGGCGGTCGCCAGAGGGGGTGGGCGGGGACGTCGGCGTTGTCGAGCGCTGCCAAGGTGGGCGATGAGATCTCGATACGCCCGCTCGGCGTTTTGAGGGGATGCGCGTCCGGATCGGCGCGATAGGCGCCGAGCAGGACCTCCGGCGTGTCAGGAAGGGGGACGCGCCAGACGCCCATGGCCTTCAGCGCTTCAAAGGTGGGGGCGGTGAGGTTGATGGCTGCGGCAGCCTCCTCCGACTGCTGCCACAGGCGGGCGAGCCAGCCCTCTTCGCTCAGCCCCTCATCAAACGTCTCGCGATGGCTGAGACGCTCCGCAAGCGCTTGAAAAATCTCAAAGTCGCTGCGCGCTTCGCCCACCGGCTCGATGAGTTTTGGCATGTAAAACACGTGAGGGTCGCGCGAGGAGCCGCCGATGTCGTCCCGTTCAAGGGCTGTTGTGGCGGGGAACACGATGTCAGCGCGTTGGGCGGTGGCGGTCCAAAACTGCTCGTTGACGATGATGGTTTCGGGGCGCTGCCACAAGGCGTCGAGCCGGAAGAGGTCTTGCGCGTGGTGGAAGGGGTTGCCGCCGGCCCAGTGGATGAGGCGGATGTCGGGGTAGACCACTTCGCCGGTATCGAAGGGGATGGGCGCTCCGGGCGCGGCCAGCATGTCGGCAATGCGCGCGACAGGGATCGCCATTCCCTTTGCGTTGCCAAGGGTGGGAAGGCTGGGGATGAGGCCTTTGCGGGCATCCTGCCCCACCGCATTGAGAGAGCCATAGCCAAACGTAAAGCCGCCGCCCGGTAGACCGATTTGCCCCAGCGACGCGGCAAGCGCGATGAGGGCCCAGTAGGTCATCTCCCCGTGGTGCGCCCGCTGAAGCGACCACGCGGCGGTGAGCATGACGCGCCCTGTCTCCATCTGGTCGGCAAGCCGCTTGAGCGATGCCTCAGGCACATCCGCAACGGCGGCGGCCCAGGCCAGCGACTTTGGCGTGCCGTCGTGCGCACCGGTGAGATAGGCCTCCAGCGTCTCCCAGCCTGATGTGTAGCGGGCGATGAAGGCCCTATCCGCCCGGCCGCGAGCGATCATCTCTGCAGTGAGGGCGAGCATGATGGCGGTGTCGCTCCCTGGTCGCGGGGCGATCCACTCTGCCTGAAGACCCTCCGGGATATCGTCCGCAAACGGGCTGAGGACGATGAATTTGACGCCGTTACGTTGGGCGCGGGCAATGTGCTCGGGCATGTGGTGGCAGCCTGCACCGCCGGCCGTGACCCGCCAGTTTTTGGGATTGAGCCCGCCAAAGGCCACCAGCACATCGGTGTCGCGCGCAACGGTGTCCCAGCTGGTGGCGGCGGTGCTGACGGCGGACGCATCTCCCAGGACATGCTCTAAGATGACCTGGGCGGCGCCCCAGCTGTAGTTGCCCGTCTGATCGGTGTAGCCGCCGAGCGCTCCATAAAAGCGGCGGATCTGCGTGCGGGCGTGGTGGAAGCGCCCTGCGCTCGACCAGCCATAGGAGCCGGCAAAGAGGGCTTTGTGGCCATGGGTGTCTCGCACCCTCGCAATCTCGTCGGCGGCAAGGTCGAGCGCCTCGTCCCAGCTGATGGGGACCATCACATCGTCGCCGCGCCCGCCGCCTTCACCGCGGCCGAGCCGTTTGCGGGCCTCAAGCCAGCCGGCGCGCACATGGGGGCGATCAATCCTGGTGGAGGCGTAGACATAGTCGGGGAGGGCGCCGATCATGTCCGGGTCAGCGCCGCGCGCGAGCCCTTGAGGTGTGCCATCGTGCCAGGGACGGGCCGAGATAAGGCGCCCGTATTCGATGGTCGCCTCAAAAGCACCCCAGTGGCACAGGCTCAGTTTGGTGCTCATCACTCAACTCTTTGTGGGCCAGCGCTCACCGCGCTTCTCGCGCCGCGATTTTATGGTTTCGCCACCAACGGTCCAGTCCTCAGCGGGGATGTCTTCAAAGATGACGTAGACATGCTCGCGGTGCGCCCGCACGTGTTTGACGAGCGCGGCGGTCACCTCCTCGGCAAGGGCTTCTTTTTCGTCCCGTGAGCGGCCCTCGGCCATGGTGATGCGCACGACTGGCACGGCGCGTTTCCTTTTGTTTGGCGTGTTTGACCTGTCAGAGCCGGGCGAGGCCGCCGTCCACCCGCAGCGACTGGCCGGTGATGTGGCCTGCTCCCTCGCTCAAGAAGAAGGCGATGGTCTCGGCCACATCGATGGGGGTGGCGAGGCGTTTGTCAGGCGTCATGGCGGCGGCTTTGTCCCACGCGTCTTGGCTGAGGGCGGAGTGGCCGGCCGTTTCCTTTTGGGTGAACCCCGGGGCAACGCAGTTTACGGTGATGCCATCGGCGGCAAGGTCGACCGCGAGTGAGGCGCACAGTGCCGTGAGTGCACCCTTGGCGGCCGCCGTTGCGGGGAAGGTGCGCCCGCCAGGCGCTTGGTCGGAGACGAACGAGCCCACCGCCACAATCCGCCCGTGGGGTGCGGCTTTAAGGTGGGGGAGCGCGCTCTGAACGAGGTCGACGAAGGCGCCCACGATGACGGTGTAGGACTTGTCGAACACCGCGCGTGGGGTCTCCTGCAGCCGGCCGGCAACGGCGTAGCCGGCGTTGGAGACAATGGCGTCGAGCCGGCCGAACTTTTCTGTTGCGGCGCCGACGATCTGCGCCCCGGCGCCTTCAACGGCCAAGTCGGCGCGCAGCGTTTCGACAGCGGCGCCCTTGGCCCGCGCTTCCTCGGCGACGGCTTCGAGTGCGGCAACCTTTTCGCCGGACACGCCGCCCCGCGCTGTCAGGAAAAGCGCTTCGCCAGGCGCTGCAAGGCGCCGCGCTGTGGCCGCACCAATTCCTGACGACGCGCCTGTGATCAGCGTGGTGCGAAGGCCCGCCATCAACGGTCTCTAGGCGGCAAGGGCCGGGCTGACGCGGTAGCCATAACGCTGGTCGAGGCCGAGCTTCGACACAAGGCTGAGCCCGTGGGCAAGGCCCGCTGCATCGAGCGGTTTCAGCGGCTTTCTGAGGGGGCCAGCGGGCATTCCCACAGCGCGCATCAACGTCTTGATGGCCACCGGGTTGATGGCGGAGTAGGCGAAGTGGAGCATGTCGAGGTTTTCAAGGTAGGCGTCCTTGAAGGCCACGGCATCTTCGTGCGCTGTCCAAGGTTTGGAGAGCACTGCGAACTCTTGGGGGATGATGTTGCCGGTCATGTTGGCGGTCCCATCGCCACCCAGCGACATGGTGGGCACCACAAGGCCAAGGTTGGGCGAGCAGCAGCACATGATGGAGATGTCGGGCTTGGCGGCGCACATTTGGGCGACCTGTCCCACGCGCGTGGTGCTTTCTTTGAGCACAACCATGTTGGGGTGCTTGGCAAGGGTTAAAAGGTCGGACCAGTGGAGGTCGGTCTTGACCCGTGGGGGGTTGTTGTAAAAGCCGATGGGAAGGCTCGTCGCGTCGCACACCTCGGTGACATAGTCGACAATGTCGGCGTTGGCGGCGCAGATGTAGGACGGCGCCGCGATGATCGCGCCATCGGCACCTTCAGCGTGGGCGTAGCGCACCATCTCGATGGTGGCGGCGGTGTTGTTGCCGCTGCAGCCATAAAAGAGCTGGAGCTTGCCGGTTTTCATCTTCGCGGTTTCGCGGATGATGGCCTTTTTCTCATCAGGCGTCAGCATGGAGACTTCGCCGGTGGAGCCCATGATGAGGACGGCTTTGGTGCCGTTGTCTTCATGGAAGCGCAGAAGATCGGCAAAGCTTTTGATGTCGACAGAACCGTCTTCGTTCATGGGCGTGATGAGCGCCACGAAACTTCCGGTGGGTTTTTGATGCGCCATGACAGCCTCCGGTTAGCGAAAGATGTTGGGGTACGCGAGCTTGGGCAGCGCGAGTACAATGTCCGGTATGAAAAGCGATAGGACGGCAATGGCAACCGTCAACATCACAATGGGCAAAACGGCGAGCATTGCGCGCCCCAAAGGCACATCCCCGATCTGCGAGGCAATGAGGAGGCAAATCCCGTAGGGCGGGGTGATGAGCCCCACCGAGAGCACAATGGTGGTGAGAACGCCCATGTGCACAGGGTTCATGCCGGCCGTGTCGCCCAAGGACTGGATGATGGGCAAAAAGATGAGCACCGCCGAAATGGGGTTGAGCACCGTCCCCACCAAGAGGAGGAACCCCACCAGCAAGAGCATGATCCCATAGGGATTGGTGGTCTGGCTGGTGATGAAGTTGACCACAATGTCCGCTGCGCCGAGGTAGGCGATGAGCCAGCCGAAGATCCCAGCACCGGCCACGGTGAAGAGGGGGACCGCAAAGTCGAGCGTGGCCCGGCCAAGGGTTTGGGGGAGCGCTTTGAGCGGCACGTCGCGGTAGACGATGTAGGTGAGGAAGAGCGCCCAGACGACGGCGCTGATCGCAGCTTCGGTGGGCGTAAAGATGCCCGAGACGACGCCCCCCAGCACGAACACAGGAATGAGCATCGGTGCGCCGCCGCGCCAGATGGCCTTGCCAAACCCCCGAAGCCCCGGGAAGGGGTTGGCAGGATACCCTTCGCGCACCGCCATGATGTAGGTATAGACCATCATGGAAAGGCCGATGAGGAGGCCGGGCACCACGCCGCCCACAAACAGCGCCCCAATGGAAACGCTGCCGAACGCCCCATAGACAATGAGGATGATGGACGGCGGGATGATCACGCCGAGCGTTGAGGAGGCTGCGGTGAGCGCCACCGAAAACGCCGGTGAGTAGCCGGCTCTCTTCATGGCGGGGATCAAAATAGAGCCGACGGAGGCTGTGTCGGCGGCCGCAGAGCCTGAGAGCGAGGCAAATACCATCGACACAAAGACGTTGACATGGCCAAGGCCGCCGCGCACGTGGCCCACGGTGGCGTTGGCAAGGTCGAGCAGGCGGGCGGTGATGGAGCCGGCGTTCAAGATCCGCCCCAGATACATAAAGAAGGGGACGGCAAGCAGCGTAAAACTATCGATGTTGGCGTACATCTGATTGACCGCTGAGGTGAGCGGCAAGTCTTCCACCACAATGACGATAGCGGACGATAAGATGAGCGCAAAGCCAATATTGACCCGCAAGGCGACGAGCACAAAGAAGCCGCCGAGGAGGAGGACGAGCGGGTTCATCGGCGAAGATCGCGCACAACGCGCTCAATCAAGAAGAGCCCCATAAGCGCGCCGCCGATGCCGATGGGCGCCACAAACCACGTGCGCGAGATCCCGAGAGACACCACCTCTTGCGACAGAGTGAGCCGCGCCAGCGTCAACCCCTCGCCGGCGAGGACGTAGATGACGGCGGCTGCTGTGATCACCCCCACCAGTTCCACAAAACCTTTCAGAATCCGCCCTGCATCTTTGGAAAAGATGTTCACCTCATAGTGTTCGCCGCGCCTGAAGGCGATGGCGGCGCCTAAGAAGATGCACCAGGAGAACAAAAGCTGGGCAACGTCCGGTGTCCAAATCATCGACACCTTGAGGACGTTGCGGGAGAAGACTTGGAGGAAGACTACAAAGATCAGCCCGGCAAAGAGCGCGGACAACAGCGCCATCACCACCCGTTCGATGGCGTCGTTGAGCGACTTGAGGCTCACAGGTTGAGGCTCATGGTTTGACGCTCAAAGGGGGAGGATGGCTGGGGGTTCAATGTCGTCGGTGAGGCCATGGGCCGGCCAGCTGCGTGCGGCCGGCCCAAGCCTTTAGTTGGTGGCGGAGAGGGCGTTGAAGGCCTCTTCCAGCTCTAACTCTGCTGCAAGGCTTGTTTGAAGGGCGCTGAGCGCTGCCTGAAACTCTGACACGTCCGGCTCGCTCACCGTCACCCCATGGTCTGACTTCAGTGTGTCGACGAGGGTGGTTTCATAAAACTTTGCCCGCTCGATGCCGTAGGTGGAGGCTTCAGCAGCAACGTCCATGATCATCTGCTGGTCTTCCGGTGACAGGCGGTTCCAAGCGCGATCGCTCATGGAGATGTGGTTGGCTTGGATGGTGTGGGCGGTGAGCGCCATAAAGGGGGCGACCTCATAAAGGCGCGAGCCGGTGTAGCCTGCGATGGAGCTTTCAAGCCCCTCGGCGACCCCTGTTTGCATGGCGGCGTAGAGTTCGCCCCACGCGACGCTTACCGGTAACGTGCCGAGCGTTTCCCAGGTCTTGGCAATCATCGGCGAGGGTGGGGTGCGCATCTTGATGCCTTCAATGTCGGCAAGCGCTGTCACAGGGCCTTCTGCGGTGGATAGGTTCCGCGTCCCCGATCCGCCGAGCGCCAGAAGCTTCATGTTGAGACCGCGGTCGGCATAGGCGTCGCGGAAATAGGTTTCAGCGGGCGAGCCCGGGCCCACCTTCGCCATCAGATCGTCAAAGCCGGCGAAGAGGTAAGGCATTGAGAAGATCTGATACTCGGGCACCTGCTGGACGGCGTTGTTGGTGGAGCTGATCATGAGGTCGATGGTGCCGAGCCCCATTTCGCCAATGACCGCAGGGTCTTTGCCGAGCTGACCCTGGTCGAAGACGCGCACGGCTATGCGGCCATCGCTGCGCTTTTCCACCTCTTCGGCCATGAACTCAGCCATGTCGTTATAGGGGTGCGGTGAGGCGACGAGTGTGTGGAGGCGCAGTGTCGTATCTTGGGCGATAGCGTGGGAGAGCGGTGCCAGCGCGGCAACCAGCGCAGCAAGGCCGAGAGTGCGCAGGTTCGTCATAGGAGACCCCCTTTATCGGTCAGCTTGGTGATACTCAGGATGAAGTCATAACGAGGTAAATCGACGGCGGCAGCGTTTGGCAAGGCGGAACGGGTGTTCATGTGAGATGCCGGCTCATGGCGCGGATGATGAGAACGCAGCTTGCCGCAACGCAAATCCCAAGGACGGCCGGGCGCATCGCGCGCTGGACGGCCGGGTTGCTGATGGTAAATTTTGCGAGCCAGAAGCCCAAGAAGACGAACGGGACCAACGCTGCCCCGCGGATCACGTCCGCCCAGCCAAACTCGCCAAACACCGCCAATGAGAAGAGGGAAAGGCAGGCGCCCATCAACAGCACGGTGTTGAGCGTGGCGCGCATTTGATGGGCCGGCGCGTTTTGGAGGGCAATGGCAAAGGGCGGGGCGCCTGCCGCGGTGAGTGTTCCCATAAAGCCTGAGACAAGACCGGCCGCTGCCATTGCAGGCACAGACGGCGCCACCTTCGGCCCGATGAGCGAGAGCACCACAGCGCCGATGATGGCGCCGGCAAACAAGAGCTCAAAGGTTTCGGGCGGGACGGCGGCCACAAGGCCAGCGGCGAAGAAGGCGGCCGGCAGACGCCCCACAATTCCCGCAACCGTCAAGCGCACGTTGATATCGCGAAAGTCCCGCGCCGATGACATGGCGCTGACGAGGACACCCAAGAAGATCACCGTCGCCGGGACATACGCGGGATCGAGCAACACCAATAAGGGTGCTGCGATGAGGCCAAAGCCGATCCCTGTGGTGGACTGGACAATGGCGGCCAAAAGGATTGCGCTGGCACCGATGGCAAAGGAGACAAGCGCTGGCTCAAAGGCAAGTGTCACCGATGGCAGCTCCGGCCCTCACGTGGGGTGCGCGGGCAGGGGGAGCTAGACATTCAGCGGCTGGGGCGAAGCGCTGGCGTGCGCTTCGGGCGGTGTGATTTCGGGCACCGCGGCCAAAAGTGTTTTGGTGTAGGCGTGCTGGGGGTTTTCGTAGACCTCGTCGACGGGGCCGAGTTCAACGATTTGCCCGGCTTTCATGATGGCGACGCGGCTTGCGATATGGCGGACCACGGCAAGATCATGGGCAATAAAGAGGTAGGTGAGGCCAAGTTTTCCCTGAAGATCTTGCATCAGGTTTACCACTTGCGCGCGGATCGACACGTCAAGCGCTGACACAGGTTCGTCCGCGATGATGAACTTGGGCTCCAGTGCCAGCGCGCGGGCAATCCCAACGCGCTGCCTTTGCCCACCGGAAAAGGCGTAGGGGTATCGCTGTGCGGCATCGGCCGGCAGACCCACAAGCTCCAACAGCGTGCCAACCCGCTCTTCAAGCCGAGAGTGGTCTTGTTCCACGCCGTGGACGATGAGCGGCTCGGCAACAATCTCAAACACCGTCATGCGTGGGTTGAGGCTGGAGTAAGGGTCTTGGAAGATGAGCTGCATGTCCCGGCGCAAGGACCGCCATGCTCTGCGGCTGGCGTGGGTGATATCCTCGCCTTCAAAGCGGACAGTTCCTGATGCGATGGGCGCTGCACCGATGAGGGCACGGCCAAGCGTGGTCTTGCCCGAGCCGCTTTCGCCCACAAGGCCCAAGGTCTCGCCGGGCATGATGTCAAAGCTTACCCCGTCCACCGCCCGCAGCAGCTCTTGGCGGCCGAAAAGGGTGCGGGCGCCCAACGGGAAGGTGACGGTGAGGTCGCGCACGCTCACAAGCGGCGCGGCGCTCTGAGGCCTTTCGGCTCCGTTCGGTGCCTCCGCCGTTGGTGAGGCTGGCGGCGCGGTCATCGGGTGATAGCAGGCGAGCCGGCCGCGCCCTGCACCGAGTGAGGTGAGGGGCGGGGCGATGGCGCACGCCTCGGTCTGGTTGGCGCAGCGCGGGCGGAACGAGCAGGCGGTTTTGATGGTGCGCAGATCGGGCGGTTGACCTTTGATGGTGGTCATGCGCGAGCGCTGGTCGAAGAGGGAGGGCGTCGCCGACAAGAGGCCTGCCGTATAAGGGTGCATCGGCTGGCTCAGCATCTGCGCGGCGGGGCCGTCCTCCACAATCTCGCCGGCGTACATCACCGCCACCCGGTCGCAAAGCTTTGCGACCACGCCAAGGTCATGGGTGATCATCAAAACGGAGAGGGAGAGGCGCTGCTGGAGCTCTGCCAAAAGGTCGAGGATGCCGGCTTGGACGGTCACGTCGAGCGCTGTTGTGGGCTCGTCGGCGATCAAAAGCTCGGGCTCGCTGGCGAGCGCCATGGCAATCAAGACCCGCTGGCGCATTCCGCCTGAGAACTCATGGGGGTGCTGGCGGGCGCGCTTATCGGGGTAGGGGATGTGCACAAGGTCGAGAAGTTCGACGGCGCGGGCCTCGGCCTCAGCTGCCGAAAGACCTTTGTGGCGCACCAAAACTTCGCTGATTTGGGCGCCGACGGTGAAGAGCGGATCAAGGCTCGTCATCGGGTCTTGGAAGACCATGGTGATGTCGCGCCCGCAGATGGCGCGCCGTGTCGCCTCAGCGCTCGGCCCGATCAGGCTTTGGCCCTTAAAGCGCACATCGCCGCCGACAATGCGGCCTGGCAGATCCACCAGCCCCATGAGGGCGAGCGAGGTGACGGACTTGCCGCATCCCGATTCGCCCACGAGGCCCATGGCGCT
>JBCDLN010000104.1:0-11741 GCA_038745295.1 Pseudomonadota bacterium | reverse complement strand
GGTGCCCGACGAAGCAGATCTTCATAACGATTTATCCCGGGTTGAGGTCAGCTGAGCGCGATGCTGACAAGGGCAAGACCAAGGTCGCGCGGATCATCGCCCACGTTTGCCGACGTGGAGGGACGGAACGCGATCACATTGTCCCGTCCGCCACCGCGCCAAAGGTGCCCGACAGCGGCAGAGGCTTCGCCCCCTACAGGCTTTTCGGTGAGATGCTGACCGTTCACAATGATCTCTACACTTTGACCCGGCACAGCAGGGTTGGGCCGCAGGTCAAAGGTGAGTGTGGAGACCTTGTCCTCAGAGGCGATGCGCACCTCGCTGAGCTGGCCGCGAGACCACACAAAGGTAGGCTCAAATTGATACCAACCCGCACCCATAAGTTCGGCGTTTTCGGCAGCTGTTTGTTTATTGAACTTGATGGTGTCGCCCACCCGGCGCGGTGTTGTGGTGGCATCATCTTTAAAGCTGAAGGAGCGCACGGCGAGGGCCACCACATGGGCCGATGTCCCAAGCCGCTCGCCTGCCTCAGGCACGATGTCGATCACCACAGAAGGGGCGAGAGTATCGTGGAACGCAATATCGGCGGCGAACACGCCTTGGGGGATGACCGCCTCACCCACCAACGTCCCGCCTTGAAAGACCTGCACCGACTGGCGCGCGATGGGGTTGGTGCCGGTGAGCATCATCCCGCTGGCGCGGGTGTCTGATGGGGTGACAAACCGCGCCCCGTCCGCTGAGAGCCATCGGAATGCGTGGTGAATGCCGCGCGCTGTTTGCGCAGGTTCTTCGGCATGGAGACCGGCAATGGCATCACCTGCAGCACGCGCGCGCGTTCCCTGAAAGGGGGAGTGGCCGCCATAGTACCAAAAGTCGATCGACTCAGGGTCGGCGCTGAACCGGCGGTGGAGTGCGTTCCACTCGGTCTTTAACAACGCATGGCGTTGCAGCGAGAAGCCGCCGCCAGCGTAGATGCACACAATCTCATCGATGAATTGGGTGTTCGCTCCGTGCTCAACGGCGCGCAAGAAAAAATCGTGATCGGCGCACACGCGAAAACCGAGATCGTACTTGAGGTCCCTCAAAAGGGCCGTTCGCGTCATGGTGGCTTGGTGGGCTGGGAACCGCTCAAGCCACTGGGCCGACATCGCCCCCCGCCGCAGCGCTTCCATCGCCTGGCCGAAGTCCCAGGAGGGTCGAAACTCTTCTATGCCGTCACTGCGATAGATGTGATTGCCGTAGATGATGTCAGCACCCTCGCGGCGCCGGGCCAGCATCTTAGAAACGGTGTTGGCGCTATGAAACCGATCGCCTGCATTCAGGAAGAGGATCATCTCGCCGGAGGCAAAGCCCACCGCTTGGTTCATGGCCGCAAAGATGCCGCCATCTTCGATCACCTCAAGGCGGTCGATGTCGTTTTCGTAAAGCGACAAGACATGAGGCGTCTCATCCCAACTCGCCCCATCCACCACAAGGAGTTCGATATCCGGATAGTCTTGCCCGATCACGCTTTCGAGGGTGAGCGGAAGCTCGTCAGCCGCATTCAACGCGACAGTCGCAACAGTGAGGCGCACCACAGGGCCCTTTGCGAACCGTGCTACGCAGCTTTAGCGTGGTGGCCGATAAACCACTCATAAGCGTTCTGAAGGCCGTCGCGCAGGCCGATCTTGGCCTTCCAACCGAGTGCATGGAGCCGTGTGGCGTCCATCAATTTGCGCGGCGTCCCGTCGGGCTTTGTCTCATCGCGTACCAGCTTGCCTTCAAAGCCCACCACATCCATCACAAGCTCGGCGAGCTCGCGTATGGTAATATCTTCGCCAAGCCCGATGTTGATGTGCTCGTACTCATCATAAAATTTCGACGCGTGGATGATGCCTGACGCACAATCGTCCACATGCATGAACTCACGCCGGGGCGAGCCCGTCCCCCAAATGACGAACTCGTCCGCCTTTGCAAGCTTCGCCTCATGGGCTTTGCGCAGCAGCGCGGGGATCACATGGCTTGATTGGAGATCGAAATTATCGCCCGGCCCATAAAGATTGGTGGGCATCACAGAAATGTAGCGCGCGCCATACTGCCGCTTCAGCGCCTGGCACATTTTGATGCCGGCGATCTTGGCGACCGCATACCATTCATTGGTGGGCTCAAGAGGACCGGTGAGGAGTTGATCCTCGCTCATGGGCTGCTTGGCAAACTTTGGGTAAATGCACGACGAGCCCAGGAAGACCAAGCGCTCAACACCAGCCTCAAATGCGCCGCGGATAATTGCGGTCTCAAGCTCCAAATTGTCGAACAAAAACTCGGCCGGATAGGTGTCGTTGGCCAAGATGCCGCCCACCTTTGCGGCGGCCAGATACACAACGTCGGGCTTGTTATCGTCCAACCACCGTCTCACGGCCGCGCGATCGCGCAGATCAAGCTCGGTCCGCGGGACTGTGAGGATGGCCTCAGGGTTCTCTTGCGCAAGCCCGCGCACGATCGCTTGCCCAACCATACCGCGATGCCCGGCAACAAAAATCCGCTTCCCGGCAAGTGAATAAACAGGCTCCACAGAACACCTCGCGTCAAGCTTACAAATGAGCGCCGCGTACCTTAGTCCTTGGTGGAGCCGAGGGGATTCGAACCCCTGACCTCTGCAGTGCGATTGCAGCGCTCTCCCAACTGAGCTACGGCCCCGATCAAGGGCCGGGTATGAAATTGACGGCCATCAAAGTCAACCTGCTCAAGGACCCGAGCGCGCCCTCCCATCGAGTGCGCCTCTGCCACAAGGGTAGCGCAAGAGGCCAAGACCAGATCCGTGCTCGTTTTATTCAACATCCCCTTCACCACCCAACGGCCCTTTCGAGCGCTGCAGGAGGCGATTGGGGAGGAGGCGATCGCTTGGGTGGGGCGGACCATCACGATGGATGGCCTTAAAGACCTGCCAGCGCGGATCAAAGTCGTGGGCGGCACCTTCAGCTTTGCCGATGTCGCCCACCTTGAGGGCGACATCACCTACGCTGCCACGTTTAACGATCCAGTCGACCGCGTCTACTGTCATTGGCTGAACGCGGCCAACACGCCCGAGCACCCTCACCACGTCGCGGCCAACACGTATTTGCTGCGGGAGATTTTTGAGGAGAACCACCCCTTCAAAGAGGCCTTATCCAACGCGGCCACGCAGCAACTGGCGGCGGCCGGAGGACCCACGCCGCGCGCAGCGGACGCCCTTGCCAACCTGCGCCAACACCGGGGCGTTTATGGTGATGGTGCCCATCCCAAGGCGTTTGCCATCTCCGTGGCCCGTGAAGTGGGCATCGGTGATCAGGACCTTGATCCCGAGGCCTTCGCACCACCGCCGGTGGAGCGTCTGCGCGGAGAGGTGCGGCGCATCATCATGGCCGCCAACCAAGAGGATATTGCGCTCATCAAGGGGCTGCAAACGAACCGCAAGTCAAAGCGCCCCATCACCCGCATCAAAGGCGGCGGAGGGCGACGCAAGGCCGGGCCGCAGCAACAGCCCACCGCCACGGAGGGCGACGGCGATGAAACGCCCAAACCCTAGCGCATTTCGCGCCGCATGCGGCGCGAGGAAAAATGCACGCCCCTGTGAAAAGCGGGCGGTTTTTCCCGATCAGACGATTCCGTTTGATCGGGAACAGACCTAGCGCATGTCTCACTCGATCTGGGTCAGATCGAGTGAGGACAACATGCGCTCTTCGGGGGCGAGCACGTTTTCATCCGCTACGTTTGCTTCAAACTGAGCGGATCGTGCTCTAACTGTCGCTTCCATCAACGTTGTTCATTGCGGAACCGCCATAGGGGGCCGTGCCTCGCTGCTCCCGCCTATGCTCAATCGTACCGCGGTGGCCCTGATGCATCAACCCGCGCTTCGCTCTTCGGGGTTGACCCATCAGGCCCATCGCGGGCTGCTGACCGTGTCGGCTCCGAAGGAACGTCGCTGTTTGGTGTCCCACCAAAGGAACATGTGAATGTTCCTTGGCGGCACTTCTGAGTTTTGGCGCAGCTGAGAGTGAACAACCTTCAAAGCTTCTACATCTAACCGTCGCAGCGTTCGGGCATACATCGACAAAAAATTGATGACATGAGAGCCGTTCCGACCTGGCGGGAAGCTAGTGAGGCCGATGAAGACCGCGCGCTCCCATGATCGACGGCGAAATCGCTTCAGGAGGGCTCTCCGTGATCGACCTGTCATGGCTCTAAGGTTGGGCAACGTCAAGCCAGGCCGCCTCGTCCCATACGGTCACGCCCAAAGACTGGGCTTTGGCAAGCTTTGAGCCTGCGCCAGGTCCTGCGACCACAATGTCGGTTTTCTTGGAGATGGAGCCCGTCACCTTTGCGCCGAGCGCCTCGGCACGCGCTTTGGCTTCATCGCGGGTCATGGCCTCCAGCGAACCGGTGAAGACAATGGCTTTGCCCGAAATGGGAGAGGCCACATCTTGCACGATCTCCGGCGTCACGGTGAGTTGGGCAGCAAGAGCATCGAGCGCATCGACGTTATGCTCTTCTTGAAAAAAGTCCTCCAACGCATCGCTCACCACGGCGCCCAAACCATCGATGGCTTCGAGGCCGGCGCGCACACTGTCACCCTCCTCATCGCCGCCGCTCTTACCCTTACCATCGGTGCGGGCGCCGAAAAGGTCGGCCGCGGCTGCGCCCGCAGCCTGCTCTCGCTCAGCTTTTTCCGATGCAAGCGTCTTCATGGCGCTGACAAACGCATCAAATGTTTCAAAGTGTTGGGCAAGAACGCGCGATGAAATCTCCCCCACACGCCTAATCCCCAGCCCGTAGATCAGGCGCCGCAGCGCGATGGTGCGGCGACTTTCGATGGAGGCGAAGAGGTTCCCAACACTCACCGCGCCATAGCCCTCTTTGTTGATAATCCGCTCGCCCTCGGGAAGGGCCGCATCACGGTCTTGAAGCGTAAAAATATCAGCCGGCGTGCCAATAAGCCCGTCGGCATGAAAGGCTTCGATCTGCTTGGCGCCAAGGCCTTCAATGTCGAAGGCCCTGCGGCTCACGAAGTGCTTGAGCCGCTCTACCTGCTGGGCATCGCAGACCAGACCGCCCGTGCATCGGCGCACCACATCGGGCCGGCCTGTACGCGGGTTCATCTCCGCGACCACTTTGCTGCCGCAGACGGGACAATGGTCGGGGAACACGTAAGGCGCGGCGCCGTTAGGTCGCTTCTCAGGAAGGACGCTCACCACCTGGGGGATCACATCGCCCGCACGCTGGATCTCCACGGTGTCGCCCGCCCGAACATCGAGCCGCGCGATTTCATCCGCATTGTGGAGCGTTGCATTGCGCACCACCACACCGCCGACAGTGATGGGGGAGAGCTTCGCCACAGGGGTGAGCGAGCCGGTGCGGCCCACTTGGATCTCGATGGCCTCCAAGGTGGTGATTGCCCGCTCGGCGGGGAACTTGTGCGCGATCGCCCACCGCGGGCGGCGCTCCCGTTCACCCAGGCGGCGCTGAAGGTCGAGCCGGTCGACCTTATAAACCATGCCATCGATGTCGTAGGGAAGAGACGCGCGCAACGCCTCCACCTCCCGGTAGGCGGCGATAAGATCGTCCAGTGTCTGGCAGTGACGCAGGAGCGTATTTGTGGGAAGGCCGAAACTCGCAAGCGCGTCAATCATGCCCGATTGGCTCTCTGACGGCATCGCCGAGGCTTCGCCCCAGGCGTAGGCGAAAAACTGAAGGGGGCGCTCCTGCGTTTTATGCGCCTCCACCTGGCGCAACGAGCCGGCTGCCGCGTTGCGCGGGTTGGCGACTGGGCGCTTGCCTTCCTCCACCAGACGCCTGTTGAGGGCGTCAAAGTCTTGATGGGTCATGTAGACCTCGCCCCGCACCTCAAAAATCTCCGGCGGGCGGCCAACAAGCTTTTGAGGGACAGCGCCCACGTATGCGATGTTGGCGGTGACGTTCTCGCCGGCCCTCCCGTCGCCGCGGGTGGCAGCCGTCTCCAACACCCCGCCCACATAGCGTAGTGACAGGGACAGTCCGTCGATCTTCGGCTCGGCTGTGAGGGCGAGGGGGGCATCTTGGGCCAGCTTCAAAAAACGCCGCACCCTTGTGAGAAAATCTGCCACTTCGCTCTCCACAAGTGCCTTGTTGAGCGAAAGCATGGGGACTTTGTGTACCACCTCAGAAAAGGCTGAGGAGGGAGCAGCGCCAATCCCCTCGGTGGGGCTCCCTGCGTGGAGCTCGGGGTGTTCGTCTTCGATGGCTTCCAGTTCGCGGCGGAGGGCATCGTAGTCGGCGTCTGAGATGGTGGGGGCGTCGTCATGGAAGTAGCGCCTGTCGTGCTCTGCCACGGTGGTGGCAAGTTCCTTGTGGCGTCTGACGGTCTCCTCAGGCGTCGTCACGACAGATCTCCTCGTCCTTCCAGCGGGGCGCCGGCCATCATGCGCAGACCATCTCAGGGGTTAGAGCGTGTGCGCAGCGGACAAGAAGGTGCGTGCAGCGACGGTAATGTCAACGGCGGCGGATGCGCCCGCAATCTCAACCGCGCCGGATGCGCCCGCAATCTCAACCGCGGCGGATGCGCCGGCCATCTCAACGAGCGCAGATGCGCTGCAGGCCGTTAAGCGTCGATCAAGCGTTTGGCGGCCGCGCGCGCTTCGTCGGTGATGGTGGCGCCAGCGAGCATCCTTGCGATTTCTTCGCGGCGCTCTTTGCCTTTGATGGCTCTCACGGAGGTTTGCGTCGTGGTCTCATCTTCGTGCTCTTTGGCAATGAGGAGATGCTGGGCGGCGCGCGCCGCCACCTGCGGTGCATGGGTCACTGCAATCACCTGCACACCGTCAGATAGCCGCGCCATGCGCGACCCAATCGCATCGGACACCGCGCCGCCCACACCCGTATCAATCTCGTCAAACACCATGGTGGAGGCTGAGCCGCGGTCCGCTAAACACACTTTCAGCGCGAGCAAAAACCGCGAGAACTCGCCTCCCGACGCCACCTTCAGGATGGGGCCCGGCGGCGAACCCGGATTGGTCTGAACGTGAAACTCCAGGCGGTCGATGCCCTCTGGCCCTGCCTCGGCGTGGGTCTGCTCCACGAAGAAGCGGGCCTTGTCGAGTTTCAGCGGGCCAAGTTCGCGCGCCACCTCTTTCGCAAGGCCATCGCCTCCCTGCCGACGCTTGGCTGACAGCGCCTCTGCCGCCGACTGATAGGTGCGCTGCGCGTCGGCAACGGCAGCTTCCAAAGCGTCGCGCTGCGCTTCACCCATATCAAGGGCGGTGAGCGCGTCAGCCATCTGAGCGGCAAGATCGGCAAGATCATCGGCGGGCACTTTGAACTTTCGTGCCGCAGCGCGCAGCGCAAAGAGCCGCTCTTCGACATTGTCCAGTGCACCGGGATCAAAATCGAGGGCGCGCTGCGCGTCCGCCACCGTGATGCGCGCATCTTCAAGCACATCAAGCGCGGTGGCGAGGGCTTCAATCACTGGGCCCAAGTGCTCTTCTGCTCCGGCGGATTTGCGCTCCAGCTTACGCACAACACCTGAAAGGCTCGGGATGGGGGACTTTGGCCCCTCTAGGCTTTGCGCAGCGCTCGCTAGGTCGCCGGCCACCTTTTCAGCCGCGCCCATAGTCTGGCGCTCTGCCGACAGGCGATCTTCCTCCCCAGGTTCGGGGTCGAGCTTTGACAGTTCATCGACAGAGGCACGCAAATAGTCCGCCTCCTCGCGCTGAGCGGCGAGCGCTGCCTCCTGGGCTTTCAGGGCCGCTTTGGCGTCCTTCAGTGCCTGCCAGATCTTGCACAGATCATGAGCCTCACCAGCAAGACCGGCAAACCCATCCAGCAGCCGTCTATGGGTGGCCGGATCAAGCAGCGACCGGTCGGCGTGTTGGCCGTGAACCTCCACAAGAAGCTGGCCGAGACTGCGCAGGAGAGCCGCCGTGGCAGGCTGATCGTTGACGAAAGCGCGCGCACGGCCCTCCGCCGTCAAAGTGCGCCTCAAGATCAGGACATCGTCCGGCTCGAAGCCTGCCCCATCCAATATGTCGTGGGCGGGGTGAGTGGGCGGTAGAACGAAAGTCGCGCTTGCCGAGCCGGAGGTGGCCCCTTGACGCACCAGAGCACCATCACCCTTCGCGCCGAGGCATAGGCCCAAAGCGTCAAGAAGGATCGACTTGCCGGCCCCAGTTTCGCCCGTGAGAACGGTGAAGCCGTCTGCGAATGAGAGGTCCAGCGCTTCGATCAGCACAATATTGCGGATCACAAGACGTGACAGCACAGCCCGTCCACCACCCCCTTAAACGACCCTGTCCGCTCCGACAGCCGTAGAGCCGGCCCGCGCTGATGAAGCCCTTGCGCCGATTAAAGAACCTTAAACTGCGACATCGCGCGGCTAATCCAGCTCTTACTGTTCTCATCGGGTGAGAAACCACCCTTGCTGAGGAGCGCATGCGCGTCACGGTACCACTTGCTGTCTGGGAAGTTATGACCCAGCACAGCCGCAGCTGTTTGAGCCTCCTGTGTGAGGCCCATGGCATAATAAGATTCGGTGAGGCGGAACAAGGCCTCCTCCACATGGCGGGTCTGCTGGTAATTTTCCACCACTGTCCTGAACCGATTGACTGCTGCCAGATTGTCGTGCCGTTCGAGGTAATAACGCCCGACTTCCATTTCCTTTCCGGCCAATTGGTCACGCGAGGCTAAAATTTTGTTGCGCGCGTCGTCTGCGTACTCGCTGGTGGGGTATTTTTCGACCAGCGTCTCGAACTCCGACAGCGCTTTTTTCGTTTGCTCTTGGTCGCGCGTAATGTCCGGGATTTGCTTATAATAGGCATTGCTGATGATGTACTGCGCGTACGCGGCGTCAGCATGATTGGGGTAGAGCGTCAGAAAGCGGCGTGCGGCATTAATCGCCTCAGGATATTTTCCGCGCGAGTAGCTGGCAAACGCCATCATCATCTGACTTCTGCGGCCATACTCGGTGTGCGGGTGCAGCCTGTCCACCTCCTCAAACTTGAGGGTGGCGGTGCGGTAATCCCCCGCGTTCATCAAAACCAGCCCTTCATTGTAGAGCTTATCGGCAGGTTCATCGTTGAACGCGAGCTCTTCCACGCGCCCACCTGCGCAGGCGGCAAGGCCGAATCCGACGATGAACACAAGCAAAAGGGTCTTGGGGCTCACGGGTGCACTCCACACATACGCCCCTCATTTACCAGGGAAACGGCCCTTTTCCAATCGACAGAGCGCCTAAGGCGCGCTCTCTCCTGCCCCTGTCACAATTGAGCAACAGGCGCGACATTTTCTGCGGAACGAAATAGCGCCTTGAGAAGCTCAAAATTAAGCCGATGACCGGCCTTGTGGCTGCGATAAAGGCCCTCGATGGGGCGCCCTGCGAGCGCCAGGTCACCAATGGCATCAAGGAGTTTATGACGGGCGAACTCGTCCTGAAACCGCAGACCCTCTGGGTTGGCGACCCGATCACCGTCAACGGCGATCGCATTGTCCAGCGATGCGCCTTTGGCGAAGCCTTTCCTGCGCAATTTTTCCACATCGCGCAGCGGGCCAAAGGTGCGGGCCGGGGCAATCTCACTCAAAAAGCCATCTGGCGTGAGGTCGAACACCACGCGCTGAAGGCTGATGACGGGCGCCTCGAAGTCAATCCCCACATCAAAACGCCGCCCCGCATGGGGAAGGAGTGCAGCAAACGCATCACCCCGACGCGCCATAACTGGCACCCGCACACGGATTGGCGCGATGGTGCCGCGCGCAACGGCGACGGGCGCCAGAGCCTCCATAAAGGGCTTGGCGCTGCCGTCCATAATCGGCACTTCCGGACCGTCAATGGCCACGTGAGCGGCCACAATTCCAAGGGCTGAAAAGGCCGACATCAGATGCTCGACGGTCTTAACGCTGATGCCGTCCGCCTCAATCACCGTTGCGAGCCGTGTTGCCGTCACATTCGTCCAGGACGCTTTGACCGATCCGCCAAGGTCGGTGCGTTCAAAGACAATGCCGTCTTGATCGGAGGGGGTGATCCATAAAGAAACGTCGGCGCCCGTGTGGACGCCGACGCCTTGGAGCGAGACAGGCTCGCTGAGGGTTTGTGTGACGATCAGTTCGCCTGCCGGCGTAAGAACGCCGGAATTTCGAGAGCATCATCATCCACAGCGCGGGCTTGTGGACGGGCCCGCGCGGTGGGCTCTGCATCGATGCGGGGCCGGCGCGGGGCACCGTCGGCTGGCCGGGCGCGGCGAGGCGCAGGCGCTTCGCCGGCCCCATCGCCATACTCATCATCAAAGGACGGTGCGCTGACCCGGCGATCTTGGCGCGGCGCGGGCAGCGCCTGCTGCTGGGCAACACGGCGCCGCTCAGGCCGCGTCTGGGGCCTTGGTTCAGCGTAATCCTCTTCCTCGTCCTCCTTGCGGGCGAGCCCGTTGGCGATACGCCGCAAGAGGTTCATCGGCCGACGCTCATCACCTTGGGGATAATCGTCATAATCTCGCGGGGTGGGCGCCCTTTGGGGCTCAAGGGGCGGATCGAGCCTGGGCGCGGCATGAAAGGCAGCGTCAAGATCAGCGTCGACGGCGTCTTCGTCGAACACGGCGGCCTCTTCAATGGGCTCAAGATCGGCAGGATCAGGCTCAAATCCATCAAGACCAGCGGCGACTGCCGCGAGCGCCACTTCTCCGGGGTCAGCCGAGGCAACGGCGGTTCCCGCCTCAGGCGAAGACTTTTGTGCAGCACGATCGGCAAAGGAGACCACACGGGTGTCGCGCGGCTCGTCCTCGATGCCGGCGGGATCCTGATCGATCCCGGTCGCCACCACCGAGACACGGATGATGCCGTCTAGGCTATCATCGAACGTGGCGCCGAAGATGATGTTGGCGTCGTCGTCCACCTCTTCGCGGATGCGGGTGGTGGCTTCATCCACCTCAAAGAGGGTGAGATCTTTGCCACCCACGACGGAGACCAGAAGACCGCGCGCGCCCTTCATGGACGTCTCATCAAGGAGCGGGTTCGAGATGGCCGCTTCAGCAGCGTGCATCGCACGACCTTCGCCTGAGGCTTCGCCCGTTCCCATCATGGCTTTGCCCATGTTGCGCATCACCGAGCGCACGTCCGCAAAGTCAAGGTTGATGAGGCCTTCTTTGACCATGAGGTCGGTGATGCAGGCAACGCCCGAGTAGAGCACCTGGTCGGCCATGGCAAAAGCGTCGGCAAAGGTGGTTTGGGCGTTGGCGATCCTGAAGAGGTTTTGGTTCGGGATCACGATGAGGGTGTCGACGTGCTGGGCCAGCTCTTCGATGCCAGCATCGGCAAGCTTGGCGCGGCGGGCGCCCTCGAACTGGAAGGGCCGCGTGACGACGCCAACGGTGAGGATGCCTTGATCGCGCGCCACACGGGCCACCACGGGGGCTGAGCCCGTGCCGGTTCCGCCGCCCATCCCGGCGGTGATGAAGACCATGTGCGAGCCGGACAGATGGTCGGCGATCTCATCGATCACCTCTTCCGCCGCCGCGCGTCCCACATCGGGCTGCGAGCCTGCGCCGAGCCCTTCGGTGACCGCGATCCCCATTTGGACGATGCGCTCAGACTTTGAAAGGTTGAGCGACTGGGCGTCGGTGTTTGCCACCACAAAGTCGCAACCGGCAAGGCCGGCCTCGATCATGTTGTTGACCGCATTGCAGCCCGCCCCGCCGACACCGAACACCATGATGCGCGGCTTCAACTCGGTGAGGTCGGGCGTTTTCATATTGATGGACGACATTGTT
>JBCDLN010000103.1:0-11803 GCA_038745295.1 Pseudomonadota bacterium | reverse complement strand
CGAAGAGATCCCGCCCCATCTGCCGTGCCAGATCGGCATAGTCGAGGAGGACCCAGTTCTCCATGATCCTGTCTCCTTCGCAGCGATAAAAGTCCATCACGCGCAAGGTGAGCTTTTTGCCTGTCGGTGGGATGCCAAGGTAGGTGTCCGCGTGGGTCATGGTCATCGACGGCCAGCCGGAGACTGCCACATACGCCCCGTCGCTGAACCGGCAGTAGTGGTTGCCTCCAATGCGATCTGGAAAGGCTCTTAAGAAACATGCCCGGTGGTGGTCCACAAAGCCTGGCCAGCCCATGGTGGAGCCGATCCCCCCTGGCCCGTACCACATAAAGTCATCCGACCATGTCCCGCCGGGCCCCATCTGGCCTTGCGAATCAAAGGTGTTGGGGTCGAACCGATGGAGCCCCTGAAACATCCGCTCCACAGTGGCAAAGGCATCCATGTCGTGCCGCGCGGGCGGGAAGACGCCGTCATGGGTTTCAGGCCCGGGGAAGAGAACCTCAGTGCCTTGATCGTCCGGGAACGGGGGATACCCGCCTTGGCGCATGAGGTCAGGAAAATCCATGATGAGTTTGGCTTCGACAATCAGGCCGCCTTCAACCCGGTAGAACTCGCCTGAGCGCAGGTACGTAAGGCGGCCCGACGCCGGAATCCCAAAAAGGGGTGTGCTGTGGATCCCCACATAGTGGGTCACCGCCGCCATCCACGTGCCGCCTTGCTCGCGCCGGTTGGCGCCGCCCATAAAAATCTCATCCCGGCGGCGCAAAGGTTGGAAGGCTCGGCGCAGCGGCCGCACGATGCCCTCCACGATCGCCGCCCGTCCCTCGAGCCGGTTTACGGGATGGGCAATGTCCCACACGGCGTCTTTGGCGATGACCGCTTCTGCGGCCATGGTCAACGCGTCATCAGGAGCTGTCAGAAGTGCGATCAATTTGGCGCGGATTTCGGCGCGTTCGTCCATCTGGCTGCTTTCTTTCGTCGCGCGATAAAAATGCGCTTCAGAAATTTGTTGCCGCATAAAAATTTCCAGGTCACGTTTTTCATCGTGAATCGGCTTGCTAAAATTTTAACGCGGCCCCGGAGGACCAAATGGCAGAGGTTCAACTCAGGAACGTCTCGAAGCGTTGGGGGCCGGTGGTCGGGGTCCATGAGTTCGATCTGACCATAGCGGACCGGGAGTTCTTGGTCCTTCTGGGCCCATCAGGCTGCGGAAAAACCACCACAATGCGGATGATTGCCGGGCTGGAGGATGCGAGCGACGGCGAAATCGTCATCGGCGGGCGCGTGGTGAACAACCTTGAGCCCAAAGACCGCGACGTGGCGATGGTCTTCCAGTCTTACGGGCTCTACCCGAACATGACCGTTTACGAAAACATCCGCTTTCCACTCAAAGTGCGAAAAATTCCTGATGAGGAGCACGAAGAGCGGGTCCACCGCGCCGCCAAAATGGTGGAGCTGATGGAGTTTTTGGACAGGAAGCCCGCAGCCCTCTCGGGCGGGCAGCGCCAGCGGGTGGCTTTGGCGCGGGCGATTGTGCGCCAGCCCAATGTGTTCTTGATGGATGAGCCGCTATCCAACCTCGACGCTAAGCTGCGCGTCTCCACCCGCGCGCAAATCAAAAATCTTTCCCACGAGCTGCAAGTCACCACGGTCTACGTCACCCACGACCAAGTGGAGGCGATGACCCTTGCCGACCGTGTGGTGGTGATGGAGCGCGGTGTGGTTCAGCAGATCGGCACCCCCACCGAGATTTACGACACGCCGGCCAACCGCTTTGTGGCGAGCTTTATCGGCTCGCCCGCCATGAACCTGATGGACGGGGCACTGTCCGGAGGGGTTTTCACCGGCGAAAACGTCAAAGTGGACGGCCTAACGGGACCTGACGGGCCCATCACCCTTGGCTTCCGAGCTGAAGACGCCTCGGTGGTGCCGCAAGGGACGGAAGGGTCCATCAACGCCGCCGTCTACACCGTGGAGCTGTTGGGCGATGCGGTGATGATCACGGTGGTCGCTGGCGGGGCGCTCGTCAGCGTAAAAGCAGACAAGAGCTTCCGCATTGAGATTGGGGACCAGGTGGGCATCGCCGTCCCCACCGATATTTGCCACCTCTTCGACCACACGACCGGAGAGCGGCGCAGCCATGCCGCCTAAGCGCGGTTGGCGGCCGGTGTCAGCCGAACGCGCCCGGCCGTTTCAGCGCAACCGCACAACACACCAGCGCCGACATGAGCGCAGCCAGAAACAAACCTTGAGGGACCACCATGAGCTTTAGAACTCTCATCGCCGCAGCCGCGCTCACCGCGCTCGGCACAGGCACCGCCGCGGCGTGCTCGTTCCAAAACGAGATGCCTGTGAAACTCCTCTCGGCCGGGTTCGAAGCCTGGAAGTCGGTGAGCGAGGCCATGGCCGAGTGCGGCAATGTGGAGGCCGAGCTCGACCAAGAGTTCCGCACCAAGCAGCCCCAGGCGTTTGCGGCCGATCCCTCGCTCTACCATGTGGGCGGCGTTGCCAACGGGACCATCACGCCTCTTCTCAATGAAGGCACCATCCGCCCGCTCAACGACTATGTGGAAGCCTATGGCGGGAACCTGAGGCCGAACCAGATCATCCAGATCAACGGTGACATCATGGCGATCGCCATGATGGTGAACACCCAGCACATGATGTACCGCAAGGACATCTTTGACGAGCTGGGCATTGCACCGCCCGAAACGTGGCAGGACGTGCTGGAGGCGGCCGAGATCATCGATAAGGCCGATGTGGTCGAGTACCCCATTGGCGCGACCATGAAGTCCGGCTGGAACATCGCCCAGGAATTCGTGAACATGTACGCCGGGTTCGCCCAGCCGCTCGTCAACTCGGACGGGACCCCCAACATCAACACCGATGACGGGGTGAAGGCGCTGGAGATGATGAAGGCGCTCACCGAGTTCATGGATCCGGAGTATCTCACCAGCGATTCCACCTACGTCCAGCAGCAGTTCCAGCAGGGCAAGATCGCCATGGCGAACCTTTGGGCAAGCCGCGGCGGGGCCATGGACGATGAGGGCGAAAGCCAGGTGGTGGGCCAGGTCTATGCGTCCGCTGCGCCCAAGATCTCCGCAGACGGCCCCCCCGCCACAACGCTTTGGTGGGACGGTTTCGTGATTGCCGCCAACATCCCGGACGAAGAGGCGGAAAACGCCTTCCGTGTGGTGATGGAAGGCATGGACAAAGAGATGGTGACCGATAGCCAAGACGAAGCCATTTGGCTGGTGGAAGGCTATGAGCCCAACCGCCTCGCCCAAGGCGCCATCGCAACGGCCATCGCCTCACCGGCGCCGCCCTCCTACCCCTCCACCACCGAAATGGGTCTGATGCACACGGTGCTCGGCAACACGCTGCCAGGCTACTTCACCGGCGATCAGACCGCGCAGGAGACCCTTGCGGCCATCGAAGCGGGCTATATCACTGCCGCAGAAGAGGCCGGTGTTCTGAAGTAGGACTGGCGGGGGCACGCCGCGATGACCCATCCGAGCGTGCCCCACCTTTTCGCCGGCCCCATGATGCTCTCCCGCCGCCCCACCCACCAGGTTCTGACCCTCATCGCGCTGTCGGTGATGGTGCTTGCCACTGCGAGGGTGAATGCGCAGGAGACGGTGGAGCGCTTAAGGGTCGGCTCGCCCGACCGTCCGCCCTTCGCCAGCCAGTCACAAGACGGGAGCTGGCAGGGCCTTGCCGTCGACCTTTGGCGCATGGTCGCCGAAGAACTTGGCATCGTTTACGAGATTGTGCGCGTCCCCTCAGCCCAAACGGTGGACGCCCTTGCCGCGGGCAGGATCGATGTGGCGATTGCCATCGACGCCACCCCGCGGGCCGAGTTCTTGGTGGACTTCATGCCCTCCATGTACACCTCGACCATTGCCGTCGCCACAATGCGCGATGCTGAGCTTTGGCGGGTGGTGAGCAACCTCCTCAACCGGCAGATGCTTGAGGTGGTCGCTTTTCTGGTGATCTTCCTCTTCAGCGTCGGCGCCGTGATTTGGGCGCTTGAGCGGCGCAACAACCCGCAACAGTTCCATAAGCGCCCTCTCCTTGGCCTGGGGGATGGGTTTTGGTGGGCTGGCGTTACGCTGACCACCATCGGCTATGGCGATAAGACGCCTAAAAGCTTTTATGGCCGCGCCGTGGCGATGGTTTGGATGCTGGTGGGGCTTGGCATGTCCTCCGCGCTGACGGCGTCCATCGTGTCGGCCACCAACCTTGAAGGCGGCCAAACGCTCGCCATCCCGTCGGACCTCACCGACAAGCGGGTCGGCGCCATCAGCGGCTCCACCTCAGCGCGGTATCTTTATGGGCGCGCGGTGGCGGTGGAGGAGTTTGCCACCTTTTCGCAAGCCTTCACCGCGCTGCGCGCTGGCAAAGTGGATGCCGTTGCGGGCGCCAACCCCGAACTGCGCACCGCCGCAGAAGAGCTTGCCGGCGACTTCGTCCTCTCCTTCAGCCGCCGCGATCCGCAGTACGTGTCCATTGCGCTTGCCCCGCCCGTCACCCTCAATGACGTGAACGAAGCCGAAGCCATGCGCCGGACTGTCCTTACACAAATCACCAGCGATGGCTGGTGGCGCCTTGTGGCCCGATACATTCCCGAGGCTGACGATTGACGCCTCATCCTCGCCCTTTCCCAACTCGGCCCCTGTGGCCCAGCCCGAAGCCCAGCTGACGGTCCGGAGACGCTTATGAAAATGCGCACATTCGCCATCTTCGTCGGACCATCGGTGTTGATGATGCTCTTCTTCATCGCCGTGCCGCTGGTGACGGTGCTGATGCAGAGCTTTCAGATCACCCAGCCCATCTTGGAGCGGGTGGATGTGGAGCGCTGCACGCCAGGATTTGTGGGACAGACCTGCGTCACCGAAACGGTGAGCCAGCCGCAGCTTGATGAGGACGGCAACGTCATCACCGTCACCGAGTGGGTGGGGCTCGAAAACTACTCTAACGTGGTCCAGCCGGACGCTGTGGGCGCGGCCCTTTCCGCAGGCGATCCCGTTGACGTCTTGACAATCCCGTTCTGGCGGGCGCTGCGCTTCACGGTCACCTTCACGCTCATCACGCTTCCCTTAGTGATCGGGATCGGTCTTGCCATTGCGCTTGCTGTCAACAACGCGGTGCGGGCGATCAGGGGGCAGATCATCTTTGTTTCCCTGCTCCCCTTCATCATCACGCCGGTGATCGCCGCCCTTTCCATACGATGGCTCTTCGTGGGCGATGGGATACTGACATCGCTCATTGAGAACTGGACGGGGACAGACATTGCAATGTTTGCCCAGGGCTGGACCATCGAAGTGTTGATGCTCTTCTTCAGGGTCTGGCACGTCGCGCCGTTCGCCTTCGTCATTTTCTACGCCGGTCTTCAAACGGTGAACCAGGACACGCTGGAAAGCGCCATCATCGACGGCGCCTCTCGTTGGGAGCGGCTAAAATACGTGGTGATCCCCCACTTGATGCCGCTCATCATCTTCGTCGCCCTCATCCACCTGATGGACGCTTACCGCGCGTTCGAAGAGGTGGTCGGCTTTAGAAGCCAGGCGCACCGCATCACACTTCAGTGGCTCACGTACGACTTCCTTCAGCCTGACGATGCCGGCAACCGCGCCATCGGCCGCGGATCGGCCAGCGCCATGCTGACCATGATCGGCATCGTGATCCTTCTCATTCCACTCCTGCGCCAGACATGGCGCGACCACAGAGGGAGGCGCTAATGGCGACCCCGCGCGCACTGCGCCAACCTGTATCGCTGCGGTTGGGCGCTGCCGTTTTCCTCGGCGTTTGGTGTCTTGTGGCGGCTTTCCCCATCGTGTGGATCGCCGTGATGAGCTTCAAGACACCGGTGGATGCCTTTGCCTCCAACCCTGTCGATGTGGTGATGGGGCCTGGGACACTCGCCCGCGATAAGGGCCTGTCGATCCTCGACATGGTTGTGGGGATCATCGTGTTGTGGTTCGCCGCGCGGCTCGCGTTTCGCAAGCTGGGTGGGCTGGCGCGCAGTATCGATCGCCCCTCAACGCTTGCAATTTCGTGGGGTGTGGTGGCGCTATCCTTCTACGCCGCGCTTTCCTGGCTCCTGCCGCTGCCGGTCTTGAATGTGGGCGGTGGCAGCGCCATCACCTGGGCGATTGTCGGGGTGATTTTGGCGCTGGGCGCGGCGATGCCCCTCACCCGCAGCGGCGCTGCGCCGGCGGCCTTCGGCTGGGTGGGTGCGTCTGCCATCTTTGCGGCCGCCTTTATAGTTGTCTTCTTTTATCTCCTGCCCGCGATCCTCGGCGTTGCAAACGGGCTTGCCGGACCGCTGGGGACGCCGGTCCTCGGCCTCACTACCGAGCACTACCAGGCTGTCTGGGTGGACAACGAGTTCTGGCGCAACTTCGTCAACTCGATGATTGTGACGGGCGGGGTGGTGACCGTATCGCTCACGGTGGGCACGCTCGCAGGCTATGGTCTGGCCCGCTCCGGCTCTCAGCTTGCGTTTTGGATCCTCATCATGGGGCTCGTCTTCCGCGCCCTCCCCCACTCGGTGCTGGTGGCCGGCTACTTGCCCGTCTTCATCAACTCGGCCGAGATCCTGGAGCCGATCCTGGGCGAAAACGCGCCCACGCTTTACGGCCAACCCCTTGCGGTGATTGCCGTGCTTGTGGCCATCAACCAACCCTTCACCATCTGGATGCTGCGCTCCTTCTTCCAGAACATCCCGACCGAACTCGACGAAGCGGCGCGGGTGGATGGCTGCACCCATTTCCAAGCGTTCCGCTGGGTGATCATGCCGGTCATGTGGCCTGGCGTGATTACGACGGGGCTCTTCTCGTTCCTCCTCGCCTACAACGACCTTCTCGTCACATCGCTTCTTCTTGACGCACAGAACCAAACCATGGTCCCGGCGATCGCGAGCTACTTCAACCGCGAAACCACCACAACCGACCAGGTTGAGGCGATTGCCGCGGCCGTTTCCATCACCGCACCACTCTTCCTTCTGGTGATGATCTTCCAGCGGCAACTCATCTCCGGCTTGACCGCCGGCGCTGTCAAAGGATAGCGCCGATGGACACCGGACAGATTGCCAAAGGAACGGATTATGAAGGGGTCTCGCCCCGAACAAGCGGTCCTGACCAAAGACACGGACCACTCCAAGACCGCCGAGACGTGCCGGGTCATCGAAGAGATGGTCGATGGTCTCAACGACCATAGGATCGATGACATCGGCGTCTTTTTTGCCGAAGCCTTCAACTGGTACGGCAACTATGGTTGCGGCACCAAAAACGGGTTGAGGGCCTTTCAAGAGAATTGGCAAAAGCCGTTTCAGGCCGCGTTTTCCGACAAGGTCTGCACCGATGAGGGCCGGGTTTATATGGGCGAGTGGGCGGCCGCCTTCGGGCGGCAAGAGGCCACCCACTCAGGCCCCTTCATGGGGATTGCGCCGACCGGCAAGCGCGTGACCATTCGGTTTATGGATTTTTGGAAGGTGGTGGACGGCAAGATTGTCGACAACTGGGTGATGGTGGACTTTCCAGGCGTTCTGGCGCAGTTGGGCCACGACGTTTTCGCCGGAGAAGGCTGGGAGGCTTTTGACCGCGGCGAGCGCACCCCGCAAACCCCAGACCCTCAACACTAAAGCCCGCCCCGGCGCCCCCAGAAGGGGCGCACAACTGGCGTTCAACCTAGAGCCTCGTCCATGAGCGAAACCGACCGTCCGACAACCCATAAAGCGCTGCTGGCGCCCCTGCGCGCTGCCATGGTGGACTTCGTCGAAGAGGACGTGCGGCGCACCCTCAACACCGTTCTCGCGCCTGACGCCCACGTCAAACTCGCCAATCCGCTGGGAGAGATGACGGGGGCCGATGCCTTCTTCGAGCGCGCCTACGCCCCCCTCCACCATGCCTGGCCGGACCTTGAGCGGCGCGACACCATCGTCATTGCGGGCCGGACCGACGATGGCGCCGATTGGGTGGGCTGCGGCGGCTACTATACAGGCTCATTCGTCGGCCCTTGGCTCGGCATTCCGGCCAGCGGCCAGCAAGTGGCGATGCGCTTCCACGAGTTCTACCGGTTTGAGGGGGACAAGGTTGTCGAGGTGGAAGCGCTTTGGGACATCCCCGAAGTGATGTTGCAGGCAGGGGTTTGGCCGCTCTCGCCGAGCCTGGGCCGCGAGTGGCATGTGCCAGGCCCTGCCACGCAGGACGGGATCGTCCCAGGCCCTTACAACGAGGAGCAGAGCGCTGACGCGTGCCGCCACGTGGTCGACATGCTGACCGCCATGAAGCGCCATCCGTCCGAGCCTGCCGAAGCCATGGAGCTTGCCCGCTTCTGGCACCCGAAGATGAATTGGTACGGCCCGTCAGGGATCGGCACGGCCCGGGGAATCTTGGGGTTCCGCCACGTCCATCAAATCCCGTTTCTGGCCGCAATGCCCGACCGCGGCCAGTACGTGGACGAGATTGTCTACCACTTCTTCGGCGACGGGAATTATGTGGGCGTGACGGGTTGGCCCAACATGATCCAAACCCTCAGCCACGGCGGCTGGCTTGGGATTGCGCCCACCGGCAAGCGGATCACCATGCGCTCGCTGGACTTCTGGCGGCTCGAGAACGGCCTCATTCGGGAGAACTGGGTTCTTGTCGACCTCATCGACATGTACGCCCAAATTGGGGTCGATGTGTTTGCCCGCGTCGCCGAGATGACAAAGACGCGCGCCATGGGCCGGGTCACGTGGCCTGAGGATGAGGCCTTTGAAGGGCACGCCAGCCAAACGGACGGGTGAGCCGCGCTCGCACCACCACGCTTCCACATTGTGTGACGGGCACGAGTGGTTCAGGCTGGTTAGACATCGCGCTCAATTGAGGTTTTCATCATGCTGACCCTTCCCACCACGCCCTCCTTCCGCCTTGATGGGAAGGCTGCTCTGGTGGCGGGGGCATCCTCGGGGATCGGGCTTGCTTGCGCCACGGCCCTTGGCGATGCGGGCGCCTCGCTCACCCTTGCTGCACGCGATGCGGTGAAGCTTGAGAGCACACAGACCGCCCTGCGCGCACGGGGCCACCAGGTGGAGGCCATCGCGCTCGACGTCTCCGATATCGAGGCAACCTCTTCCACGGTCGACGCCCTCGGCCCGTTCGATATTTTGGTCAATAGCGCAGGCGTTGCCCGCCATAGCCCTGCCATTGAGACAACGGCAGAGATGTTCGACCTGGTGGCGAACCTCAATATCCGCGGGGCGTACTTCCTCACACAGGCGGTCGCCAAGGGGCTGTTCGCGGCAGGGCGGAAAGGCTCGCTCATCAATGTGTCGAGCCAGATGGGTCATGTGGGTGGGCTCGACAGGGCAGTCTACTGCGCCACCAAACATGCGGTCGAAGGGTTTACCAAGGCGATGGCCATCGAGTGGGGCCCGCACGGGATTCGCGTCAACACCATCTGCCCCACCTTCGTGCGCACGCCCCTCACCGAGCAAACCTTCAGCGATCCAGACAAGGTCGCCTGGCTGAACGATAAAATCAAAATCGGCCGCGTGGGCGAAGTTGAAGACATGATGGGGGCGATCGTCTATTTGGCGAGCGATGCCAGTGCGCTGGTGACCGGGACCGCCTTGATGCTCGACGGCGGCTGGACTGCCGAGTAGCGCGCCACTTCAACCCCACGGAGCTTTGATGCTGGACGGATTTGACCCGCGGTTTACCGATTTTCCCGACTACATCATCGGGATCACCAAGGAGATCTGGGAAGATCGCGGGATTTCCACGCTTCACAGTTACTATGCGCCAGATATTGTCGTCCGCTCACCGGGCTCGGTGGTCGTGGGAAACGAGGGGGTCATTGCGGCCACATTGGCAACGCTTGCTGAGTTTCCCGACCGCAAGCTCTTCGGCGAAGACGTCATCTGGAGCGGGACGCCTGAGACGGGGCTCCTCTCCTCCCACCGGATCTTATCCACCGCCACCCACACAGGAGACGGTGTTTACGGCCGCGCGACGGGCAAGCGCCTCGCCTACCGGATCATCGCCGACTGCCATGCCAAGGCCAACGTCATCGATGATGAGTGGCTTATCCGCGACCAAGGGGCGATCGTGCGCCAGCTCGGCCTCGACCCTGCCGCCTATGCGCGGGACCTTATTGCCCGTGAGGGTGGGCCTGATCGGTGTGTGAGGCCGTTTACCCCCGCCATCGATAAAGAAGGCCCCTACAAAGGAAGCGGCAACGACAATGAGTGGGGCGCGCAGTACGCCGGCGTTGTCACAGACGTCATGAAGGGTGGGCTCGACGTTGTGACCCGGTCCTATGACCGCGCGTGCCAGCTCCACTATCCGGGCGGCGTTTCAGGGGTGTCGCACCCGGACGCAGACCGCTTTTGGATCGGACTGCGCGCCTCTTTCCCTGATGCAACTTTCAAGATCGAGCATCAGATTGGCCGAGAGGATGCGATGATGCCCCCGCGCGCGGCTTTGCGGTTTTCCCTGACAGGCCGGCATAGCGGCTGGGGCGCGTTCGGGCCGCCCACGGGCGCTGACGTTCACATTATGGCTGCCGCGCACGCCGAGTTCGGCCCCTGGGGCCTGCGGCGTGAGGTGGTTCTCTTCGACGAAACCGCAATCTGGAAGCAGATCGCGCTCGCCACCGGCTGAGCAAATTGGGCTTGCTCACACGCTTTCCCGATGGTTCCAGGCCGGCGTTCCGTCTCTGATCTCCGCAACGGTTCAACCGCGCTTTCGCGATGCATTGACGGCGGTTTCAAGTTCCCGCGAGAGATCCGCCGGCAGCGCGGCTCTCACGCAAGGCGCCGCTGGAGCCACCGCACGCTCATCTGGAGTCTGTTGTTGGTCGTGTCGGACTTGCGCCGGCAGCTTCTTGGGGTGACCGCGGCCTAGATGTAGAAGCTATGAAGGTTGTTCACTCTAAGCTGCGCGAAGACTCGGAAAGTGCCGCCAAAGAACCCTTCATATGTTCCTTTGGTGGGACACCAAACAGCGACGTTCCTTCGGAGCCGACACCGTCAGAAGCCCGCGGTGGGCCTGATGGGTCAACCCCGAAGAGGCGAAGCCGTGGGTTGATGCATCAGGGCCACCGCGGGACAATGAACCATAGGCGGGAGCAGTAAGGCACGGCCCCCTACGGCGGTTCCGCAATGAACAACGTTGATTGAGACGACATCTAGGGCATGTCGCGCCTTTTGAGATCAGGTGCGGCAGGAGGGGATCAACCCCTCTCCCGGAGCCCCGTTTTAGCGGGGCAGTGTGATCCGCGCGCGAAGGCCGCCCATCGGGCTCGCGCCAAGCACCACGTCGCCGCCATGCCTGCGGGCAATGTCGCGGGCAATGCTGAGGCCCAGGCCCGTCCCAGCATCATCTTGGTTGCGGGCCTGGTCGAGCCGGTAGAAGGGCCGGAACACAGCCTCCCGCTCCTCCGAGGGAATGCCGGGGCCGTTGTCATCCACCATGATCCTGAGCCGCGGCCCGTCATCCACCGCCGTCACGGCAATCCGTGTGGCATAGGTGGCAGCGTTCTGGATGAGGTTGGTGAGAAGCCGCCGCACCGCCATCGGCCGCACGTGGCCCGTCAGCTCGTCCGCCACATCGATGGTGACGTTGTCCATCCCCCGCGCCGCGTCACGCACCAGCGCAGCAATCGCGATATCGTCGGCAGCCTCATCAACGTCGGTGCGCGCAAACGACAGGTAGTCCTCCAGCATAGCCTGCATTTTGTCGACGTCTTCGTTGAGGGCGGCAACGTCTTCCGATTCCCCAAGGAGCGCGAGTTCCAGCCGGAAGCGGGTGAGCAT
>JBCDLN010000102.1:0-12061 GCA_038745295.1 Pseudomonadota bacterium | reverse complement strand
GCCACCATCCTCCAAGGCGTCCACAACAACTACGACATCGACCTCTTCCAATCGATCATCGCCAGGATCGAGGACGTCCTCAAGGTCAAGGCCGAGGGCGACAAGCTGGCAAGCTTCCGCGTCATTGCCGATCACCTGCGGGCGACAGCCTTCCTCCTGGCTGACGGCGTCATGCCCTCCAACGACGGCAGAGGCTACGTCCTGCGCCGGATCATGCGCAGAGCCATGCGCCACGCCAACATGCTGGGCGCAACGCAGCCCGTCCTCCACAAGATGCTGCCAGCCGTCAGCGCAACTATGGGCGCAGCCTATAGCGAGCTTCACGAAAGCGAAGCCATGGCCGTCACCATCACTGAGCGCGAGGAGCAACGGTTCGGCCGCACTCTGTCACGCGGTCTCACCCTCCTCGACGAGGCAACCCAAAGCCTCACCGAGGGCGACGTTCTCCCAGGCGAGACAGCCTTCAAACTCTACGACACCTACGGCTTCCCCTACGACCTCACCGAAGACGCCCTGCGCCCACGGGGCCTCACAATCGACCGGGCGGGGTTTGACGCCGCCATGGATGCCCAAAAGGCTGAAGCCCGGCGCAACTGGCAAGGCTCAGGCGAAGCCGCTGACGAGAAAATCTGGTTCGCCGTCCGCGACAAGGTCGGCCCCACCGAGTTCCTCGGCTACCAGACCCTCACGGCAGACGCCGCCGTTGCCGCCATCATCGTCGACGGGGCGGAAGCTGAACTTATCACCGCAGGCCAAGACGCCGCTATCATCTTCAACCAGACGCCGTTTTATGCCGAACAGGGTGGACAGGTGGGAGACCAAGGCACAGCGCAGGCAGGCGACACGGTGTTTCGCATCACCGATGTGGTGAAGGCGGCCGACGGGCTTTACGCCCACAAAGGCGTCGTTGAGGCGGGCCAGATCGTGCCGGGCGATGCGCTCACCCTTGCCGTCGACCCCGAACGGCGGGCCCGCACCTGCGCCAACCACTCAGCCACCCACATCCTCCACGAGTGCTTGCGTCTGGCCTTGGGCGATCATGTGGCGCAGAAGGGCTCACTGGTTTCCCCCGATCGCCTCCGCTTCGACTTTGCGCACGACACCCCGATGAGCGCCGATGACATTGCCGGCGTAGAGGCCGCCGCCAACGATCGCGTGCGGGAGAACGACACGGTGGACACCCGCGTGATGGCGTTGGAAGAGGCGATGGAGTCCGGTGCCAGAGCCCTCTTCGGCGAAAAGTACGGCGATGAGGTGCGTGTGGTGTCGATGGGTCGGCGCACGGATGCAGCGGAGAGCGGCGCCAATACCCGCTTCTCGGTGGAGCTTTGCGGCGGCACCCATGTGGCGCGCACCGGCGAAATTGGCGTCATCGCGCTCACCGATGAAAGTGCCGTCTCGTCCGGCGTACGGCGCATCGAAGCCCTCACCGGCGAGGCAGCGCGCGCTCACCTTGCAACCGAGCGGGCGCGACTGCGGGCTGTGGCAGCCGCACTCAAAGTGCCCCCGGCGGACGCCGCTGAGCGGGTCGCTGCGCTGATGGACGAGCGCCGCCGGCTGGAGCGCGAACTTGAAGACGCCAAGAAAAAGTTGGCCCTTGCCGGCCCCGCTCAAGGGGATGCAGCCCGCACCGTAGCAGGCGTCACCTTTGTGGGCCGCGTGGTGGATGGCCTTCCGGGCAAGGCCCTCAAAGGCCTTGCTGATGAAGCGCGAGAGGCGGCAGGCTCGGCAGTGGTTGCCATTGTGGGCCGCGATGAAGGACGCGCCAGCGTGGTGGTCAGCGTCAGTGGCGACCTTACCGACAAATTCGACGCGGTCGCTCTGGTGCGGGCAGGCTCAGCCGCGCTTGGCGGCAAGGGCGGCGGTGGGCGGCGTGACATGGCCCAAGCCGGCGGCCCTGACGCGGGCAAGGCCGATGACGCCATCGCCGCCATCGCAACCGCCATGGATGCTGCCTGATGGCCCCAAGATGGCACGCACCAGAGTTTGCCGCTTGGCATGTCTCTCGCTACCAGTGTTCGTAAATCAACAATTGGGAGAGCTACTTATGCGCTCGTCGCTTCGTCTACTTGCTGTTTCCGTCGTCCTGAGTGCGACGGTGACGGCTGCCCCTGCGCAAGACGCCTACAACGTGGCACTGGACGGTACGTTTGCACCGCACGCCATGCCCAAGCTCGGCGGTGGCATTGAAGGGTTCAACGTCGACCTTGCCAACATCATCGGCGAGCGGCTCGGCGTGACCATGAAAATCACACCTGCCCAATGGTCGGGCCTTCTGCCTGCCCTTCAAGCAGGCACCTACGACTTCATTGTGGCGCCCACCACCATCACCGAAGAGCGCGCCGGCAACCTTCTCTTCTCTGAAGGTTACCTCGACACGGACTTCCAGTTTGTGGTCAAAGCGGGCACCGAGCCTGCGAGCGCCCTCAAAGAGTTCGGCGGCAAGACCATCGCCGTCAACAAAGGCTCAGTCTACGATTCATGGGCGCGCGGCCTGGAAGATGAGATCGGTTGGACAGTGGAAAGCTACGGCACCAACGCCGATGCCGTTCAGGCAGTCATGTCCGGACGGGCTGATGCCAACGTTGCCGGCAACACCAACTCCCAGTGGGTGGTGAAGAAGAACCCGCAGCTTGCCCTCTCCTACCTTCACTCCACCGGCCGTGTCTGGGGGATGCCCTTCCGCAAGGATGACGTTGAGACCCGCAACAAAGTGGAAGCCGTCATCGAATGCATGAAGCTCGATGGCACCATCGCAGCCCTTTCGGAAAAGTGGTTCGGTGTCACGCCGGCTGAAGGCAGCGCTGCGGTCACCGTCATGCAAGGCTTCGGACAGCCCGGCTTTGAAGGCCATGACGCCACGGAGCGGACACCCGATTGCGGCTAAGTCTCGGTATCCCCGATGATCGAAGAGGTCCTGGTCGACGCGATGAGTGACACAGACGCGTCGGCCGCAGCCTCAAAGCGTGGACCGCCGATCTTAGAAGTGATCGGCCTCCACAAACGCTTCAATCAGCTTGAGGTGTTGCGCGGGATCGACCTGGCCGTCACCCCCGGAGAAATGGTGTTCCTCATCGGCCCGTCAGGTTCGGGGAAGTCCACCTTGCTGCGGTGCTGCAATCGGCTGGAAGAGCCCACCGCCGGCACCATCATCGTGGATGGCGTTGACCTCACCGCCCGTGGGGTCAACCTCAACAAGGCGCGGCGCACCATAGGCATGGTGTTCCAAGCCTTCAACCTTTACCCGCACAAAACAGCGCTCGGAAACATCACGTTGGCACTGCGCAAAGTGGCCGGGCTCACCAAAGCTGCGGCCAACGAGAAAGCCATGGCGGCCCTTTCCGACGTTGGCCTATCCGATAAGGCCGACAGCTACCCCGCCGCGCTCTCAGGCGGGCAGCAGCAAAGGGTTGCCATCGCAAGAGCGCTGGCGCTTGAGCCCAAAGTCATGCTGTTTGACGAGCCCACATCGGCGCTCGACCCCGAACTTGTCGGCGACGTGCTTGATGTGATGCGCAAGGTCCGCCAGGCGGGGATGACCATGCTCGTCGTCAGTCACGAAATGCGGTTTGCGGCCGAAGCAGCTGACCGGGTGATCTTTATGGATGGCGGCGTGATTGTCGAAGAGGGTCCGCCTGAGACCATTTTTGGCGCGCCGCGGGAGCCGCGCACGCGCGCCTTCCTCTCCAGGGTCAGCCACTGATGGAGGATGAGACCACCCCTCCCATGATGACCCCGCTGGAGCGCTTCATCGACACGTTCTTCAATGAAGCTGTCATCGAGCGCTACCTGCCGGCCATCCTCAAGGGGTTTGTGGTCACGCTGGAGCTTGCCATCCTGGTGGTGATTACCGGGACGCTGCTGGGTCTCATCTTGGCATGCGTGCGCAGCTATCGGATGCTCCCCGTCAACCTTATCATTATAACCTTCGCCGACATTTTTAGAGCACTACCGCCGCTTGTCTTGATACTTCTGGCCTACTTTGGACTCCCCAATGTGGGCGTATCACTTTCGGCTTTTGTGGTGATCTGGCTTGTCTTGGCCCTCACCTTGGCAGCGTTTGCTGAAGAGATTTTCTGGGCGGGCATTTTGTCCATTGATAAAGGCCAGTGGCAGGCTGCCCGCTCAACCGGCCTCAGCTACACAAGTGCACTGATCTACGTGGTGTTGCCGCAAGCGGTGCGTCTCACAGTGCCACCGCTCACCAATCGCGCCATTGCCATCACCATGTCCACTGCGCTCGGCATGGTCATTGGCCTTGCCGATATTCTTGGCGCTGCAACAACAGCGCAGTCATTTTCGGGCAATGCATCCCCATTGATGATGGCTGCCATCGCCTACGTGATTATGTTCTTGCCGCTTGTGATCGCAGCGCGTTGGCTTGAGACACGCTTCAGATGGAAGCGCGCCTGATGGACGCCCTTCGCCAGCAATTCTTCAACTTTGAGATCATGGGTTTGTCTTGGCCGATGCTCATTGATGGGCTTTGGATGACCGCGCTGCTCTGCCTGATCGTTATTCCGCTGGGCCTCTTGTCGGGCGTTGCGGCGGCGTTGTTGTCGATCTCCAAAAACCCCATCGTGCGCTGGACGACGATGGCCTATGTGGATTTCTTTCGGGCAATCCCGCCGCTGGTGCTTCTCATCTTTGTCTACTCTGGCCTTCCATTTGCCGGGATTAGACCCTCCCCGTTTGAAGCTGTGGCGATTGCGTTTTTGCTCAACAACTCGGCCTACTACGGAGAGATCTATCGGGCCGGTATCTTATCAATTGGCGCGGGGCAGGAGGAGGCAGCGCGCTCCACGGGGCTGACAGCGGCGCAGACCATGCTCTACGTCACCCTGCCTCAAGCGGTGCGCAACGTCTTACCCGACCTCATCTCCAACACGGTCGAGGTGGTCAAACTCACCGCGCTTGCGAGTGTGGTATCGCTTCCAGAACTGCTCTATCAGGCCGATATGGCCCGCTCTGTCACATTCAACGCCTCGCCCATCGTTGCGGCGGCTGCGATCTATCTGGTGATCTTGTGGCCGATGGTACGACTGGTGAGCCGGATGGAGCGCCGGCTTGGCTGAGGCTTGGTAAATAACCTTGGAGAGGATGTGATGCGAACGCTCAATGTTGCCGCCGCGCAAATGGGTCCCATCCAAAAGGCTGATGGGCGCCAACAGGTGGTCGCCCGGATGATCGCCCTCCTTGACGAGGCGGCCAGCCGGGGTGCCGATCTGGTGGTCTATCCAGAGCTGGCGCTCACCACCTTTTTCCCGCGCTGGTACATGACGGATGCAGCCGAAATTGACGCCTGGTTCGAGCGGGAAATGCCCAACCCAGCAACACAGCCCCTGTTTGACGCTGCGGCGCAAAAGGGCGTTGCCATCTCCTTTGGCTATGCCGAACAAACCCCCGATGGGCACCACTTCAACACATCGATCCTAACCGATAAGACCGGCGCCATTGTTGGCAAATATCGCAAAGTGCATCTGCCGGGGCACTCCGAGTACGATACGGATCGCGCCTTCCAGCATCTTGAAAAGCGGTATTTTGAACCGGGCGACCTTGGGTTTCCGGTGTTCACCGCCTTGGGCGGTGTCATGGGAATGTGCATCTGCAACGATCGGCGGTGGCCCGAAACCTACCGCGTCATGGGGCTCCAGGGCGTTGAGATGGTGATGTTGGGCTTCAACACACCCTCGGTGAACTCTCAGAAAAGTGCTGAAGGGATGGAGCAACGGCTCTTCCACCATAAGCTCTCCCTCCAAGCGGGCGCCTACCAAAACGCCACCTGGGTGGTGGCCGTAGCGAAAGCGGGTGACGAAGACGGTCATCATCTCATGGGAGGCACGGTGATCGTCGATCCCAACGGCCATATTGTTGCTGAAACACAAGGCGAAGGGGACGAACTGATCATCCACCCCTGCGATCTCGACGCGACAGTTTTTGGAAAGACGACCATCTTCAACTTCGCAGCCCACCGCAGGGTGGAGCACTATGGCCGTATCACCAGTCAAACCGGTGCTGAGCCCCCCGCCTCATGAGCCTTTTCCAGTTTGATCAACTCACTGCGCAGGAACGCTATAAAATGCTTTGCGCAGCGGTGATCCCACGCCCTGTGGCCTGGATCACCACCATCGACCCAGATGGCGTGGTGAACGCTGCACCCTATTCATTCTTCAATGTGTTTGCTGAAGATCCGCCCCTCCTCATCGTTGGTATGAACCGCAAAACAACGGGGGAGCGCAAAGATACTCTCACGAACATTGAGCGCTCGGGTGTCTTTACTGTGAACCTTGCCGATACGGCGCTTCGAGATGCGATGGTGGCAACGGCGGCCGAATTCCCCTCAGGCGAGAGCGAACCTCAGATCATGGGCCTCGACGTCACGCCAGGGAGTACGATCGCAGTGCCTCGCCTGACCCAAGCGCCGATCTCACTGGAGTGCACCCTCCTTGATCAAAAGTCGTTCGGCCCTGAGAGGGAATTGGTGTTTGGCAAAGTCAGCGCGCTTTATGCCCGTGACGGGTTGTTTGACGAGGCCACACTGAGGATGACCGTCCCGCACTACGATCCAGTCGCGCGGCTCTTTGGCGCTGGCTACGCACAGCTTGCCGAGCCCACTGAGCGGCCTATCCCTGATTGGCGCACAATCAAAGTATAACGGACGGCGCAACGCGTCAGCTTTATTCTATCAACCGAGGGCGCTGCTCGCTCGCGCGCCCTCCAACTCGCCGGTAGGCAGGTTAGCAAGAGCGAGCGGCCGTTTAAGGCGAGCACGATCTGGGCGTCAAAGGTGAAGACTTCGCCCGGTCCTGCGGACCGCCATGACCCGTAAAGCGCCCTTAGTCTTTTGGCTCAAGCGCGTGCCAGACAGCATTGTCGATGGTGGCAACAAATGCAGCATGGGCCGCGCGGTCCGCCTCTGTCAGCCGGTCACCCAGAGGGACTGGGCGCGGACGCATGGTTTTTGTGACACCGGCGACGATTTGAGCGTTGCCGGCGCGCTCTAGCTCCAATGCAGCTTGGCGGCCCCCTGTCAATTCCAGATAGACTTCTGCCAGAAGTTCAGCGTCGAGAAGAGCGCCGTGTTTTGTGCGGCGCGATGCGTCAATGCCGTAGCGGGCACAAAGAGCGTCGAGCGAGTTGGAGCCGCCGCCATGTTTGCGCCGAGCAATGGCGAGCGTGTCCACCACCTGGTGTGGGGCTATAATCTCGTACCCGCATCGGGCGAGTTCAGCATTGAGAAAGCCCACATCGAAACTGGCGTTGTGCGCAATAAGCTTGTCGCGACCGAGAAAGGCCACAAACGCTTCTGCCACATCTTGGAAGATCGGCTTATCGGACAGGAATGCCGCTGAGAGACCATGGACGCGAAAGGCTTCTTCCGGCATGTCCCGCTCGGGATTGATGTAGTGGTGGAAGGTGTTGCCTGTGGGGATCGCATTCAACACCTCCACCGCGCCAATTTCCACCACCCGGTCACCGCCGGTGGGATCAAGGCCTGTGGTCTCTGTATCGAGAATGATCTCGCGCAATGCTTCCACCCCTGAGGTTAGCGAAAGTGTCTCACAGAAGCGGGCGGGTGGGGAAGACATGGGAACTGGAGGACGGACATCCATCTGTGGACGCGGGCCGTGATGGTGACGGAGGCGCGCCTCCCGGTGGACAGATCAGGCCAAGGAAAGGGCCGCGCGGCGGATCGCTGCCACGCCCTTTTTGGCGGCGATATGGCCTTGACTTGTATCGAGTACAAAATGGGCTTTGCGGCGCTTTTCAGCATCGGGCATTTGCTTGGCGAGGATGCTGGCAAACCTCTCAGCGTTCATACCGGCGCGGGCGAGGACCCTTTGGCGCTGTACCTCTGGTGAGGCTGTGACGACGAGGACCGCGTTCATCTCGCGGTGCCGGCCGGTTTCGAACATGAGCGGCACATCGATCACTGCAAGGCGCACCCCTGCAGCCTTGGCCTCGATGAGGCGCTCAGCCTCAACGCTGCGCACCAGAGGGTGGACGATGGCTTCGAGCCTGCGCAGGTTCGCTTCGTTGCCGAGCACCCGCTCACTCAGCTTGGCGCGGTCGATGGCGCCATCACGGGTGACGCCGTTAAATGCGGCTTCCACCAACGGGACGGCTACTCCCTTATAAAGATCGTGCACGATGGCGTCAGCGTCGATGACCAGGTCGCCACAGGCGGCGAAAAGAGCGGCGGTGGTGGACTTCCCCATGCCAATGGAGCCTGTGAGGCCAAGCTTGATCACAAGGTGGCGACCACTGAATTGCGCAAGTCAGCGTCGACCTCTGGGGCAATGCCGAACCACTTTTCAAATCCTACGGTTGCCTGGTGGAGGAGCATTCCCAGGCCATCGACGGTGGCAAGGCCACGCCGGTTGGCGTGGTCCAAAAGGGGCGTGATCAGCGGGTTGTAGACAATGTCGCTCACCACAGCCGTGTTGGGGAGGGGGGCAAGGTCGAGGTCGAGGGGGTGTTGTCCTGCCATTCCTAGCGAGGTGGCGTTGATGAGGAGGCTTGCTTCACTCAGAACGTCTGCCAGTGTGGCGAGGGGGTGGGCCGTTGCACCTGTGCGGGCCGCCACAGCCTCAGCGCGTTCGGCCGTGCGGTTGGCGATGATGACGGTGCGGCCCTCTGCGATGAGAGCGTCGGCAATGGCAACGGCAGCACCGCCAGCCCCGATGATGACACATGGGCCAGCGCCTTCGCGCCATTGCGCAGCGTCGGCGTCGAGGCTTTTGACGAAGCCTGCGCCGTCGCTAGAGGTGCCGCAGACCCGGTCCCCGTCCCGCCATAAGGTGTTGACGACACCGAGGCGCGCCCCGGCCCCTTCGCACACGACGTGACGGGCTGCCGTTTCCTTATGGGGGATGGTGACGTTGACGCCAGTCCACGCCGCTGGGAGGTTTTCAAAGAAGGCGTCGGCGTCTTCGGGTGGAACGGGGATGAGCTCGTAGCGGGCGTTGACGTTGTAGCGGGTGAACCAGTGCTGGAAGATGTGGGGTGAGCGGGAGTGTTTGACGGGATGGCCGACCACGCCAACGCTCACCATCAGTAGCTCTCCGTGAGGCCGGAGCCATAGCGGCGATCGGTGAGGAGCGCGACGATCGCCGCCGCGGTCTCTTCAATGGATCGGCGGGTTACATCGATCAGGGGCCAACCGTTTTCAGCGCACAGCTTGCGGGCAAAGACCACCTCTTTGGCCACCTCCTGCCGGTCTACGTAGGACGATGAGCGCCGCTCCATGTGCATCGTAAGGAGCCGGTTTTCCCGTAATGCGACAATGCGGTCGGGCGATGCGGTGAGGCCCACCACCAGGGCGCGTTGTGCGTTGAAGAGGCTGTCGGGCACACCAAGGCCTGCCACAATGGGTAGGTTTGTCGCTCTCACCCCCCGGTTCGCCAGGTAGATGGAGGTGGGGGTCTTTGAGGTGCGCGACACGCCCACAAGCACCACGTCTGCCTCATCAATATCGTCGGGCAGGGCGCCGTCGTCGTGGCGCATGGCAAAATTGAGGGCTTCGATCCGTCGGAAATAGCTGGCATCCAGCTCATGCTGGGCGCCAATCCGGGTGGCCTTTTGCACGTTGAGGTATGACTGGAACACGGCCACCAGAGGATCGAGCACGTCGATACAAGGAAGGCCCAGCTCGCCGCACTTCATTTGCAGGCGCTCTAAGATGGACATGTCGACGAGGGTGAACATGACGATGCCAGGCGCATCTTCGATCTCTGTGATGACGCGGTCGATTTGCCTGTCGGAGCGCACGAGCGGGTAAACATGCTCAATAGCCTCCACATCGTCATAGCGCGCAACGGCTGCGCGGGAGGCGGTCATCAAGGTCTCGCCCGTGGAATCGGAGACCAGATGGACATGGACGAAGGTGCGCTTTGGATTCACAGCTGTGGCCTTCACCGCTGAAGTGTTGTGGACAGACTGGTGCCGCCAGGCGGGCTGAAGTGCAACCCTGTGGATGGCATGATGTTGCGTCCACCTCTTCTTCCACCGCGGTTGCTCAGTGGATGAGGGGGGCAGCACCACGGGATGGAGTGGGCACAGCGGGCCCTCCTTCCTGTGCACTCCACATCTTTACCGGGACTTGGCTCGTTGGGATTGACAGGAGAGCAGCCAAGCAAGCCGCCCCCAAATGAGACTGTTGCGTGACCGCCCCTCAACGTGTGAACACAGAGGCGCGCCTTTGAGCGTCGTTCCAAAGACCAAGGGCCGGTCCTGTGCATGGTGAAGATGTCCCCGCCAATCCGGCTCCAACACCATCATCAACCTATTTCAATTTATAAAATGATGGATTGAAGGAGCATCGAGAAATGTCCCAAGATCTCATTCGTGCCCTGCGTGGCGAGGCGGTGAGGCCAGCTCCGGTCTGGTTTATGCGCCAGGCAGGACGCTATTTGCCCGAGTACAGAGCGCTGAGGAAGCAAGCCCCGACATTCCTAGACTTTTGCTACAGTCCAGAGCTTGCCGTAGAGGCAACGCTTCAACCCATGCGGCGCTATGCCTTTGATGCGTCGATCATCTTTTCAGACATCTTGGTGCTGCCCCACGCGCTGGGGCAAAAGGTGTGGTTTGTGGAAGGGGAAGGGCCGCGGTTAGAGCCGCTCGATGATCCATCCATTCTGGGGTTTGACGGGTTCGATGCCCATATGGTGCCCGTCTATGAGGCGTTGAAGGACCTGCGTGCGGCGCTGCCTCAGGAAAAGGCGGTGCTGGGGTTTGTGGGGGCGCCATGGACCCTTGCCAGCTACATGATTGCGGGCCGTGGCGGGTCCGAGCAGTGGGCGGCGCGGACCTTTGCTGCCCGCGAACCTGAGAAGATGACAGCACTCATTGATTGTCTGGTGGAGGCGGCGACCCGCCACTTGGTGGCGCAGATCCGCGCTGGCGCCGACGCGGTGCAGATCTTTGACAGCTGGGCCTCCGCTTTGGATGAGGATGGGTTTTCCAAATGGTCTATCGATCCGATCCACAGGATCGTGCGGGGAGTGCGGGAACAAGCGCCTGATGTGCCCATCATCGGCTTTCCGCGAGGCGCGGGTTTCGGCTACGAGGCCTTTGCGCTCGGCACCGGCGTTGATGGGGTGTCGCTCGATTGGACCGTGCCCATGGCGGCGGCTCGGTCGCTCCAAGCCAAGGGAATTTGCGTGCAGGGCAATCTGGATCCCGCCAGGCTGAAGGAAGGGGGAACGCAGCTCGATGAGGCTGTGAAGCGCATTTGCGTTTCCCTACGTGATGGGCCGTTTATCTTTAACCTTGGCCACGGCATTTCGTTGGAAACGCCACCGGAGCACGTGACCCAAGTCATCGAGCGGGTCAAAGAGTATTCTGCGTGATCTATTTGTGGGTCAAAGCGTTGCATGTCCTTGCGATTATTTCGTGGATGGCGGCGATTTTATACCTCCCGCGGCTGATGGTTTATCATGTGGATGCGCCGGTGGGATCGGTGCAGTCGGAAACCTTTAAAGTGATGGAGCGGCGGCTCCTGCGGGCAATCGCGACGCCCGCGATGATTGTGGCGTGGATCACGGGGCTCACCTTGGCGGGGATGGCCGGCTGGTGGGTGGCACCTTGGTTTTGGCTTAAATTTGCGGCAGTGGCTGGGATGACAGTGGTGCATATGATGATGGCCCGCTGGGTGCGCACCTTCGCCGCGGATGCCAATCAAAGATCCTCTCGCTATTTCCGGATTATGAACGAGGTGCCGACCCTTTTGATGATTGCCGCGGTGATTTTTGTGATTGTGAAGCCGTTTTAGGGTGAAACCGGTCACCCTTTGGCGCCATATTGGCCGCTTCCACGGAGCGTGGGGTTGCAGAAATCCCGGTTCAGCTGTATATGTGCTCATTGACGAGGCTTTTATGCGGTCGACCGCGAATCCGCCTCAATACTGAACCTCCCTCCCCCTACGTCCTAACCGCGTTCCGCTGAAACGCGTGGTCACCGATCAGGACAACCGAATGCAAGAAATGAAACTCCATGACCTTAAGGCGAAGAGCCCAGGCGACCTGATCGCTTTCGCCGAAGAATATGAAGTGGAGAATGC
>JBCDLN010000101.1:0-12157 GCA_038745295.1 Pseudomonadota bacterium | reverse complement strand
CTCTTCCAGCAACTGATCGATGAAAACACCTTGGTGCAGCACACCGCGTGCTGCAAAGCCGGAGAGCCTCACTGCTCTTTTGCGATCATCTTCAATCAAAGAGGCGCACGATGACTGATCGCCTAACACGCTATGCGACCCGCGCTGTTCCGCGCTACACAAGCTACCCCACCGCTCCACACTTTAGCGCAGACCTCGGCGCGGATACTTATGATCGCTGGCTTGGTGAACTTGATCCGGCTCAGCCTCTTTCCCTTTACCTGCATGTGCCCTTTTGCCATCAGCTGTGCTGGTACTGCGGCTGCAACATGAAGCTGGCGTCGCGGCCAGAGCCGGTGGAGCGATATGCTTGCACCCTCGCGCGTGAGATAGCGCTCGTGGCTTCCCGCCTTCCCGCGCGGATGACACTTTCACACCTTGCATGGGGCGGGGGAACCCCCAACTCTCTAAGCCCTGGTGACTTCAGCCGGGTGATGGAGGCTGTGCGCGCCCACTTTAACATTGAACCCCGCGCCGAACTTGCCATCGAGTGCGACCCGCGGACCCTGACGAACCAGATGGCAGCGACGATCGGCAAAGAAGGGTTCACCCGGGCAAGTTTTGGAGTTCAAGAATTCGATCCTGAAGTTCAGACGGCGATCAACCGTGTGCAGCCCCCCGAACTTGTTGCCAGCGCTCTCGATAAGCTTCGAAATGCTGGTGTGGGCGCCGTGAATTTTGACCTCATTTACGGCCTGCCGTTTCAAACCGCTCAAAAACTCGTCTCCACCGTAAAGGAGGCGGTGCGGATGGAACCTGACCGGTTTGCCCTCTTTGGCTATGCTCATGTGCCATGGATGGCAAAGAAGCAGCGCTTGATCGATGCTGCAGCTCTGCCAGGCGCTAGCGAGCGTATGATCCAGGCTGATGAAGCCGCTCGAGCCATTGTGGCGGAGGGTTATGAGCGCGTGGGGCTTGACCACTTTGCGCTGCCGAACGATCCGCTTGCTGTCGCGGCCCGGTCGGGGACCCTGCGGCGCAACTTCCAAGGCTATACAACCGACGATGCCGGCGCGTTGATTGGTGTTGGCGCCAGTTCAATTTCGCGCACGCCATTTGGCTTTGTACAGAACGCAGTTGAGACAGGCGCATGGTCCCGTGCCATCGAGACAGGGATGCTGCCGGTGGCAAAAGGGCGCGCGCTGGAGGGGCAAGACGGGCTGCGAGCGAGTGTGATCGAGGCGCTTATGTGTGGGCGTGAAGCTGATCTTGGCGCCCTAGGAGACGCGCACGGGGCGCCAGAAAAGTGGTGGCGTGACGCTGAGGAGGAACTCGCCGTGCTCGCAGCTGATGGTCTTCTCCGTCGCGTTGGTGACAGGATCAATGTGGCGGAGGAGGGGCGGCATTTGGTGCGCGTTGTCGCAGCTGTCTTTGATGCTTACTTACCCCGCCAACGCGCGAACCACTCCGTTGCCGTGTAGAGGCGGTGCGCGGCTTGGCGCCTGTCAGGGCTCCCCTCCTCTTTAAGGCAGGCGGGCCATAACACCGTGGTGATGTGGCCCTTGCAAACGAGATCCTCTCTGTCACGATCCTTGCCGGTGCAACCCTGCACGCAATGATATGGCTAGAGTTCTTGCCATGGAGGTCGTCATGAAGAGGGACTGCTTGCCACACGTCATTGAACGCGCCTTTGTGAGGATTACGGCGCAGTATCGCCTCACCTTAAGAGCGTTCGTCGTCCTTTTGATCTGCCTTGCAAGCGCGACCCCACTTTTTGCTGAAGATGTGGAACTGGAACTCGTTCTTTTAGCCGATGCTTCGGGCTCTGTGACTGAGGCCGAGGCGCTGTTCCAGAGGGAAGGTTACGGCGCGGCGCTGACCGACCCCGCTGTTCTTGATGCCATCGCGGGAACCGCTTACGGGGCGATCGCTGTCACCTACGTGGAGTGGGCATCAACAACATCTGTTGTTGTGGACTGGATGAAGATCGACGGGTTGGAGAGTGCCCAATTGTTCGCTGGTGCACTCCGCCGGGCGCCAAGGCGGGCCTTTGGGCGCAATGCCATCGGCCGCGCGCTTTTGGACGGGAAATCGCTCATTGAAACCAATGCATTTGAAGGGTGGCGTAAGGTTATCGACTTTTCTGGTGATAGCCCCAACAACTATTATGGTCCGCCCATTGAAGCAGCGCGAGCTGAAGTGATTGCGGCGGGCATCACCATCAATGCTCTGCCGATCCTGTGCCGGTTTTGCGATACTTACTTGCGGTATCCAAATCTTGATGAGATCTATCGCGATAGGATTATTGGCGGGCCCGGCGCATTTGTGGTGACTGCCGCCAGTGAGCAGGACCTTGCCCTGGCTATTCGGCGCAAGCTTATTTTGGAGATCACTGGAACCGCACCAAAGCGAACCTTCGCGAAGAACCGAACGCCTGAAGAGCTGCAATAGTAGGGGCATAGAAGCGTTGCTGCGCCAAGCTTGTAAGCCCAATCTCAATGTCCGAAAAGCTCAGGATTCCAGTGGAGTACGCTGTTATTGAGGCCCACGCTATTGTTTCAAGAGACTCAGCGCATCGGTGACTCGGACGGTTCGGAACATGCGTCGTGCCAAAGCTTCAAAGAGCGCGCGACCGCTTCGAGACTTCGTATCTGCATTGGCGTGAAAACAGACAGGCGCATAGACCGCCTGGAGAAAGCCTAAACGAAAGTCATCCCAGGCCTCGTCCTGCGTGTACCCGGCCACACCGGCCTCCACCAGTGCTGCATGCCATCTCACCGCAAACTCGCGGTATATGGTCGGCGGTACGGACGCCGGAAGACTGCCGCATATCAGACGCGCCGGATCTGTCGCGCCCATCCCGCGGGCCACCACTTGCCAGTCAAAGATCAGGATGGGGCGGTCTGGGTCTGGACCGTCGACAAACATGTTCCCGGCACGAAAGTCACCATGGATGAAAGTCTGTGGGCGTTGATCAAGGGCTGCCTGCAGTGCGCCTTGGAGGGCTGCAAGCTGCTCACCGATCAAAACCTCTTCGGGCGAAAGGACTGAGGCATAGCTTTCGATAAAGCCGGGCCATGCTTCTTCAAACGCGTTGTCACGACCCCATAGCGTATCGGGGAGCCAGTCCAATTTATGAAGCTCCGGCCTGTTCCACCAGCGGGCGTGAAGCTTTGCGATCATGTCGACGGCGGTCGTTGCATGAGGGACGCTCATTCCCTCGGTCTGCTCGACCGGCTGCCACTTTCCGCCATCTTCAAGCACACAGACGGCGCCGCCACGTTCACCATCGCCGAGCGCGAGGTAACACTTGGGAATGCCAATATGAAGACCGGGCGCAATGTCGCGGTAGAAGTGCATTTCTCGGGCAAAGAGCTTGAGGGCCGCACCGATGGCAAAGCGATCGTCCTGTTGGGGAGGGAGCTTCACGACAAGGGTTGCTGGCTCGATTTCTCCCTCGGTGTCGCCGCGATAACGAATGTGAACGCGGATAACGGTGCTCATGTACCCGCGCGAGGCTTCTTCGCCATCGGGACCCATGCCGTTGAGCGGCTCGAGTTGAACGGCTGACAGCGCCTTGGCCGCTTTCGCGGCACCTGACGTGGCCAAAACGGCGCTGACCCAATCTCTGGTGATCTCATCGACTGATCGTATAAAGAGCGTGGGTCCTGTCACGCCAAAAGCCTTTCCAGTGGTTTGCTGCTCCCACGAAGGTTATCGTTTTCCGACTGTTGAATGGCTAGTTGCCAAGAATGCCGGGGAGGCGCAGTCCGAATTCCTTTGCACACCCCAGGGCGGTGTCGTACCCCGCATCGGCATGGCGCCAAACGCCTGAGGCTGGGTCGTTCCACAACACCCGCTCCAAACGTTTGGCCGCTTCAGGTGTGCCATCTGCGCAAATCACCATGCCTGCATGCTGGCTAAACCCCATACCCACACCGCCGCCATGGTGGAGGCTGACCCAGGTGGCGCCTGAGGCTGTGTTAATGAGTGCGTTGAGCAGCGGCCAGTCGCTCACAGCGTCTGAGCCGTCTTTCATCGCCTCCGTTTCCCGGTTCGGCGAGGCGACCGATCCGCTATCCAAGTGATCGCGACCGATGACGATCGGCGCTTTCAGTTCACCCGATGCCACCATCTCGTTAAAGGCGAGGCCAGCGCGGTGGCGGTCGCCCAAGCCGATCCAGCAAATCCTCGCTGGCAGTCCCTGGAAGGCAATGCGTGCCCGCGCCATGTCGAGCCAGCTGTGCAGATGGGTATTGAGCGGGAAAAGCTCCTTCATCTTGGCGTCGGTCTTATAGATATCTTCAGGATCACCTGACAACGCGCACCATCGAAACGGGCCGATGCCGCGGCAAAAGAGTGGACGAATATAGGCCGGCACAAAGCCTGGGAACGCAAAGGCATTTTCAAGGCCTTCATCGCGCGCCACCTGGCGGATGTTGTTGCCATAGTCGAGCGTGGGGACGCCGTCATTCCAGAAGTCCACCATCGCTTTGACGTGGATCTTCATCGACGCACGCGCTGCGGCTTCCACCGCCTTGGGCTCGCTTTCTCGCATGTGCCGCCACTGAGCAAGCGTCCACCCTTGAGGCAAGTACCCGTTCGTCGGGTCATGGGCGCTTGTTTGGTCGGTGACAATGTCTGGACGGATACCGCGCCGGTGGATCTCAGGAAAGACATCAGCCGCGTTTCCCAAAAGGCCCACGGACTTTGCTTCGCCTGCTTCCGTCCAGCGCGTGATCATGTCGAGCGCTTCATCAAGCGTTTCCGCTTTCTCGTCCAAGTATTGTGTGCGCAGACGAAAGTTGATGCTTTCAGGATTGCATTCCACAGCCAAACAGCAGGCGCCAGCAAAAACGGCAGCAAGGGGTTGCGCACCCCCCATACCGCCAAGACCTGCCGTGAGGATCCACTTTCCACGAAGGTCGCCCCCATAGTGCTGGCGGCCAGCCTCGGCAAAGGTCTCATACGTGCCCTGGACGATCCCTTGTGTGCCAATATAGATCCACGAGCCGGCCGTCATTTGGCCGTACATCATGAGACCTTTGCGATCGAGTTCGTTGAAGTGGTCCCAACTGGCCCATTGGGGCACCAGGTTGGAGTTGGCAATGAGGACCCGCGGCGCATCGACGTGCGTTTTCACAACAGCAACGGGCTTTCCCGATTGCACCACCATCGTCTCATCCCCTTCAAGGGTTTTAAGCGTTGCCACCATCCGGTCAAAGTCGTCCCACGTTCGGGCGGCGCGGCCTATGCCGCCGTAAACCACCAACTCGTGGGGGTTTTCGGCGACGTCCGGATGAAGGTTATTCATCAACATGCGCATTGGCGCTTCAGTGAGCCAGCTCTTGGCGGTGATTTCAGCGCCTGTCGGAGGAAAAACGTCGCGCATATTGTGACGCGGGTTGGTCATGGCGACCTCCTGGACGGCCCCTTTGAGGCTGGGGCAATGGCTCACTGTCTCATGGACCTTAACGGGAAAGCTCTGGCAATGCGCGCCCGACCGCAGCGATCAGTGCACCTGATGCAACAAGGTGTGCTGCCGCTTCAAGGTCCGGTGTCAGAGTGCGATCCTCGGTGAGTGCCGGGACCTCGTTCCGGAGGCTTGCCACCACCTGTTGAAGGGGCGGGCTGGTGGTTAAAGGCGCACGAAATTCGACCCCTTGCGCAGCGCACAACAGCTCAACACCTAGGATGTGGTTGAGGTTGCGCACCATTGGCATCAGGCGGCGTGCGCCGTGGGCGGCCATGGAAACATGGTCTTCTTGGTTGGCGGAGGTGGGGGTGGAATCGGTCACGCAAGGATTGGCGAGGTGCTTGTTTTCGCTCATCAATGCCGCAGCGGTGACCTCGGCAATCATGAGGCCTGAATTGAGGCCCGGCCGCGGCGTAAGAAATGGCGGGAGATCGTAGTTCAGCGCCGGGTCCACCATCAGCGCAATGCGCCTTTGGCTGATGGAGCCGATCTCACACAATGCGAGTGCGATCATATCGGCGGCAAACCCGACAGGCTCGGCGTGGAAGTTACCGCCTGAGACAATCGTATCGTTTTCTGAAAGCACAAGCGGGTTATCGGTGGCAGCGTTCGCTTCGATCTCTAAGGTTGTCGACGCCTGCCGCATCACATCCATCGCAGCACCAGTGACTTGGGGCTGGCAGCGGATGGAGTAAGGGTCTTGGACGCGGCTATCCCCGTCCCGGTGGCTTTCTCTGATCTCAGAGTCTTCCAGAATGCTCGTCATAGCCTGAGCAGCATCAATCTGGCCTTTTTGACCCCGCAACTGATGAATTTGGGGCTGAAGCGGTTCTGTGGAGCCCATCATGGCATCAGTGGATAGGGCGCTGATCACCAGGGCGCTTTGCGCAGAACGCCAGCCTTCAAAGAGGCCTGCAAGGGCAAAGGCTGTGGAGAACTGAGTGCCGTTGATGAAGGCAAGCCCCTCCTTTGGCCCGAGCGGGATGGGTTGGAGCCCTGCCGCTTCAAGGGCCGCTGCGCCCGGGATGATCTTGCCCGCGAACTCTGCCTCACCCTCGCCGATAAGGGTGGCGGTCAAATGGGCGAGGGGCGCCAAGTCGCCGGACGCTCCCACCGATCCTTGCGAGGGTATTTGCGGCGTGAGCCCCTTCTCAAGCATCGCTTCCAAAAGCCGTACGAGCTCCCACCGCACACCAGAAGCACCGCGTCCAAAGCTGAGGAGCTTCAAGCTCATCATGAGCCGTGTGATGCGCCGCGCAATGGGCGGGCCGACGCCGCAGCAGTGACTGAGGATCAAATTGCGCTGCAGCGTTGCGGTGTCTTCCTTAGCGATTTTGTGGGACGCCAGCTTCCCAAACCCGGTGTTGATACCATAAATGGAAGCTTCGCCTGCAGCGGCTCTTTGAACTTGCCGCGCTGCATCCTCCACGCGTTGTTGGCAGGACCGGCTCAAGAACACAGTACGTTCGTTGAAGTAGATATCAGCAAGCATGCTGAGTGTGACGGAGCCTGGAATAAGTTCCAAAGCGCTCACAAAACCCCGCCAAAGATCCGTTTGTGTAAAGGATTGTAGCCAATGCGATAGGCAAGTTCGGCGGGGTGCTCCACGTCGAATATGGCAAGATCAGCGCGTTTGCCGGGGGCAAGGATACCGCGGTCGTGAAGCTTGAGGGCTCTGGCGGCGTTCACCGTCACCCCCCTCAGCGCCTCTTCAGGGGTCATTCGAAACAGGGTCGCCGCCATGTTCATGGTCAGGAGCAGCGACGTTAGTGGCGAGGAGCCCGGGTTGGCATCGCTTGCCAAAGCCATCGGCACATTGTGTTGGCGTAAACGATCGATGGGCGGTCGTTGCTGTTCACGCAATGTATAAAATGCCCCTGGTAAAATGACAGCGACAGTCCCAGCTGCTGCCATTGCTTGAACGCCGACATCATCCAGGTATTCAAGGTGATCAGCAGATATGGCGCCATAGCGCGCGGCGAGCGTTGCGCCACCAAGGTTGCTCAGTTGCTCTGCGTGGAGTTTGACGGGAAGGCGTAAAGCCTTTGCAGCATCAAAAACCCGCGCAATTTGATCGGGCTGGAACGCAATGCCCTCGCAAAACCCGTCGACTGCATCCACAAGACCTTGCGCGTGCGCGGCGTACAGGGCGGGGATCACCACATGGTCGATGTAGGCGTCGGCGCGCCCATGATACTCGGGCGGTATGGCGTGGGCTCCCAGGAAGCTTGTGCGAACAAGAATAGCGCGTTCCCGTCCAATCTGGCGGGCCACCCGCAACATCTTAAGTTCAGTGTCTTGATCGAGCCCATAGCCAGACTTGACTTCGATAACGGCCACGCCCTCCAAGATGAGAGCGTCGACCCAACGCAGAGCACCTTCAAGCAGTGCCCTCTCGCTCGCCTCACGGGTCGCCACTACAGTGGACCAAATGCCCCCGCCAGCGCGCGCGATCTCTTCGTAGGATGCACCGTTCAGCCGCATTTCAAACTCGCGCGCACGGTTGCCGCCCGCCACAACGTGGGTATGGCAATCAATCAGCGCGGGGGTGACGAGCCTTCCGCCCAAATCGTAAGCACTGTCCTGCCGATACTGGCGTGGCAACCGATCGGCAGAACCGACCCAAGCAATTTGGTCGCCCTCGATGACGAGCGCGCCATCGTCGATGAGGCCGTAGGGCTCAGACCCTGACAGGGTCGCAAGGGACGCGTTGCGCAAAAGCACGAGGGCCTCGCCTTGTATCGATATGCCCGCCGTGCTTTATGTCTATACATATTCTGTGTCAAGCAGGGCGTCCTATGGCTGTGGTGTGGGCAAAGACCGCGTTGACGGCCGACGGTTGGGTCCATGGCGTGCGGGTGGAGATCGGAGCGGACGGGCGTATCGCAGCGTTGACGCCGGGGTGTGTGGCACAAGCGGAAGACACCCGCGTCTCTCTTCTCCTTCCGGCGCCTGCCAACGCTCACAGCCACGCTTTCCAGCGTGCCATGGCAGGTCTCACCGAACGGCGGGGCGAGCGTCCTCAAGATAACTTCTGGACATGGCGCCAGCTCATGTACAGGTTCTTGGATGAGCTTACGCCTGAGCATGTGGAGGCCATTGCCGCGCTCGTCCAAATGGAGATGCTGGAGGCGGGCTTTGGTGCTTGCGTGGAGTTTCACTACCTCCACCATCAAGCGGACGGCACCCCCTACGATGACCTGGCTGAGATGTCGTCCCGCATTGCCGCGGCGGCGGGTAGTACAGGGCTTGGCCTGACGCTGCTGCCTGTACTTTATCAATTCGGGGGGTGCGATCAGCGCCCTCTCAGTAGAGGTCAGGTGCGTTTCGGCAACGATATCAATCGCTACCAGCGCCTATTGGACGGGGCGGCGGCGGCGTTGCGCTCACTGGGCGCCGACGCCGTTCTGGGCGTTGCACCTCACAGCCTGCGTGCAGTGGCGCAGGAGGATTTACGGGCGGTGTCGGCCATCCTCCCGGGCAGTCCCATCCATATTCATGTTGCCGAGCAGATCCCTGAAGTTGCCGAGGTGGAGGAGGCGTGGGGGGCCCGCCCAGTGTCCTGGGCGCTGGACAATCTCGCCCTTAATCCGCTCTGGTGCCTCATCCACGCCACGCAGATGGAGCCGGCCGAGACGCATCGCCTTGCGGCCACCGGTGCTGTGGCCGGCCTTTGTCCCATCACTGAAGCGTCATTGGGCGATGGGGTGTTCGACGGGGTGCGCTTTGTGAATGCTGGCGGACGGATGGCCGTTGGGTCAGACAGCAACATTCGCATCTCGCTGGCTGAGGAGATGCGGCAACTGGAAACGTCGCAGCGGCTGAGGGACCACTCCCGTGCCGCTCTTGCAGACGCTGATCGCTCCACTGGCCGGCGGCTTTTCGATGCCCTCACCCTGGGTGGCGCCCAGGCTGCAGGACGCGGGAGCGGCTGCCTTCGTGTGGAAGGCTGGGCTGATCTGCTCGCCCTCGACATGGCGCACATCGACCTTGAAGGGCTGGGCGGCGACACGGTGTTGGATGCCTTTATCTTCGCGGGCAGCAATGAAATGGTGCAGGACGTTTGGTCAGCGGGCCGTCACCTCGTGAAAGCGGGACAACACGTAAAGCGTGACGAGATTGTTGCCCGCTACCAAGCAGCCGTCAGACGGCTGCGCGCTGGTCTTTGATTAAACGCGTGTCGTCATCTTGTGGCCGCGCTGGAAGGCAAGCCGCACATAGGTGATTGGCTCGGCCTGCCACCATGTCGTCCGCTCGGCCAGAAAGAGGGGATCGCCGAGCCGGCAGACGAGATGGTGGGCCAATTCCTCATCAGCGGCCGTTGCTGAAAAGCTCATCTCAACGTTGGAAAAGGGGATGGTTTTGATCAGCCATTCCGTCGGTCCCATGAGAGAAAAGTCTGCTTCGGCTGCCTGGGGCAAGGCCGCCAGATTTATCCATCGCGCCTCAAACTGGTAGGGGTTAGCGTCAGCATAATGCACGGCGGTGAGGTGCAGCATCTTACCGTGGTGGTCGAGGCCCATCCGTGCTTTCAGCCAACGCGGCGTTGAGAGGGTTTGTTGCCCCAGATGCTCATAGCGATAGACGGAGCCGCGGGCGGCAATCTCATCGCCTACCACAGGAATCTCAAACGCGGCTCTGCGCAGCGGCGCTGTCCTCACCCGTGTTCCAGCCTTTCGTTTGCGCTCGACATAGCCTTCATCGGCTAGTTCGCGCACCGCTCTATTGACGGTGGCACGAGCACAACCGAATGCGGCTGCAAGCTCCACCTCATTGGGGATTAAGTCGCCAGGGCCCCAATCACCTGCAACAATCTTGTGCTTGAGTGTCTCTTTGACTGTGCGGAACGCTGACTTCACCGGTTCAACCATTCAGCTTTCTCGTCGACCAATGCTTGAGGTCCCACCGACCGGTGACGGGCGTCGGTGTCACTCTGCGGTCGCCAACACGCGATGGTGGGATTGTAACGTTCTGCCACACAATATGTATAGACATAACCGATCATCAGCGCGTTTGATAGACGGCCTCGGAACATACGCATCAATACGAGGGCGTTTGCCATGTCTCATTGGCCACCCACCGTCACGCTTGAGGGGGAGCATGTTCGGCTTGTCCCGTTGTCGCCGACCCACGAGGCGGGCCTCATCGCAGCGGTCCGCGATGGCGACCTTCATCGCCTTTGGTACACGACCATACCCGCGCCTGATGATGTGGCTGCAGAAATCACCCGCCGCCTTTCCCTTCGCGAGACTGGTTGGATGTTGCCTTTTACCGTCTTCAATGGCGAAGGCCAGATTGTGGGAATGACGACATTCATGAATATTGATGCGGTGAACCGCAGGGTGGAGATCGGTTCCACATGGTATGCCCGTTCCGTTCAACGCACACCCTTAAATACTCAAGCCAAGCGTTTGTTGCTGTCCTATGCCTTTGATGAGCTTGACTGTATCGGTGTGGAGTTGCGCACCCATGTGTTGAATCAACAAAGTCGCAAGGCGATTGAGCGGCTCGGCGCCAAATTCGACGGTGTGTTACGCGCCCACATGATTATGCCGAACGGCACCGTCCGCGACACCGCCTGCTATTCGATCACGGCAGCCGAGTGGCCGGTGGTTCGCGCCAATCTTGATTGGCAATTGGAAAAGCCCCGCTGAGCCGCGACACGAGAGCGTTGAATCTGTCGCTTCAACTGGTAGACCGTGTTTGACCGAAAACGGGTGGTGGCCGGTTCTGCGGCTGCTGCCACTTGAATCCTGATTGGACACGAGAATGCCGGACTTTGCGATCTATCCCAGTCTGAAAGGCAAGACTGTTTTCATCACGGGAGGCGCATCGGGGATCGGTGCGCAGATAGTGACAGCTTTTGCAGCCCAAGGCGCCCGGGTCGGCTTTGTGGATCGAGATGAAGAGACGAGCAAGGCGCTCCTCGCGCAGACCGAAGGCGATGTTGCATTTGAAGCATGCGATCTGCGTGACATCGATGGATTGAACGCGGCGTTTTCTAGTCTCAAGACGAGGATTGGCGCAGCACAAGTCCTCGTAAATAATGCTGCTCGAGACGACCGGCACGACTGGCGAGAGACGACGCCCGAATATTGGGACGAGCGCATGCACACTAACCTTAGGCATATGTTCTTTGCCATCAAAGCTGTCGCGCCGGATATGATTGCGGCTGGCGCCGGCGCCATTGTGAACCTTGGGTCAAATTCGTGGTGGGAGGCTGGGGGTGGCTTTCCGGCCTACGCGACGGCAAAGTCCGCCGTGCACGGCCTAACACGGACAATGGCGCGCGACCTTGGCGATTACCGGATTAGGGTCAACACGGTTGTGCCCGGATGGATCATGACGGAGCGGCAAAAAAACCTCTGGGCGAACCCTGAGGCCCTTGCCAAACACCAGGCCCGGCAGTGTTTGCCCGACCTGATCGAGCCGGTCTACATTGCCCGTATGGTGCTTTTCTTGTCTTCAGACGATGCTGCAATGTGTACTGCCAACAATTACATGGTTGAGGCCGGCTCAATATAGTCCCACGTGATGCCGCTCTGGCGGCCTCTGGGGACGGCGTGTGGCAAACCGAGCATCGAAAGTCACACGCTATGTGTGCGCGGCGAGGCGCGTGGCTTCATTGAGCGCAGAGACCAGCCTATTTTGCCCGCGGCGCAGTTGTGTGAGTGCAAAGCCCAAGGTTCCGTTGGTGTGGCG
>JBCDLN010000100.1:0-12179 GCA_038745295.1 Pseudomonadota bacterium | reverse complement strand
GTAGGGTAAGAGCGCCAAAATCTCTTCAGACTGCGGCGCATCAAGGTCTTCCAGGATGTAGACCGCATCGTCTGTATCAAGTTCAGCAAGCCCCTCAGCCACCCGCTTGGGATCGAGCGATTCAAGGATCTGGACCCGCGCGGTCTCTTCAAGTTCTGTAAGGGCGGTGTAGTCGAAGTCTTCGCCAAGAAGGCGGATGAAGGTGACCCGCGTGTCAGGCGCAAGGTGGGTAAGGAGATCGGCAAGGTCCGCTTCGTGAAGCGCGCCGATGATGGCCTTCAGCGCCTCAACGTCACCTGCATCAACTGCCGCGCTCGCGTGGGCGACGAGGGTGCTGTCGATCTCTGGCTCGTCGCTTTCAGCTCTGGCGGTGTCGGCCATGCACGGGTTCCTGTGATCGGTCGATCCCAAAGCCGTGCGGTGCTTTACCACCGATGATCGCGGGGGCAAACTCTCCCCCGGCATCAAGGACAATGAGGCACATATGAGCTATCGCGCCAGCGTCGCCGGGGAGAGATTTAGCTTCACCTCCCTCAAAGAGCTGATGGCCAAGGCGACGCCGCGCCGGTCGGGTGATGAGCTTGCGGGCGTTGCCGCCACCACCGAGCAAGAGCGGGCAGCTGCACAGATCGCGCTCGCCGATGTTCCGGTCGCCACGTTCCTTGACGAAGCCCTCGTCCCCTATGAGAGCGATGATGTCACCCGCCTCATCATCGACACCCACGACCGCGCTGCCTTTTCCCCCATCGCCTCGCTGACGGTGGGGGGCCTTCGTGATCATCTCCTTTCCGACGCCGTGGACGGCAAAAGCCTTGCTGCGCTGAGCCCGGGGTTGACGCCGGAGATGGTCGCCGCAGTGGCCAAGGTCTGCCGCAACCAGGACCTTGTGCTTGCGGCGCAAAAGGTGACCGTCACCTCAGCCTTCCGCGACACCATTGGTCTCCCCGGCCGGCTCTCCACCCGCATCCAACCCAATCACCCCAGCGATGACCCAGGTGGTGTTGCTGCCTCCACCTTCGATGGGTTGATGTATGCCGGCGGCGACGCTGTCATCGGCGTGAACCCCGCGTCGGACAACACCGAAGCGGTGAGCGGTCTTCTTCATCTGCTCGACGAGATCATCGCCACCTACGAAATCCCCACGCAGTCGTGCGTCCTCGCCCATGTCACTACCACCATCGACGCCATCGCGGCGGGGGCGCCGGTGGATCTTGTCTTCCAGTCCGTCGCCGGCACCGAGGCGACTAACCAAAGCTTTGGTTTCACGCTTGCTCACCTTGCCGAAGCGCAGGAGGCGGCGCTGGCGCTCGGCCGCGGCACAGTGGGCCAAAACGTCATGTATTTTGAGACCGGGCAGGGCTCGTGCCTGTCGGCTGATGCCCACTATGACGTGGACCAGCAAACCCTGGAAGCCCGCGCCTACGCCGTCGCGAGGGCCTATTCGCCGCTTCTCGTCAACACCGTGGTGGGCTTCATCGGCCCCGAGTATCTTTACGACGGCAAAGAGATTATCCGAGCCGGCCTTGAAGATCATTTCTGCGGCAAGCTCTTGGGCGTCCCGATGGGATGTGATGTCTGCTACACCAACCATGCCGAAGCCGACCAGAACGACATGGACACGCTGATGACGATGCTGGGGACGGCGGGTGTCACCTTCATCATGGGTGTGCCGGGGGCTGACGATGTGATGCTCAACTATCAGACCACCTCTTTCCATGATGCGCTTTACTTGCGCCGCGCGCTGGGTCTCAGACCGGCGCCGGAGTTCGAAGCTTGGCTCGAAACCTCCGGCATCATGGCCGCCGATGGAGCGTTTCGGTTGGGCGATGGGCGACAGGGGCGGTTTGATGCAGCGCTCATCACGCTGGCGGCCTGAGCCATGAGTGAGCCTGATGCGTGGGCTGCGCTGCGCCGGCTGACATCGGCCCGCATTGCTTTGGGGCGGACGGGCGTCTCTGTCCCCACCGATCGGGCGCTGGAGTTTCAGGCCGCGCACGCCGCAGCCCGGACCGCTGTCCATGAACCCCTTGATGCGCCGGCGCTTGCTCAAAGCCTCTCGCCTGCGTTTTCGGGGACCGACATTGTGCGCACCATGGCGCCTGACAGAGCAACGTACCTGCGCCGGCCCGACCTTGGCCGGCGCCTCGCAGAAGGCGCAGGCGACGCGCTCTTGTCGCCCCCTGCCGACATTGCCGTGGTGGTGGTGGATGGTCTAAGCGCCCGAGCGGTCACCGCCCATGCAGCCCCCTTCCTGGAAGCGCTTCTGCCGCGGCTTGATGAAGGCGGGTATTCGCGCACGCCCCTCACCGTTGTTCTGGAAGGGCGGGTGGCTGTGGGCGATGAGATCGGCGCCGCGCGCGGTGCCGCGATGACGGTGATGCTCATTGGCGAGCGGCCAGGCCTTTCCGCGGCCGACAGCCTCGGTGTTTACCTCACCTACGGGCCTCAGCCCGGCCGGCGGGACAATGACCGCAACTGCATTTCCAACATTCGCGAGGGCGGTCTCAGCTACGAGCAGGCGGCCTACCGCGCCCACTACCTCATCCACGAGGCGATGCGGCGTAAACTGACCGGTGTTGCGCTCAAGGACGACACGGCGGCGCCGGCTGGGCTCACTGCCGGCTCACCGGCCTTCTTGCTTCCTAACCATCGCACGATCTGACCTCGCCCGGTGGTGAGGAGGGGGGGCGCCGCCTAAATCTGCGGCACAGTCACCCCGATCATCGTGTCGCGGGTGACGAGCGCGGCAAGCTCATCCTCACTATAGTTATCTGTGCCTTCTGGGCGCATGGGGACGACGATGTAGCGAAGGTCAGCGTTGGAATCGTGCACATGAACCGCTGTCCCCTCAGGCAACACTGTTCCGAACTCGGCCAACACCTTGCGCGGCTCGCGGACCGCCCGGGACCGGTAGGCGCGCGACTTATACCAATCGGGCGGCACACCTAGCAGCATGCGCGGGTAGCAAGAGCATAGCGTGCAGACCACCAAGTTGTGATGGCCTGGCCGGTTCGCCACCGCCACCAAATCGGCCGGCAGATGATTTGCCTTAAGGCTCATCCCCATGGCTTCCGCGGCAGCGGGCGCATCAGACATCAAAAAGTCCATGAACGAGGGGTCGGCCCATGCCTTGGCCACAAGCTTTGCGCCGCGTTCGGGCGAAGTGCGATCCATCTTCTCCACCGCCGCGCGGATCTCATCGGGCGTGATGAGACCCTTCTCAACGAGAAGCTCGCGTACCGCATTTTCCAAGTATTCGTACTCAGTGGGCGCTTGGTCGGCGCGGACGGGGTGGTCGTGATGATGGTCGTGGTCGTGGTCGTGGCTCGACATGCTGCGTCCTCAACGCTGGGCTGAGTGGTCTGGCACAAGCCAGTGCTCGGGTATCTCAAGGTCAAGGGTATCGTCTTGAGCGCCGTCATAGTCGGGCCAAAGATCCACTTGGCGAAACCGCACCCTAAAGAGCTCAAGCGTGCCGCCATAATAGCGCCCGTACGCAAGCTCCTCCGGGTTCTGAAAATGGCCCGCAAACCGCTCGATCACCCCCGGCTTGCCCCGTGCATAATAAGGGGTCCGCACGTGGCCCGGCGGGTTGACGGAGAGTGTTTTGACCCGGTCGCCGACTTGAAACCGCATCAGCTTGGCCCCTTGTCTGCGGTTTCGGTGGGCGGGGTCGCCTCCCACCGGCGCTCCACGTCCATGAGCTTGTCGCGCAGCTCATCCACGTGGATGATGCCCTTTTCCAACAACAGGGTGGCAAAGGCTGCAATCCAGCGCTCGTAGTAGGTGAGCGTGGCGTAGTTTGTCTCGCCGATCATTTCTTGGTGGCGGCGGTGCTCATCAATGCGGACGTAACCTTTGTTGGTCATCTGCACGACCATCGCGTCGACCCGCCGCTCCCACAGCGCATAGTCGTGGTCGGTGGGATCAATGCGGTCGGCTGGCATGCCGCCAAGGTCATGGTAGCCGCGAAAGGCTTCGCCATTGGGTTTGGTCAGGGCCACGACACCACCTCCGCCGATCGGACTGCGCGCTGAGCGTTACCGATCGGCGAGACTGTGTAAAGGCCGCAGGGGGTCTCCTACGCCCGCGCGGCGACGGCGGCCTCGCTGCTATCAAACGCGTGGAGGTCGCTGGTGTCATACCCCAGCGCAATGGGTTCGCCGCGGGAAAGGGCCGCTTGCCCCGGCAACACTGCAAGCAGCGTCTCCCCGCTCGGCGTGTGGGCGTGGACCACCGTTTCGGTGCCCAGCGCCTCGATGAGGTCGACGGTGCTGTGAACCGCGGTCTCATCGCTCGCATCGGTGAGCCGCATGTGTTGCGGGCGTAAACCCACCGTCACCTCATCGCCCTGGTTGAAGCTGCGTGTGACGGGGATGGTCACATGCGCATCGCCAACAAAGTGGATGGTGGCGTTCCCGTTGGCGGCCGACGCCACTTTGCCGGGGAGGAGGTTCATGGTCGGCGCACCGATGAAGCCCGCCACAAAGCGATTGTTGGGTTTGTTGAAAAGGTTGAGCGGGGTATCCACCTGCTCAATCTTGCCCGCGCGCAACACCACAATGCGCGAGGCAAGTGTCATCGCCTCGATCTGGTCGTGGGTCACATAAATCATCGTTTTGCCGAGGCGCGCATGGAGTGCCGCGAGCTCCGCGCGCATCGACACCCGAAGCTCTGCATCAAGGTTGGAGAGCGGCTCATCAAGCAGGAAGGCGGTGGGCTCGCGCACAATGGAGCGCCCAATCGCCACCCGCTGCCGCTGCCCGCCCGAGAGTTGACCAGGCCGCCTGTCCATCAAGTTGGCAATCTCGAGCATGCGCCCGGCCTCTTCGATGCGCTCGGCAATCTCGGCCTTGGGCAAGTGCTCATTTTGGAGGCCGAAGGCCATGTTCTGCCACACGCTCATGTGCGGGTAGAGTGCGTAGGACTGGAACACCATCGCAAGCCCGCGGTCCGCTGCATTCACACGGGTGACGTCCGTTCCATCGATGGTGATGGTGCCGCTTGTGGGTTTGTCGAGGCCGGAGATCAGCCGCAGCAATGTGGACTTGCCGCAGCCCGAGGGGCCGACGAAGACGACAAGTTCGCCCTCGGCCACATCAAGGTCGATGCCGTGGAGCACTTTCACGGCTCCGAACTCTTTGGTGATGCCCTCAAGGGTGATGCGTCCCATGGATGCGCTCCTATTTCAGGCCCGCGCCGGCGATGCCGGTGGTGATGAATTTTTGCAAGAACACGAAGACAATCACCACAGGGATCATGGTGACGACAGTCATCGCCAAGATGTAGTGCCACTGCACATTGAGCTCGCCCGAGAAAGAGAAGAGCCCCACCTGCAAGGTGTATAGCTCTTGCCGCGACAGAACGATGAGCGGCCACAAGAAGTCGTTCCAGCGCCAAACCACGGAGAAGATGGCAAGGACGGCAAGCGCCGGCGCTGTCAGCGGCAAGACAATGCGCCAGTAGATCTGCCACTCGCTGGCCTTATCCATCCGCGCCGCATCGAGGAGTTCGTCAGGGATGGTGAGCATATATTGGCGCAGCAGGAAGACACCGGTGGGTGTCGCCACTGTCGGTAAGATGACGCCCCAGAGTGAGTTGATGAGGCCGAAGGCCGAGATCACCGAATAAAGCGGCACCAAGATGACCGAGAGGGGCACCATCAAGGTGGCCAAGATCAGAAGCATCACCAACGCGCGGCCCTTAAACTGATACTTTGAGAGGGCAAAGGCCGCCATCGAGTTGGTGAGCAGCGTGATGATGGTGGCCATCACGGTGACGAAGACCGAGTTCCAGAGGTAGCGCATAAAGTCGAGCCTTTCGAAGGGCTCCAAGTAGTTCTCCGTCGCAAACCCAATCTCGCGGGCGGGCGTGCGGTTTCTGATATTGACGCGAATGATCTCGCCTGGGTTTTCCGGGTCCACCATCTGCGCGGTGGTGCCAATACGGCGCACTTGCGCCAGCAGCTTGGTCGATCCGTCTTCCAAGGTGGTGTTATAAAGGTCGAGCGGTTCGTCGTAGCCTTCCACCTCCACCTGCTGGGTGATGTAGGGGAGGAGCGTGGGCGGAAACTCTGAAAGCTGGGCGGGCGTCTTGAAGGAGGAAAGCCCCAGCCAGACCGCCGGCCCAAACATCACAATCAGCCCGGCGATGAGCCAAAACCACGTGAAGACATCCGTCCAATGCCAGCCATCGCCGCCGCGGCGACGGGTGAGGAAGCGTACAGCCTGGCTCATCGTTTCGCCGCCTTGTCGTTGCGGCGCGCAAGGCCGAGTTGGAAGAGGGTGAGGACCACCAGAACAGCGGCCATCAAGATCGACGCGGCCGCAGCAAGTCCAGGATTTCGCAGGAGCGAGGCAAAGCCGATTTCATAGATGTACTGGGTCAGATACATCGTCGACGTGCCGGGCCCCCCGCCGGTGAGGACGTAGACCTCGTCAAACACCTGCACCGCGCGGATGAGCGCCAAAACAATCACCACCAGAAGGTTTGGCATCAGGAGCGGTAAGGTGATCCTGAAGAAAACGCGGGTGGGGCGCGTGCCGTCCATTTCCGCCGCTTCATAAAGATCCTTGGGAATGGCTTGGAGGCCGGCGAGCAGGATCAGTGCATAAAACCCCACATGCGCCCAGATCGAGACGCCTACGGCAAACACAAATGCCCATGTGCGCTCCGTCAGCCAGCTGGTTTGCTCGCCGCCCATCTCCACGACCATGAGGTTGAGGAGCCCGTCGCGCTGCAAAATCCAGCGCCAGATGAGCCCAACCACAACAGGCGAGAGGAGAACGGGAAAGAAAAACACCGCCCGCCAAAACGAGCGGGCGCGAAGGTCTCGGTTGAGGATGAGCGCGGTGACCATCGCCACAACCGTCAGCAACGCCACCTGGATGACCACAAAGCCTGCCGTGTTCCAAACAGCGTTCCAGAAGAGGTCATCTTCGCAGGTGGCGGTGTCGAGATAGTTCTCGCAGTTGAGGAGGCGTTCATAGTGTTCGCCGCCCACAAAGGAGCGTTCCTCCAAGAACAGCGCCGTGCCACCTGACATGGAGTAAAGGAAGTTCACCACCAGCGGGAAAAGGATGAAAATCCCAAATATCGCCATGTTGGGGGCGAGGAAGAAGGCGGCCATTCCTCCATGACCAGTCTTCTTTTGCCAAGCGCGCAGGGGTTTATCGATGCTCGACAACCCTTTTGCGATCGGCACGAAGGCGAGGGCGCCGGCGCGCTGTCCGATCGTTGGCACGGATTATTTTCCTTTATTGGGTTGGGTCAGCGCACTGCGCTTTACGCGCAACTCGGCAACCAACCGTCCTCAACGCGTCTAGGCCGCCGCGCCACTTTGTCGGCGCGGCGGACCTTGGGCAGGCGCTATTGCTGCGCTTGGGCCACCTGGTCGGCAATGTCGCGGTTCATCCGCTCATAGGCGTCGTCGAGGGAAAGTTCGCCGGCCATCACTTGGCTGATCCTGGTGACCAGCGCGCCGTAGTAGGCCGATGCCCATTTCCAGGCCGGAAGGGCAGCCGCACCGGGAGCAATCTCGCCCGAAGCTTCCACAAACTTGGAGAGCGCACCGGCAACGTTTTTGTCTTCTGTATCGAACTTAAGGCCGCCTTCTTTCACAATGCCAGCGTGGGCAGGAAGGAAGAGCGTGCGTTCGGTGAACTCGCGCACCACAGGCTCAGACGCCAAGTATTCCATCACCTTGGCAACGTCTTCGGGGTTTTCGGTGTATTTCATGGCCAGCATCGCTGCGCCACCTGCAAGGCCAGAGCATGCATCGCTGCCGCAGGGCGAACCGATGGCCACCCAGTCAAACGCGTCGCCGATTTTGGTGGAAAGGTTCGCAATCTGCCAAGAGCCCGAATAGTACATCGGGATGGCCGCGTTGATGAACTCATCGGCGGCAGCGCGGTAGGTGGAGCCTGCCGCAGACACCCACACATCTTTGAGATGCTTACCGTCCGCTGTCCAACCCACCAGTTTGCTGGCGAATTCTTTCACGCCGTCATCGACAGGGGCGGGGAGGCCATCTGCGCCAATATAGTCCGCCCCGAAGGACACGTTCGGGCCAGAAATCCGGTGTCCGGAGCGGTCGATGGCGAAGGCGGCTTCAAGCTCTTGGTCGGCGGCGACTTTGGCAGCAGCATCCACCCAATCGTCCCACGTCGCGTCTGCGCCAGGCATCTCAACGCCGGCCTGCTCAAACAGCGTCTTGTTGGCAAAGCCGCCCGTGAGGGTGAGCTGCGTCATGAAGCCGGGAATGGCGTCCGATCCATCGGGGCGCATCCAGTCCAGCTGGCCGCCAAAGTTTTCGCGCCAATAGTCCGGATTGCTCAAGTAAGGCGTCAGGTCGAGCCAGTGTTCAGCCAGCGCCTTGATGTTAGTGACACGGGCAATGTCCGGGCCTTCACCAGCTTCCAACTGAATGGGAAGCTGCTCTTGGATCACCTTATACGCCACATTGTCGAGGGTGACGTTGATGTCGGGGTTTTGTTCCATGAACCGGTCGAGGAGGTCTTGGATCACCTCACCCTCAACACCGTCCGAGTACCACATGACCCGCACATCGCCAGCCATGGCGGTGGTGGACAGACATGCCGCAGCAAACGCTGCAATAAGTGTTCTCTTCACTGAGTTTCCTCCAACTTTTTGCTCATGTTTGAGCTGTTTGATGAACGTTAGCGCAAGGCGGGTTGGGGACGCACCCTCCTTTCGCCCTGAATGGTCCACGCGCGCGGATCGGTGATGGTGCCTTCGGCCTCAACCCGTCCGTCGGCATGAAAGTGCACTGTGCCGTACTGCGGATCGGATACGGTGATTGTGCCCTCATGGGGCAAGGGTGCATTCAGCCCGCCAAACTGCGACAGCATGTCCGCACAATTGCGCGAGGCCATCCGCACCAGCCACACACCCTGGCGTCCCTGCAGCCGCAACTCGCAATGGGCGCTGGGGCCGCTGGTGACACGCTCCAATGCGCCCGACGCGGTGAGCAGGACGGCACCCCCGCCGCAGACGGCGACAGCCCTTTGGCCATCAACCTGCGCCACGTCAAACGCCGGGATCGGGAACCAGGCGTGCGTAAAGTCAGGCTGTGGGGCGACACCGCTGAACACCACAATTGCAAGGCCGCGATACTGCTGCACCCTTGGGATCGACGCCGATCCACCCCAATAACTTGGCCGCCCATAACCTGCATGGATCGGTTCGCCAGGGTGGTTGATCACCACCTGCGCTGAGGGGTTTGTGCCAATCCGCGCATGTACCAGCGTTTCTTGATAGCCCCACTCGTACCACCGGTAGTGTGCTGCAGTGCCGAGGGCCCAATCGCGCGTTTTGGCATGATGAAGGGCGGCAAACCGCTCTTCTCCTTGCGCAAAAGACCATGCCTGCTCCACACCATCGCCAAAGAGTGCACGATCCTTAAAGTCGGGGACTACAAGGCCATGGTCGCGCAGTGCGAGCGCAAGCTGAGGAAGAGCGTGAACCCGCGCGCCGATGGTGCCTACACCCCACAAGAGCCGGGCGATGGCGGACAGCTCAAGCGAAGCGCCCGCGCACAACGTATGCGCATAGGAGCGGCCCTGCGCACCGGTCAACACACCATGGTGGCAGGAGTTGGCAACGATCTCCAACAGTCTCAACGCGGCTGTCTCAGCCCGCGCGCGAATGTCATCGTCAGGGGCAAGGGCGTAGAGGGTGAGAAGGCCCTTCAGATCGATGGGGAAATACGGCGCGGCGTTGAACTCAGCCATCTCCCAGCGTTCAAAGTGGTCAAGCCACGCCCTCAGCCGTGCCGCGCCCACGGCGGATTGTTCTTTGCCCGTGCGGCCAGACCTTAAGAAGGTGCGGTCGGGGAAGAAATCTCCCGCCAAATAGGCTGCAGTATGGAACAAAAGCGCGTGGTTTTCTGAAAAGTACCACTGAACGTCATTGCCGGGCTCATCCATCCAGTAGCGGTAGGCGATGATGGTCTCATCGATCCGGTCAACCAGATCGGCGTTGATCTGGTCTGCGTAGCGAAACCGCGCCCAAAGCAGCGGGACAAGCGCAAAGTCTGCGCAGTCCCAACAGTCTTTGATGGGCCCAAGGGCCGCATCAATCATCCCATCTGTTTCTGGGCCAGCATGGCCCGATGCGAGCCGGGCAAGGGCGGTGACAGTGTCCGGTTCAGCTGACGTTGAAACGGTTTGGAGCGTTTCTTCAATTCGCTCAGCCAGCGCAGCGGGCGCTTCGCCCTGCCGCCGGCCATGGCTGATTTCAATTCCGAGCGTGCGCTCAGCCTGGAATCCATTGAGTGTGATGGCCACCTTGAAATGGCGATAATCCGCTTGAAGCGCGTCGGAGTGGCAAAGCGCCAAAGCATTCCCCCTTGCGGGAATGGTGAACGTCATGGGGGCCACACGGGCGTGGGACATGAAATCGCCTTCAACGGTGACGCGAGCTTCACCGTCGGCAGGAAGTTGGACGGGCAAGCACAGCTCTAAAGGCTCGCCATCGTAGCTGGGCTTTGAGAAATGGAGCGCATCAAGTGTCGCCTCGACCGCGCGCACGGTCTCGGCCCGGGCGGCAAAAGGATAAACGGGTGAGACCGAAGCCCCGCTCACATACGCAAGCTTCACGAAATAGCGCGTGTCACGTTCAGCAAGATCATCCAGATAGATGTCGATGACGGCGTGACCTTTGGGGAGCGTGACGGTGATGTCGGCGCTCTCTTCAAGGTTGCGCGTGTAGGGGGCCAAAAAGCCTGAAGCCTCACCGTCCACAAAAAGGATGGCGGCACCCGGTGTGGTAAGGCGGAAGGTGACCAAGCCGCCCTCGCTCACCACGCGGGTGCGGGCGAATGTGCCAAGGTGAGTGGGCCGAAACCAAAAGCCTGAGAGATCAAGCCGATCCGCACCGAAGGGCAGGATGTTGCGCTCTGGTGCAAACGCGGCTTGTGGCTCAGGCGCTTTGCCGCGATGGGCAGCAAATTGGGTCCGGCATGGATATTCGTGGGGGATAAAGTTTTTGGTCCGCGTGAGGAAGAAGAACGGGTCCATGGCCCCGTCCATGGGCTGATCGGGGACATCATACCGGGTCTGGCGCGTCTTGCTCACCTGCCAATGGGTGAGGCTGTCGCCTTCTCTGAGCGGCGCGGCGAACGGCTCGTGCTCCAAGGCCTCGGCAAGGCACAGAAGCGCCATCGCCTGCCCGTAGGCGGTCGGCTGAATGGGTATGTCGCGGTAAAACTGCAGATCGTGGCCCATGCGGGTGCCGTAACTCACACCGTGAAGGGTGCCGGTGTCATCGATGTTGGCGAGGACAGCGTCCCGCGCCCGCATTCCCGCGCGCAGCCAACGCCCGTCCCCAAGGCCCAACCGCGCCCCCTTGAGGAGTGCGTAGCCAAAGCCTGCTGTGGCGGAGAGCTCTTCGTAGGAGGACGGATCGTCCAGCAACGTACGCCATGCGCCACTTTCGGTTTGGAGCGGCAGCAGCGCGTCCACCTGACGGCTGAGGATCGCTGCCAGAGCGTCCCTGTTAAAGCCCTCTCCGCCGGTGAGTTCCATCAGGTCGACGATGGCCGCCGAAATCCACGCATTGCCGCGGGCCCAGCGTGCGCGAGCAAAATTGTGGCGGCCATTGAAGCTGAAGCCGTGAAACCACAGGCCGGTCTGCGGGTCGGTAAGATGTTTGGCGTGGAGGTCAAACTGGTGGGCCGCTTCGCGCACAAGGTCGGGTCGGCCTGCGGCGGTGCCATAGTTGGCGAGGAAGAGCGCCACCATAAAGAGCGTATCGTCCCAAAGCTCTCCAGGGTTTTCCTTGTCGGAGACGTTGTGCTCGATGCCCCGCTCTTCGGTGCGCGGCGCCTCTGTCATCACCCGATCGGCCCAGGCGCTGAGCGCGGCGCCGTGGCGCTCATCACGCGTTTCGCGCCAAAGCAGAGAAAGGGCCAACATTGGCGCTGTGGTGTTGACGTTGAGCGGCGGCAGGCCGTCCGACAGGTGACGGTCGTACCACGCCTCGATCACTGCTTTGAGCTCTGGCCGGCGGCCAGAAAGCCAAAGGGCAGTCAGTCCATAAAGCCCGACCCCTTGCGGCCACTCCCACGCATCAAAGCTGATGTAGTCACCCGGTGTCCCGTCAAGATTGGGCTCGTTAAACCGGCCCTCATCCTTCAGCGCGGTCATCCCCTCCACAAG
>JBCDLN010000099.1:0-12191 GCA_038745295.1 Pseudomonadota bacterium | reverse complement strand
GCGGCGCCGCTTACCCAGTTGAGCCACATCACGGTCGGCAGAGCGGGCTGTCCCCCATGTGGCTGTGGGGGCCGGCACCATCACCTCTTCAAAGTCACTGCCACCATCGCTGTGCGCATCGTTGGCCGCGCGCCTCAGATCGCCTTGAGAGGCGTTTGCCAAACGCCGCGCTGCAGCACGATGGGCCTCCAGCGAGGCGACCACGGCCCCATTTTGGGCAAGGACTGCGTCCGCATCGTCCTTCAGCTGGGGTGCATCTTCCAAAAGCCGCGCGAGACGGGAGCGGGTTTTCACCACCGTGCGCATATCGGGAACGGGGCGGCGCACCTCGTCGGCCCTGTCGAGGGCGTCCCAATCATCGGCGTCCTGCGTCATGGCGCTGAGGAGCGGCGTGCGGTCCTCCAAGGTGCGGGCGACCACATGGATCACACCATCTTCGCGCTGGAGCGTTCCGGTCACCTTCACAAAGCGGGCGGCGAGCACAATTTGGCGGTGCGCCTCAAACGTCTTGGGCCAGACAATGACGTTGGCGATCCCCGTCTCATCCTCCAACGTCATGAAGATGACGCCTTTTGCAGAGCCTGGCCGCTGGCGCACCAACACCAGACCCGCCACAGACACTGTCCGCTTTTTGGGCCATGTGGCGAGCGCCTCGGCTTTGAGTGTCCGCTCCCGCTGAAGGGTTTCGCGCACAAACGTGGCAGGATGGGCTTTGAGGGAGAGGGAGATAAAACGATAGTCGTGGATCACCTCTTCCCCCATCGGCATGAGGGGGAGGATGGCAGCGGCCTCTTTTTGAAGGTCCTGCCAGCTTGCGGCGGCAAACAGCGGCAAATCCTCCGCTCTGCCCGATGGGTCGAGCCCGCGGGCGGCCCAAAGCGCATCGCGCCGCGAAAGCCCTATGGAGCCAAACGCATCCGCATCGGCAAGGCGCTCGATGCTGGCCCGCTTCAGCCCCGCCCGCAGCCACAGGTCGCGCACCGAATCGTAGCCCTCCCCCCGCGCCTTCATCAGCGCCAGCATCTCCTCCTCAGAAAGCCCCTTCACCTGACGCAGCCCAAGCCGCACCGCATGGCGTGCGCGGATGGCACCCGTCATAGAGGTATGGTTGGCATGGAGGCGCTCGGCTGCGATGGGGCCAGGCTCTAAGGTGCAGTCCCAGTCGGAGTGGTTGATATCCACCGGGCGCACCTCAACCCCATGATGGCGCGCATCGCGCACAATCTGGGCCGGTGCGTAAAACCCCATGGGCTGGCTGTTGAGGAGGGCTGCACAAAACGCATCAGGGTAGTGACACTTCAGCCAGCACGACGCGTAAACTAGAAGTGCAAAGCTCGCCGCATGGCTTTCAGGAAAGCCATACTCGCCAAACCCCTCGATTTGCTTGAAACAGCGCTCGGCAAAATCGGGGTCGTAGCCCTTGGCGGCCATCCCATCGATCATCTTTTGCTGGAAGGTGCCGATGGTGCCGACCTTTTTGAAGGTGGCCATGGCGCGGCGCAGCTGGTCGGCCTCGCTGGGCGTGAAGCCTGCGGCCACAATGGCAATGCGCATCGCCTGCTCTTGGAAAAGGGGTACGCCCAGAGTTTTGGACAGCACCGCCTCAAGCTCTTTGGAGGGATAACTCACCTCCTCCTTGCCCTGACGGCGCCGGAGATAAGGGTGCACCATGTCGCCCTGGATGGGTCCTGGGCGCACAATGGCCACCTCAATCACCAAGTCATAGAAGGTCCTGGGTTTCAGCCGCGGCAGCATAGTCATCTGCGCACGGCTTTCGATCTGGAAGACGCCGAGCGTGTCGGCCCGGCAGATCATGTCGTAAACCTCGGGGTCTTCGGGCGGGATAGTGGCGAGCGTCACCGGCCAGCGGCGGTATTGGGGAACGCCTTTGTCGCCACGGAACGGGGGTGATGGGCTGGGCAGCGCCGGCCTTTCAAAGTCGTCCTGGTAGTGTTCGGCAAGAAGGGTGAGGCCCTTGCGCAGGCAGGTGAGCATCCCGAGCGCCAAAACGTCGATCTTCAAAATGCCCAGGGCATCGAGGTCGTCCTTATCCCACTCGATGTTGGTGCGGTCCTCCATGGCCGCTTTTGTGATGGGGACCAGTTCATCAAGCCGGCCTCTGGTGATCACAAAGCCCCCCACGTGCTGGGAGAGATGGCGCGGAAAGCCTGCAATCTCGTGGGAGAGTTGCACCAGATGGGCCACACGCTGATCCTTGGCGCTAAAGCCGGCGCGCTCAGCATCTTGGGTGCCAACGCCGTGGTTCGACCAGCCCCAGATGGTGCCTGAAAGCGCTGACACAGCATCTTCGGAAAAGCCCAGAGCCTTGCCGATCTCGCGGGCGGCAGAGCGGGCGCGGTAGGTGATGACGGTGGCAGCAATGCCGGCCCTATCGCGCCCGTACTTGTCATAAATATACTGGATCACCTCTTCGCGCCGCTCGTGCTCGAAGTCGACGTCAATGTCGGGCGGCTCGCGGCGTTCTGGTGAAATGAAGCGCTCAAAAAGAAGATCGCCGCGGGCGGGGTCCACCTCGGTGATGCCTATGCAGTAGCACACGGCCGAGTTGGCGGCCGACCCGCGCCCTTGGGCCAAAATCCCCCGCTCGCGCGCAAACCGCACCACGTCATAAACGGTGAGGAAGTAGGGGGCGTACTCAAGCCCTTCGATGAGGGAGAGTTCGTGGGCTACGGCTTTGGCAACGTTGTCCGGCGCACCGTCGGGGAAGCGCTTGGCCATCCCGTCGTAGGTGAGGCGCACCAGCGTTTGTTGGGGGGAGCAGCCAGGGTCGGTGGGCTCTTCTGGGTATTCGTAGCGCAGTTCGTCGAGGGAAAAGCTGATCTCGCTTAAAAGGGTCAGCGTTTCGCGCACGGCATGGGGCGCTTCGTCGAAGAGGCGGGCCATTTCGGCAGCGCTTTTGATGTGCCGCTCGGCGTTGGCATCCAGGAGTTTGCCGGCCTTTTCCACCGTGGTGTGCTCGCGGATGGCGGTGAGCACGTCCTGAAGCTGTTTGCGCTCAGGGGCGTGATAGAGCGGCATGTTGGTGGCGAGCGGGGCCACCCCCAGCGCACCGACAAGCCCGCAGGAGGCGCGCAAAAAGCGTACATCCTCCACGCCATAGGGCATTGAAATGGCAAGGCGGAGCGGCACTGTCACCGCCTCTTTGAGGGCCATGCAGGTGGTTTTAATGGCTTCAGGCGTCGCCCCGTAAGCGATGGGGGCAAGGATGAGCCCCTCGCACCAGGCCAAAAGATCTTCAAGGTGCAAGCGGCAATCGCCCTTGGCACCGCGCATATTGCCCACCGTGAGGAGCCGGCAAAGCCGTCCATAGGCTTTGCGGTCCACAGGCCAGCACAGCATGTCGGGCGTGCCATCTTCGAAGGAAAGGCGCGTGCCCACCGCGGTGCGCAAGCTCACATTCTTTGCCGCAAGATGGCAGCGCACCACGCCGGCCAAGGTGTTGCGGTCGCATACGGCAAGCCCCTCATAGCCTGAGGCGGCGGCGGCCAAGACCAGCTCCTCAGGGTGCGAAGCGCCTGTGAGAAAGGAAAAGTTGCTGGCGGCGGCCAGTTCGGCAAAGAGAGCCACTAGGCAAACATGCCGTGCATGAACCAGCGCGCCTCATTGGTTTCGCGCCCATAAAGGCCCTGGCGAAAAAGCCAAAAGCGGCGGCCTTTTGTATCTTCCACGGCAAAATAATCGCAGGTGTGGGCCGCCTCGCTCGCCCACCAATTGGCGCTGATGCGCTCTGGCCCCTCAGCGGCCACCACATGATAAAATGCGCGCCGCCACACAAAGCGCACAGGCGGCCCCTCAGGCACACTGGCGAGCGCCTCCACAGGCTCTGGCGGATGAAACAGGCGCAGCGGCCGGCGCGGTGTGGGGGCCGTATCGGCGTGCAAGGCCCAAGCCCGCTCGCTCTCATTGTGGTCGGGCCACGCCGCATCCCCAGCCAAGGTTTGGGCTTCCATACGCCGGTCCGCCTCGATGGGCTGATGGGTGTCGGCCGGCACGAAACGCTGCACGGAAGAAGGGCCAAAACGGGCGCTTAAAGTGTCGATGAGGCCAGAAAGGCTCGCCATCGCGTCCCGCTCGCGGCAAAAGTCCACCTGCTCCACCTGACGCGGCCCCGTCTCGGCGGCGCTGAGGCGCAAAAGATCGATGCCGCTTTCATCCTCAATGCGGGCCGACAGCGCTTCAATGCGCGGCATGAGAAGGGCTGCCATGTGCTCAGCATCAATGAGCGGCTCGGCGGTGCCCACCCGCGCTTCACGCACAGCCCCATCGGCATGGAAAAGACGCAGAACAAGCCGGCGCGCCCCCTCCCCCTTAACGCCCATCGACCGGCCGAGCGCTTCGGCAAGCCCCGTTACACAGGCGCCGATAGCATCCATACTCATGAGCGGCTCGGCAAAACGGCGCTCAGCCACAAACGGCTCAACAGGGCTCAAGGGGGTGATGGGCTCACTTTCCAGCCCCAGAGCCTGATCCATGCGTCGTGCGAGCGCCACCCCAAAGCGGCGCATCAAAGGGGTGCGCGGCTGGGCATAAAGCTGCTCGACGGTTTTGAGCCCCAGCCGGTTGAGAACGGTTGCAATCTCCTCAGGAAGTCTGAGTGCGGCGACGGGAAGCTGAGCGATGGCCGGAAGCGCCTCCCCTTCCCGCACGATGCCACCCCCTCCAAAGCGGGCCACGGCCGAAGACAGCGCAGGGTTATCGCAAATGGCGCACGCGCTCTCATAGCCCCACCCGGCAAGGCGGGCGATGACATCGTCCATCATCGCCTCCTCACCGCCGAAAAGGTGGGCGCAGCCGCTAATGTCGAGCATTAAGCCATCAGGCGCATCAAGGCCCACAAAGGGGGTGTAGCGCTCCAACGCACGGGCGATTTTATGAAGGGCTTTGTCATCGCCTTGAGGGTCGGCGGCGGCCACCTCCACATGGGGCACCTGGGCGCGCGTTTCCGACAATGTCATCCCCGGCTCAAGGCCCTCACCGGCGGCAACGGCGTTGAGTGCCTCCACAATGAGCGCGCCCTTCACCTTGGAAACGGTGACACACGGCATGGCGCGGAGCCCCTCACCCTCGCGGATGGCAAGGCGATCGGTGGCAAAGCGGCACAGCCATAGATGGAGGATGCGCCGTGCCGGTGGCTTTGGGTGAGGGGCCGTCATCGCTGGAGGTCCCGGGCACTGATTTTGGCGGAGAGCTTTGCCATCATATCGGCACCTGTCTCGACCCGGGCGAGCTTTTCCTGAGGTTTTGGCGCTTTGGCAAAGGGGGACAATGACGGGCGACGCGGGTCGAAATGGCGCTTCGTCAATGTGTTGAAGCCAGCTTGAAGGGGGCCGCAGGGCCCGTTTTTGTTTTTGGTGAGTTCAAGCGACCAGACGGGCGGGCCAACGGTCCTTGCCGGCTTTGAGCGCGCCTCACGCTGGGGTGTGGTGACGGACCAATGGGTTTGCGCTGCGGTTGGAAACGCTGCGCTGGTGATGCTCATGAGATAAACAGGTGTTTGTGCCCGCTGGCTGCGTAAAGAGAGCCTACGCGTCAAGGTGAGGTCGAGTGGAGATTTTGTATAAAACTCCCCCACAACGGCTTTGACCGGCTGAGACTTGAGCGCTTCTTCCAGCGACCAGAAGACATCCACATAAGATGGGACGGTCACGTACAAAATATTGTGCGGGACAATGCTAAAGGCGTGAAGGCCAGGGCCATAAAGGCTCCCCCCCTCGTCAAAAACATAGTGCTGGCTGACCCAGACCACAGCCCCCTTTTGGGACGCGTGCGCCAAGAGGGAAAGCACGAAGCCTGCACACGCCCCCAAGTCTGCCGCGCTCTCGGCCTTGACGAGATGCACCCCCTCCTGAAGCTCTTTCAGCGCCACCATGCCGGCGGCCGAAGGGTCCGCAGGAGACGTCTGATCCTCCCGCTTGAAAGCGGCTGCGGCATGCATCACAGGCCCCACCATGGTTAATGTTCGAATTTTGTTCTAATGAACATAACTCAAACAAAAACCTTGTCAACGCGCTTTAGTAACCTCTAGTTGCTCTTCGCTTAGAACAGTTGAAAACAAATCTGCCACAATTATGAACGTTTAAAGTGCACGTAGGACACGTGCTGGCTTTTCCCCAAGGGCCCGCCAAGTGCCAATCAGACCCAAGCCGACTGTCACGATAATCGCCACAAAAACCGCAGAAAATGCCGCCACAGGCATGAACGAGAATGTGAGTTCCATGAGGTCAACGGCAATCACGCGCGCTGCAATCGTGCCCGCAAATATCCCAAAAATTGCCGCAGAAATGCCTAAGATGAAATACTCCAGCGCGTAAGCCGCCACTAACGTGCGGCGTCGTGCCCCGAGCGCTTTGAGGATCACAGCATCGTAAATCCGGCTGCGGTGGCTCGCCGCCAACGTGCCCGCCAAAACCAAGATGGAGGCGAGCAACGTCACCGCGGCGGCGGCGCGGATGGCAAGGGCCAAATCCGCCACAACACCGTTCACGGTTTCCAATGCATCTTTGATGCGCACCGCCGTCACCGTGGGGAACGCCCCGCTCACCTCTTTGAGGAGGGCAAGCTCTTCGTCCTCATTGCCGCCGCCTAGGTAGCTGAGCGTTGCCAAATGGGCGTGTGGGGCGCCGGCAAACACGTTGGGCGAGAACACCATCACAAAGTTGATGGCAAGGGATTCCCACTCCACGGTGCGCAAGTTGGTGATGGTGGCCTCCACCTCGCGGCCCAGAACGTTGATGCGCAAGGTATCGCCCACGCCGATCCCAAGTTCGCCCGCAAGCTCGGCATCAAAGGACACCTCGTTGCGGGTGGAACCCTCCGCTGGCCACCAGGCCCCCTCCACCACGGTACTCCCCTCCGGCACCTCGGGGTTATAGGTGATGCCGCGGTCACCGCGTAACACCCAGGCCGCTTCCGTATCGGGCCACTCATCGCTCGGCGTGCCCTTCAGCGCCACAATGCGCCCGCGCAGCATGGGTTGGGAGCGCACGGTGGCGTCCGGCGCAGCCTCAGCGAGCTTTGCCAAGAATGCCGGGCGCTCGTGGTCTTGGATGTCCACAAAGAAGAAGCTGGGCGCTTCGGCAGGCAGGCGCGACAAGAGTGTGCTGCGCAAGTTGCCATCCACCAGCGAGAGGGTGACGAGAAGGGTCAAGCTCAAGCCCAGCGAAAGGGTGACGGTGGGGGTAAGAGCGCCGCGGCGATGAATGTTCCCCACCGCAAGCCGCACCACTGTGGAGCGCGAGCGGGGCAGCGCCCGCGCAATGATCACCACCAACTGCGCAACAAGCCTAAGGAGCACGAAAACCGCCCCTGCCCCCAGCACATAGATCGCCGCCAAAAACCGGTCGTGGGACGCAAAGATGGTGAGCGCAGCCAGAAGCGCGATCGCAATCCCCGTCGCGATAATGAACGGCCAGCGTGCGCGCACATTGGGCGCGCCGGTATCATCGCGAAAGAGCGCTGTCGGCCTCACTGCGTGAGCTGTGCCCAGCGGCCAGATGGCAAAGGCAATGGCAATCATAAGGCCGTAGAGCGCAGCAAGGGCGAGCGCCCCAGGAAACAAGCTGAAGAGGGCCGAGACGGGCAAAAGATCCGCCAGAAATAGCCCGGCGAGCGGTGGGAGCGCAGCGCCCAGGAGGAGCCCAAACACAATCCCGATCCCGGCGAGGAGGACGATCTGGCAAAAATAGGTGGCTAGAACGAGCCGCGCCGGCGCACCCATGGCTCGCAAAATTGCAATGGTCGTGCGCTTCTTTGCAAGATAGGCGCGCACAGCATTGGCAACCCCGACCCCGCCCACAGCAAGCGAAGTCAGACCAACCAGCGTGAGGAACTGCGCAAACCGGGCGATCGATTGGCGAAGCCCCGGTGCTGCTTCTGTTCGCGTCTCAACCCGCCAGCCTGCGGTGGGGAACGCTGTGTTTGCGTCTTCCACAAGGGTTCTGAGCGCATCGTCATTGAGCGGGCCGGATGGGCCGGAGACGCGATAGCGCCAGCGCACAAGGCTTCCCGTGTCCACAAGACCGGACGGCTCGAGCGCCGCAACAGGCACCATCACGCGCGGGCCGAACCCGATGCCGCCCGAAAGCCGGTCCGGCTCCCGCGCCATCACATCGGCGACCACCATCGTCAGCCGGCCAAGGCTGAAGGTGTCCCCCACATTGAGCCCTGTGGTGGTGAGGAAAGACTGCTCCACCAGCGCCGGCGTGGGGGTGGATGCGTCTATGCCCTCCCATGACAACGCCTCGCGAAGGGGGCGGCCTGACCGCAGCGTCGCCTCGCCGTAAAGGGGGTAAGCCTCGTCGACGCCTTTGAGCTCCACAAGGGTTTGCGACCCATCGTTGGGCCGTGCCATCGCCCGCAACGTCGCCGCGACCGACACATTCCCTTGTTCGCGAAGGTAGCGTTCCTCGTCCGGGCTCGCCTGGCGGTGGATCAGCGAAAACGCCACATCGCCGCCCAATATGGCCTGCCCCTCAGCCTCAATCCCGTCAGTGAGACCGCTTGCAAGGGAGTTGACGGCCGCAATGGTCCCGGTGCCGAGCGCAATGCAGGCTAGGAAAACGTAAAATCCTTTGAGGCCGCCACGCATCTCGCGCAGCGCCAACGTGAGCGCGAGAGGAAGCCGCCAACGCACCCCCCGCGGCAGGGTTGCGACAGACGCGGTGTCGACCCCGCTCACGCAGCAAGACCTTTCTCGTCCACGTCATGCAGGCGGCCATCGCTTACCCGCACCACCTCATCGCACCGCTGGGCGAGTGCCATGTCGTGGGTGACGAGCACCATCGTTTGGTTGCGCTCACGCGAGGCGGCAAACATCAAATCGGCGATTTCAGCGCCGGTGGATTCATCGAGATTGCCTGTGGGCTCATCGGCCAGAAGCACGGAAGGTTGCGGGGCAAGGGCGCGCGCTATGGCCACCCTTTGCTGCTCACCGCCCGAAAGCTCAGTGGGGTAGTGGCCGGCGCGGGCGCCAAGCCCCACAAGCCTGAGCTCCTCCATCGCCCGATCACGCGCATCGGCTACATGGGCAAGCTCCAGCGGAACCGCCACGTTTTCAAGGGCGGTCATCGTTGGGATGAGGTGGAAGGACTGGAAGACAACGCCCATGGACCGGCCACGGAACGCAGTCAGCTCATCCTCCGACATTTGGGCGATGTCTTGGCCTGAGATGACCACACGGCCGCGATCGGGCCGCTCAAGCCCCCCCAGAACCATCAGGAGCGTTGATTTCCCAGACCCAGAGGGCCCCGTCACTGCGAGCGTTTGTCCCCGGCGGATGGCGCGGTCGACGCCTTTAAGGACTGATACCGCCGATGCGCCCCGCCCCAGCGTCAGCCCCACGTCCACAACGTCAATGACAATCTCATCCGACATGTTCGCCCCCACCGGCGCTTTGCCTGCCGCGCCAGGTCCGTGGTTCCGATGGGCCTCAGATATCGCACCTTGTGAACTTCTCAATCGCTGACGGCCTGCGGCACATCACCGAAAGGCCCTGCCATGTGTCGCCGCGCGTGCCGTTTGGGCGCCTTTGTGTGGCCCGGCTACCCATGAATGAGCTGTGGCTTACCGGTCACGCTGACGGTGCATTTGGTTTGAGCGGCTTGCCCAAAGGCGCGCGGTGCGAGATGACTTTGTGGGTATCGGGCGTTACGGGGGCCGTCCATGGCTTGGCGCAACTCTATAAACCTTCTCATCGCGGCGGTGATGACGCTGAGCGCCTGGAGCCTGCCTGCGGTTGCCGCCGATGTTGCGGCCGAACCCATCCAGAAAAAGCGCAAGCTGTTCGGCCGGTGCAGCAAGTTTGATCAGTATTGGCTGTTTGGCGACCCTTACGAGTGCCCTGGCGATGAGACAGTGCCTGCTTGCGATGCAGGCAATGTGGTGAGTGCGGCGCTGCGCTTTGCCAACCGCGCTGAGCCGTCCTACCGCGTCCCCCGGGTCACCAGCCTTACGCCCGTGCGCGAGTTGAACGAGACGTATCTGAACCCAAGCCCGTTGGTGCGGCGCTACTGCCTTGCCTCGGTCTCTCTCGATAATGGTGATCACGCCACAGCCCACTATTTCGTTGAGGAAGATGGGGGCTTCGTGGGCCTGTCATGGTCGGTCTATGTGTGCATCATCGGCTACGATAAGTGGCGCGTCTACGATGGGCGCTGCCGAGTGGCACGGCCAGCAACGGTGAACTGAAGCGGCGCGTTCAGCCGCCGTTGGGGCTGCCGGCCCGTGGCTGCCGCCGCTTTCGCTGTGGTGAACTTGACCTAAGTGGGCGCTCGTGTGGGGCACTCAGACGACAAATCGCCGGGCACCGTTGAGCCCCCGTCCAAAGCGCGTGTTCTTGTCCTAGGCGCCACCGGGACCATCGGCAGAGCCACCGTGCAAAAGCTGGTGGCAGATGGGCACGAGGTGGTGGCTTACGTGCGCCAGCGCGCTCCGCGTGCGGGTGCGCACGGTGATGGTCTCGCTGAGCTTACGGGCGCTTCTTTACGCAATGGGGCGGTGGACAGTGCTGAAGCGATCTTAGACCACGCCATCGCGGGGGAGCGGTTCGAGGCTGTCATCTCTTGCCTCGCATCGCGCACCGGTGCCCCCAACGACGCCTGGGCCATTGACCACCGTGCCCACGTGAACGCGCTCAACGCGGCCAAACGCTCCGGCATTTCAAAGTTTGTGCTGGTCTCGGCCCTTTGCGTGCAGCGCCCTCAGCTTGCGTTCCAAAGCGCAAAACTTGCCTTTGAAGCTGAACTCATAGCCTCAGGCCTCACCTACGCGATCGTCCGCCCCACCGCCTACTTCAAGTCGCTGCTCGGCCAGATAGAGCGGGTGAAGCAAGGAAAGCCATTTTTGGTGTTTGGCGACGGTCAGCTGACGCGGTGCAAACCCATCAGCGATCACGATCTTGCCGCGTATGTGGTGGGCTGCCTTCACGACCAAAGCCGCCACAACCGAATACTGCCCATCGGTGGGCCCGATCCCGCCTTCACCCCGCTTCAGCAGGCTGAGCGCCTGTTTGATGTGTTGGGACGTCCAATGCGGGTCCGTCACGTTCCAGTGGCGCTCATTGATGGCATTGTGGCTGGCCTTTCATTGGCACGCCAGGTGGTGCCAAGCCTTGGCGACAAGGCCGAGCTGGCGCGCATCGGCCGCTACTATGCCACGCAGTCGATGGTGCACTTTGATGCTGTGGCGGGCCGGTACGATGCTGGCCAAACGCCATCCACCGGCACGCAGTCCTTTTTTGCCCACCAAGAGGCTGTTGTGCGCGGCCAAATTAAGGTGGAGCGTGGCGCCCATGCCGTGTTCTAGCGCACGGGGCGGCCGAGTGCCGTTGGCGCCAGCTTTTGGGTGGCCTGGCTTGGCGTTGGAGCCATCTTCCGTCAGCATCAGCGTCTCAACCAGCCCACAACACGAGCTTTTTGCCCATGCGTGCGATCCTCCTCAAAAGCCCTGAAACGTCTGCCGACCAGCTGAGTGTGGTTGAGACCTCCCAACCAGAGCCCGGGAACGGCGAGGTGCTGGTGGAAGTGGCGTTTGGCGGCTGCAACTATGCCGACACCATGATGCGCGATGGCAGCTACCCCCATCCCAAAGGCTATCCGCTGGTGGCAGGGCTTGAGATTTCTGGGCGGATCGCTGGGTTGGGCGAGGGTGTGACAGACTGCCAGGTGGGCGACAGGGTTGCTGCCTTCAGCGAGGATGCTGGCGGGTTTGCCGATTTTTGCGTTGTGCCAGCAGAGCGTCTGGTGCGCTTGCCAGGTGGTGTGAGCTATGAACAGGGCGCGGCGATGATGATCCAATCGCTGACGGCCTGGCACCTTCTGCACACGGTCTCCACCACCACACCGGGCGACCGTCTTCTCATTCACGCCATCGGTGGCGGGGTGGGCCTCAACCTTACGCAGCTTGCGGTTTCGGCGGGGGCGCGGGTGTTCGGCACCGTTGGCACTCCGGGCAAAGAGGAAAAGGCCCTGAGATTTGGCGCCGAGATGGTGGTTGATCGAAGCGCTGTGGACTTTGTGGCAGCGTTTACCGACGCGCTTGGTCCCTCCCCCTTCGATAAGGTGCTGGATTCCACAGGCGCCACCATCTTGGACCGAAGCTTTCCCCTGGTGCGCAAGCTGGGCCATGTGGTGAGCTACGGCGAAGCGGAAGGCCGGCCCCTGCCCAATTTATGG
>JBCDLN010000098.1:0-12317 GCA_038745295.1 Pseudomonadota bacterium | reverse complement strand
CTTTGGGGTTGACCCATCAGGCCCAACGCGGGATTCTGATGGTGTCGGCTCCGGAGGAACGTCGCTGTTTGGTGTCCCACCAAAGGAACATGTGAAGGGTTCTTTGGGGGCACTTCTGAGTTTTGGCGGACCTTAGAGTGAACAACCTTTACAGCTTCCACATCTATACCTCCGCCGGCAGCGTAGCCCCCTCAACGGGTGACACCTTGAGATGCGCCAGCAGCATGTCTGCAACTTTGCCAGGATCGATGCCGAATGTGATGATCACAAGGCGCGAACGCCGATCGGCGCTGGGCCACGCCTCCAACCGCGACAGGGGGTGGACAACATGCTGGACCATTTGGAGCACATAAGCCGCGCCCGGATCGTCTTTGAAAGCAAGGATCCCTTTGAGCCTCAGTATTTGCGTTCCATGCAGCATCTGAATGAGGTCAATCGCGTGCACGAGGGCCGATTTATCGATGGGCTCATCAATGGTCAGACCGATGCTGCGCACACCATGGTTTTCCGGCCCGTGTTCATGGTCATGGTCATGGTCATGGTGGTGGGCATGGTCGTGCCCATGATGATGGTCGTGCCCGTGATTATGGTGGTGGTTGTGGGCATGGTGATGGGCGTGCTTGGCTTCATCGAGCCATTCGTCGACCCCGCCGCCCAAATCGCGCGGCGCATAGGCGCGCGGTGAAAACACCGCTGCTAGATCGTCAATGGCCCTTTCCCCATCCAAGATTTCGGCCGACGGGTTCATCTGGCGAAGCTGTGCGCGCACCTTGCGCACCTGACCATCCCTTTCATCAGCCTCGAGGCAGTCCATCTTCGTCAACACAATGCGGTCGGCGAAGGCCACCTGCTTGATGCTTTCGGGGTGCTGCGACAGAAGATTAAGCCCATGGGTCACGTCAAACACCGTCACCACCCCAGCAAGGCGGTAGTGCCGCGCCACCACATGGTCGCGCAGACCCAGCGCTGGCACCGCCCCCGCCACCAGCTGATTGACCACAGGGGCCGGGTCGGCAAGGCCGGTGGTCTCAACAATCACCCGCGGCAAGGGGAGACGGCCAAGCTTTTCGGCGGCCTCGTGAACCTCGGCGACGGACGCGCGTATATCTGCCCCTGCCGTACAGCAAATGCAGCCCGTGCTGGTGACGGCCGTGTTGGGCAGGCCCGCTGCGACGAGATCATGATCAATGGCCACATCGCCAAACTCGTTAATTACGAGCCCTGAGGCCCCAAATTCGGGCAATGCCATCAACCGACGCAAAAGCGTGGATTTTCCGGCCCCCAAAAACCCAGTGAGGACGATGATGGGGGCTTGTTGCGCTGGATCGATCATGGCGCGGTCAACTCCAAACAGCAGACTGTGAGGGTGGCAAAGAAAGCCTCAGGGAAGATATAGCGCCGCTCCACCAATTTTTCGAAGGTGAAAGGCACCTGAGCCATGGCTGCGTTTAACGCACCCACGGCGCGGCGGTTGGTCGGTTGGCCCCGATTGGCGCCGATTGGCAAGGGCGGGGGCGTGGTTTGTGGTCGCGCACGCCCAATCCATGGGGCAATGGCGGGCTTGAAGGGCCGCCGTTTCATCACATCGATGACTGTTGGAGCGTCTGAGAGGGCGGCTTTTTATGAGCCGCAGTTGCCGCCGCTGATGGCGACCGGTATCGAAACCGCACAGCCCATACGCCGGCCCGCGACACCCCTCTTTGACACTGTCGCCCCGTGCCCAGAAAGTGCACAGGCGATGCCTCACCATGGAACTGTCACAATGAACAAGGCCTTTGCGTCCCAAGGCGACCTTTCGGAAAAGACCATCAGCTTCACCGAGGTGGGCAAAGGTTTGTGGGCCTTCACCGCCGAAGGCGACCCCAACTCAGGCGTGATCATTGGCGATGACAGCGTCATGATCATTGAGGCGCAGGCCACACCAAACCTTGCGCAAAAGGTGATCGAAAAGGTCCGCACGGTGACCGACAAGCCCATCACCCATCTGGTCCTCACCCACTATCATGCGGTGCGGGTGTTGGGGGCATCGGCCTATGGGGCGCAACAAATCATCATGTCGGACAAAGCCCGTGCCATGGTGGCCGAGCGGGGTGAAGAGGATTGGGCGAGCGAATTCCAACGCTTCCCTCGCCTGTTTGAGGGCCACGAGAGCATTCCGGGCCTCACCTGGCCCACCACGACTTTTTCAGACGCCATGACCGTCTATCTTGGCCAGCGCAAAGTGGAGATCAAATACCTTGGCCGCGCCCACACTGCTGGCGACAGTATCATCTATGTGCCGGACGAAAACGTGATGTTTACGGGCGATATCGTGGAGTATCGTTCCGCCTGCTACTGTGGTGATGGCCATTTCGGCGACTGGGGCGCCACCCTTGAGCGCATCAGAGCCTATGATGTGGACGCCATTGCCCCCGGCCGCGGCGATGCGCTGGTGGGCAAAGACATGGTCGCTGCAGCGCTTGAAAGCACGCGCGATTTTGTGGAGAGCACCTATGACCCGGTCAAGCGGGTCGCTGCGCGCGGAGGAAGCCTGAAAGAGGCATGGGATGCGGTGCGCGAGGCGTGCGATCCTAAGTTTCAAGACTTTGCCATCTATGAGCACTGCTTGCCGTTCAATGTGGCGCGTGCCTACGATGAGGCCTGCGGGATCGACACGCCGCGGATTTGGACCGCCGCCCGAGACATGAAGATGTGGGAAGATCTGCAGAGCTAACGCCACCCCCACTGACATCGACATCGACAACGACAACAACGACAAGCCCACGCCGCGCAGGACAGGAGCAATGTTTCAAGACCGCTACACGCTGGCCTTCAAGCTCTACCCCTATGCCCGTTGCGCCGACCAAGATGCGCCAAAGCCCGTACGGCACAAGGTGGTGGTGATGGGGGGTGGTCCCGTTGGCGTCGCAATGGGGCTTGATCTTGGTCTCAAAGGCGTTCCGGTTGTGGTGCTTGATGATCATGAAGGCATTGGGATGGGCTCGCGCGCCATCTGCTTTGCCAAGCGCAGCCTGGAAATCGCCGATCGCTATGGCTGCGCTAAGCCCATGCTGGGCAAAGGCATTGTCTGGAACCTTGGCAAAGTCTTCCACGAAGATCGCAAGGTCTACGAATTCAATCTGCTGCCTGAAGATGGCCACCAGTTCCCAGCATTCATCAATCTCCAACAGCCTTACTTCGAAAAGTTTTTGGTCGAGCGGGTGAGAGCGCTCCAGGCTGACGGCGCTCCCATCGATCTTCGCGGGAAGAACCGTGTTGAGGCCATTGAGGTGCACGATGACCATATCGGCCTCACCATCAACACGCCTGATGGTCGCTACCAGATGGAGACCGAATGGCTCATCGGCTGCGACGGGGCGAATTCTTCACTGCGCAAGATGATGGGGCTGGAGTTTGAAGGCCGCATCTTTGAAGACAGTTTTTTGATTGCCGATATTGTCATGAGGTCGGAGGCGTTTCCGACGGAGCGCTGGTTTTGGTTTGAGCCGCCCCATGGTTCGGGCGCGTCCACTCTTCTCCACCGCCAGCCCGATGACACCTGGCGGATCGACTTTCAGATCGGCTGGGATGTGGACCGGCAAGAAGAGTTAAAGGAAGACAGTATTCGCAAACGCCTCGACGCGATGCTGGGCGAGGTGGACTATGATATTGTCTGGTCGTCCATCTATACGTTTCAATGCAAACGGATGGCCTCGTTTAGACATGGGCGCGTGCTGTTTGCGGGGGACAGCGCCCACCAGGTCTCGCCATTTGGTGCGCGCGGCGCCAACTCGGGCATGCAGGATGTGGACAACCTGGGTTGGAAGCTTGCCGCTGTCATCGAGGGTCGCGCGCCCGGTACACTCCTTGATACGTACGACGAGGAGCGGGTTTACGCTGCCGACGAGAACATCCTCCATTCCACCCGTGCGACGGACTTTATCACCCCAAAATCAGCCATCAGCCATACCTTGCGCAATGCGGTTTTGGATCTTGCAGAAGACTTTCCCTTCGCAAGGCCTCTGGTGAATTCAGGCAGGCTTTCGACGCCAGCCACCTATGATGGTCTGTCGCTCAACGGGGCGGACGCGTTGCCTGGCGGTCCGGACCGCACACGCGTTGGAAGCCCATGCCCGGATGCCCCCCTCACTACAGGATATCTCCTCCCACAGCTCGGCGATGACTTTGTTATTCTTGCCATCAATACAGTCGTCCCCGAGGAGCTGACGGAAGGGGGTGTGAGGGCGCGAAGCCTCATCCTATCGAGCGCTGATGATCCATCCGGCGCGCTTGAGGAACGTTATCTCGGCACAGCACCATCTGCGGTCTACTTGGTGCGGCCCGATCAATACATCGCGGCCCGTTGGGCGAGGTTCGACGACCATGCCTTGCGCACAGCCTTGCGCACGGCAACCGGCCAAAAGTGCCATCATGCCCCCGCTTAAAACTGACCCGAACATCCCCGATGCTGACGGTTTTTATGCCGAGCTGATCGCCCTTCATAACGGCCTCAGCGACGCTGAAAGTGCTGCGCTCAACGCCCGTCTCATTTTCATTCTGGCGAACCAAATCGGGGACCGGGACGTGCTGTCGGCGGCGATGAAAGCTGCGGCAGCAGCTCGAAAGCGCGGGAAGACGAACGCTGAGGGCCAGTAGGCGCTCGCCGGCGTTCCGCGCTGGCGCACGCGCCGTCACCCCTTTAAGGCCGTTGGCCCAACGCGTCAGCCAGGCAGGGCCGTAGGGGTTAACGCGAATGCTCGACCAAGAGAGTATTTTCCGTCAACCGGGTGGCCAAATACTGGGCGGCATACTTATGAAGGGTTGAGGCTGACGCAGGATCATCGCGTTCCAATTGGTCCAGTGCATTTTGGGTGAGATGAAGCACTTGGCAGGGCGTCTGCGCGGCCACCGTTGCGGTGCGTGCTGCGCCGGTATAGTGGCCCACCTCGCCAATCAGCGCGCCCGGGCCGACGGTGCGGATCCGAAAGCCCTTCCCGTCTTGTGTGGGGATGGTGACGGCAAGCTGCCCGTCTTCCACCATGTAATACCCATTGGATGGCTCGCCGATGTTGACAAGGGCGTCGCCCGGCAAGAGCTGCTTCACAAGGGCTGAATGGCCCGCCAGCGTCTTAAATATGGACAAGAGTTTGCCGTTTGCGGGTCCATCGCCTTCAAAGGTGAGCGTGTTTAAAAGGCGATCCTCGGCCCACTCCATGCCCTCGTCTTGATCATCAAACGCCACCGCCTTGCCGCGGGCCAACGCCAAGCTGAGCCCCGAGGCTCGGCCGAGCCGGTCTGAAAGGCCCGTCACCGCAATGCGTGTTCCATGATGTTGGCACCGCTGCACAAGCTTTTCAAAACTATAGACTGCGGAACTATCAATGCTTTGCACACGCCGAAAGTCCAACACAAGGGAAAGTGGCTGGCTTTGCGCTAAGAACGACATCACCTCTTGGTAGAGCCGGTTGGCTGTGCCGAAAAAGAGGTGTCCCTTCAGCTCAACAATGTGATTTCTGTGCCCATAGTGGAGGATCGCGTTACGCGCCTCGGGACCACGGTCCACCATACTGTGACGCACAGCGCTTGAAAAACTGCGCATCACCACATCTTGCCGGCCCGACAAGATCACGAAGATGACAACGCACGCAATCAATCCGGTAGCGACACCTTCAAGGAAGCCAACCCCCACCATCACGCCGACAATCAGAACCACCACACCATAGTCGAGCGCAGGCAATGTGCTGCGCCGCTCGATGAGCCACTCGCGGATCAGATTGGCGCCGATGAACATGCTCAAGCCAGCCAACACACACACCGGAAGGTTTTCGATGAGTGTGCTTCCAGCCAAGACCAATGTGAGGCACACACCTGCAGTGAGAAGCGCTAAGAGCCATGAGCGCATGTGGAGAGTATAAGCGAGCGCCGTTGCCCCGAAGTAATGGTAGACAGGCAGCCCCCCCAAGGCGCCCGCCCCCAAGTTGGCAAGACCCACACCCACAAAGTCGCGATCAAGATCGATGTCGCTCTTGGTGGCATGCTCAAGGCCCGTCGCGCTCATCACCATGGCAAGCGCTGCAAGGGCTGAGACCGTCAAAAGCTTGGGGGTCTGCTCTATAATGGCGCTGAAGTCGGCGCCGGCCGCAAAGCTAATGATGTTGAGATCGGCAAGGCTCAGTGTTTGGGGGCTCGAGGGCGCGCCCAGGAGGAGCCCCAGCGTGCGCGCGTCCTCTAAGGACGTGCCGGTTATCCCAAGCGTGGCATAGAAGGTGGCAAAGGAAAGCGCCAAGGTGCCGGTCAATGCGGCCGGGTGTTTGGCCAGGTGCGCAACAGTGGAGAGGATAACCGCGATGCAGATGGTGGGCGCCCAGCGCAGCACCGGGCTAGTGGTCACCATATCGGGCAGATCAAACACGCTCACCGCCCGGCCGGAGGACATGGCAAGGGCCGCCAAAACGAGCAACACCCCCGTCGCCGCCAAAAATCCGCCCACCACGGGGTAGGGGACGTACCGGGCAAGGGCGCCGGCCTTTGATGCGCCCAACACGACAAAGAAGACGCCCGTTGCCAAGGTGGTGAGCGCCATCATCAGTGCCACGGTCTGGAAAAGGTGGGGCGGCGCGACCCCGCTCCCACACGCGGCTAAGGCGCTGGCGGCCAGCGACAGTGTGACGGCGGTGATATTTTGCGCGCCCAACACCGTACCGCTGTAGCTCAGTGTGAGTGCGCTGATCACCATGGCCACAGCCGTTCCAGCGAGGGTGACGATGGCGCCAGCGCCGGCAAACACGTCAAGCTCGCCAGAGTAGGCGATCGCCGCCACCGAGACGGTGGTCACCGCTGCAACAAGGCCGATGACAAGGCCAGAACCCAGCCCCACCGCCACTTTCAAGAGTGCGGAGATGGCGCCACGCTGTTCTGATGCGGGATGAGTGTCGTGGCGCATGCAACTTTCGCCGCTTCAGCGCATGCGCCGCGTGTTGCACCAAGAGTTGGCCGAGTTCGGCAACGCCAACCCCTTCGCTCCACCCATGTGACGAAGCCTGACAGGGTCGAAATCATATTGCAAGTTGTGGAGCTGCTCGGCATTTCCCGCAAAAGCTGCCGCCTCAAGTCGGCAGCGTCCTTTCGAATGCATCGCAAATCAGAGGCTTGTTGGCGCCACCGTCTTACCGGATCACCGCAGCACGATCGTCTGGCGCACCAGAGCGTGGAGAGCAACCAGCGGCCATATGCTGGCCCCCTGAGGCCGCCAACCCCCCATGCGATGCGCTGACTTGTGATCCACAACACACAGACTTACATCCCCTGACATTGATGTGTCGTAGATCACATCCTTACGCGGCCAGTATGTATACCCTTTTTATGTGGGGTGATCCGGCCAAAGTGGGGAATGTGAATGTATCGTGAATGGTCAGGTCCATTGATAGGCTTTCCATTACAGTCACGGATGGTTGGAGACTTCGATTAACACTGTGATCTGCGTCACACAATTTGAGAAAATTGATCTGCCTGAAAGATATTAGCTGGAGGCTGACATGAGTGACAAATTGGTCAAGAGAGAAGAGTTCAACAACTACAATCTCATCCTACTTGAACGGAACGGCGCCCACATCCTGTTCCTCGCCATCTCCATCAACTTTGAATTTGAGGATACGGCCGGCCAAACCTGGTCAACGGCAGGTAAACAGAAGTTTATGCAGGGTTGGGAGCGAGCCATTGAAAGTAAGTGGAACTCGTCTAACCTTTACACGAGCCCAAAAAAGGGCGCTGTTGCGTTCCGCGTGAACGTGATCCCGTTTTTGGAAAATAGCGCTGCGACATCTAAGTGGACGCTCACCATCAGCAAGATCAAACCGGGCGGCTTTGCCACAAGCTCTGTGTCAGACGGGTTTGTGTGGAATAGCTCGGTGGGCGACAGCGAAGACCTGAACCCTGTGTCAAAGGGCGGCTCCATGGGCCAACGGGCCGCGGTTCATGAGTTCGGCCACATGATCGGGCTCGACGATGAGTATCCCGACAGCGCCCTTTTTCCGAGCTGGTATCCACCGGCCAACCACACCGACACCGATTCCATCATGCATTCGGGCGAGGTGATCAGGGTCCGCCATTTGGCTGAGTTTCGCGAGTGGACAAAGTCCGCGCTCGGCGAATGAGACGGGGGTGGCCATTTGGACCGCACAGGAAGAGCCCCCCAAAGGGCCAAACGGCGGGGCCTGCGTGCGGTCCCATCACGCCTCACAGCATGGCCATCTGCGTCGTTGTGGGCGTGCTCGCCCTTTCGGGAGCAGCGTGTCATCCAACCGATGGAGCCAGTATGGACAACATCAAACGCGAACAGGTCCGCCTTGCTGCGGCACAGACCCACGAGGCTGAGCGTGCCGCCATTCGAGCCCTTCGCGCAACATTGAATGGCGCGGTCATTACCTTCACCTACCAGCGGCCCGACGGCTCCACGGTCAACCTTGCGAAGGCGCCGGCGTTGGAACCTGGGGGTATGTTTACGCTTGAGGTCAAGAAGGGGGCCGATACGTGGACGTCGGCGCCGTGGGTGCCTCACAACCCAGATGCTTATCGGGTGGTTTTCCGAGAATAAGCAACGCTCGCGCTACGCACCCCCGATGTGCGCTGACGCCGGCCAGACGGTGTACACAAAGGGGGGAAGGGCACTACTGTCCCACCATGACAGCAGCTCTTTTCCGCGACGACCCTTACCTCACCACAGCCACCGCGACAGTGGTGGAGGCGCGTGAAGGGGTCCTTATCTTGGACCGTTCTGTGTTTTACGCCGCTGGGGGCGGGCAGCCGGGCGACACTGGAACGCTTGAGACTGAAACCGGCACCATGGTGCAGGTCACCGACACCCGCTATGGCTGTGATCGCACGACCATTGCCCACACCATTGGGGATCTCGCGACGGGCGACGCGTTGAACGCGGGCGCGAAGGTCACCCAGCATCTTGATTGGGCACGGCGTTACCGCATCATGCGGATGCACACAGCTCTCCACCTTTTGTCCGTTGCTTTGCCGTACCCAGTCACTGGTGGGCAGATCGGTGAAACCGAAAGCCGTCTCGACTTTGACATTCCCGAACCCCAGCTCGACAAAGAGGCCATCACACAAGCCGTCCAAGCGCTGATCTCAGCGGACCATGCTGTCACATCAGAATGGATCACCGACGCTGAACTTGATGCACAGCCGGACCTTGTGAAGACCATGGCCGTGAAACCTCCGCGTGGCTCGGGCAAGGTGCGCCTCATCCGCATCGGAGATGTGGATCTTCAGCCCTGCGGCGGCACCCATGTCGCCTCCACCGCGGAGATCGGCGCGGTTGCGGTGAGTAAGATTGAAAAGAAGGGGCGTCAGAACCGCCGCGTCCGCCTCAGATTGATGGAGTGAGGCGCGGGAGAGGGCAAGCCGCGCCCGTTTCCACAGGCTCGTGCATGGTCCAAAGCTGGCCGGCCCCGCAGACTGCCATTTTCCCTCAGATGCTGGCAGACCCACCTTAACAAAGGACCAACCCATGCTGGTGAGCACAACTTGGCTCAAAGACAACCTCGATGACGTGGTGGTGCTTGATGCGTCTTGGCATATGCCCGGCACCGGCCGTGATGCCCACGCGGAGTACTTGGCGTGCCGGATCAAGGGCGCCCAGCGGTTCGACATTGATGTGATTGCCGACCCGGAAAGCAGCCTTCCCCACACGTTGCCCACGCCTGAGGGATTTGCCCAAGCGGTGAGCGCCGTTGGTATCTCAAACACCACCACCGTGGTCGTCTACGAAGAAAGCCGCCTCTTCGCCGCTCCCCGCGCGCGGTGGATGTTCAAGGTCATGGGCCACGATGCGCTGATCCTTGAGGGGGGGCTGGCAGCCTGGCGGGAGGCCGGCTATCCCGTGGAGACTGGCGAGCCTGCCGCGCCCCAAACGAAAGGCACCTTCACAGCAAAGCGCGATCCTTCAATCCTGGCTGACGCTGATCTTGTGGCCGAATGGCTCGCCCGTGGTGGTCAGGTGGCGGATGTGCGCTCGCCGGCGCGGTTTGAGGGGGTTGAGCCGGAGCCACGACAGGGGGTCCGGGGCGGACATATGCCGGGCGCGCTCAACGCGCACTACGCGAGCCTTCTTGATGATGCTGGCCGGCTGAAGGGGCAGGATGAGCTTCGCAAGGTGATTACGCAGAGTGGGCTCGATCCAGCTCAGCCGATGATTGCGAGCTGTGGCTCTGGGGTGTCCGCTGCCATTTTGGCCCTGGCGCTGGAACGCGTTGGTGGACACGCCCGGGTCTATGACGGCTCGTGGAGTGAATGGGGGGCTGATCTCTCCCGCCCCGTTGTCACCGGCAAAGCCGGCAAGCCTTGAGCAAGGTTCCGCCTGTATCACTCTTTTTGAGGGCCGCGCGGCTCCTTTAAGGACCGCGCTTCGATTTGGACAGTTGCGCTTCCATTTGGACGGTTTCGCTTCGATTTGGACGGTTGCACTTTGGCTTTAGGGGTCGCGCTTCCACTTAGAGTGTTTTCGTGTCGACGATGAGGGTCGCGCTTCGACTTTGAGGGTTGCCCTGCGATTTTGGAGCCTGCGCCTCGTCCTGGAGGGGTGTGTTTCGACCAGGCTCCTCGCGGTTCGGTTGCAAGGGCCGCGTTCCTATCAGGTCGGTTGCGCTTCAGTTCTAAGGGTCGCGCTTCGATGATGATGGTCGCGCTTCGATCCGGATGGTCGCGCGTCGGTTGCAAGGGCCGCGCTCCCAATTTGCGCGTCGTGCTTAGGCCGCCACCCCGTAGACCTTGTCGGCGCGTTCTTCAAAAGCGCTGGCAAATTTACGGAAGGCGCGGTCAAAAACCGACCCCATCACGGTGGCGAGCGTACGGCTTTTGAACTCGTAGCGAATATCGAAATTGACGTCGGTCTGCGCCTCACCCACAGGCGTAAAGGTCCACCTGTTCTTCATCTCTTGGAACGGGCCATCCAAGTATTCCACGTCAATGATGTTGTCGGCACGGTTCAAAACCACGCGGGAGGTGAAAGTCTCGCGGATGAACTTATAGGCGACCGTCATCTCCGCGACCAAAACCTCTCGACCGTCCGGCAACGTATCACGCCGACGGACTGTCAGAGACCGGCACAGCGGCACAAAACGCGGGTAAGACTTCACGTCCGCCACAAGGTCGAACATGTTGGTGGATGCATGGCGCACGCGCCGGGTTGTTTCAAAGTGCGGCATCACGAGACACAGACTGACTGATTTTGGCAACTCTGGCAGCCTTAAGCCGCACGAAATCATCCCCCGCATGGTAAGATGACCGCGTGAGTGGCGACGAAGACACCATCAAAAACCCCTTCGCGAACGCGATACTCTCATAGCCCTTAAATTCCTGCGGCTTAACATAGCGCTCTACAGGATGGTGCTTGCGCGAAGGTTGCAAGTATTGCCCGATGGTCAAGAAATCGACGTCCGCGGCACGCAGATCATCCATCAGCTGGAGAACCTCGTTCCGCTCTTCTCCCAAGCCCACCATAATGCCGGATTTTGTGAAGATGGTGGGGTCGATCATCTTCACTTGATCCAGCAGACGCAAGGAGTGGTAATACCGTGCTCCCGGTCGGACCGTCAGATACTTAGACGGAACGGTCTCCAAGTTGTGGTTGAAGACATCAGGCCGCGCGTCCACCACCGTTTCCAGCGCACCGGGCTTGCGCAAAAAGTCAGGTGTCAGCACTTCGATGGTGGTCTGCGGCATCACAAGGCGGATGGCGCGAATGGTGTCGGCGATATGCCAGGCGCCCCCATCGGCAAGGTCGTCTCGGTCCACAGAGGTGACCACGACGTGCTCAAGCCCAAGCGTCTTGACCGCCTCAGCCACCCGTTGGGGCTCATCTCCATCAAGGGGTTCAGGCCGGCCCGTCTTCACATTGCAAAACGCGCACGCCCTGGTGCAAGTGTCACCCATGATCATAAAAGTGGCGTGCCGCTTTTCCCAGCACTCGCCAATGTTGGGGCAGCCGGCCTCTTCGCACACGGTGACGAGCTTCTTCTCACGCACCAGGTCCCGCGTCTGCCGCCACACCGGCGACGTCGGCGCTTTGACCCTGATCCACTCCGGTTTGCGGGCGATGGGCGTATCAGGGCGATGCGCCTTTTCCGGATGACGGGGTTGTTCGCCAATGCGGTTGACGATGGTGACCATTCGGTGCTGAGCCTCCTTGACTTCCGACTGACATAGCGTCGAACCGCTAAAGTTGCGAGTACCGCGCCAACATGCCCGACAAGCCTAGAGGACATGGCCTCTTGTGCCCAGTTCGCCGAGACCGGGCTGACGAAAAACGCCATAATCCCAGCCGCTTT
>JBCDLN010000097.1:0-12483 GCA_038745295.1 Pseudomonadota bacterium | reverse complement strand
TCATCGGCGATGATCCACAGCCGGTGCCTGCGGGCGAACAGCAAAATCTCTTGAAGCGTCTCGCGGCTGGCCACCCAGCCGCTGGGATTGGCGGGTGAGTTAACGAAGATGGCGCGCGTCATCGGTGTAGTGGCCGCCTCAAGATCTTCAATCTCAAGGGTCCACGCCCCGCTTTCTTCGCGCATATGGACTTCGACAGGGGTTGCCCCTTTGACAATGGCGGCCCCAGCCACGTTGGGCCAGGTGGGGGTGGGGATCAGCACTTCTTCGCCGGCACCGGTGGTGAGTTGGAGGCAAATGAGGATCGCCTGCATCCCCGAACCGGTGACGTAAAACGACTCGGGGTCGAACGGGCGGGCAAACTGGCGTTCATAGTAGGCGGCCAGCGCCTCTCTGAGCGGGGGGATGCCCCTTTGGTGGGTGTAAAATGTCTCCCCGTCGGCAAGACCGCGCTGGGCCGCCTCCACGATGAAACGGGGTGTGGGGACATCGCCTTCCCCCGCCCACAGTGGAATGAGACCTGGCTTGTCACGGCCATAATTCACCACGTCGAAAATGCCGCTTCCGGGCGCTTCCCGCGCGCCACGGCTGACCCATGACAGTGGTTCATGCATTGTCCACGATCCTCCTCAGGGGGCGGGACGAAGGACCCACCCAAGCTCGGTGTGCTGAGAGCGCGTGAGCGCGCCGTTCAGGCCGTCTTCACCACAGCACGCGATGGCAGGGTTTCATCGCGGGGTCACCGTGTTAACGGTACGCTTCATCGAAAGTCGGGCTATGGTGCTGCATCGTGGTGTGCACGATGCGGGCCGGTTGGATAAAGGAGCACAGGCGCCATGCTGCGCTTGTTATCGGCGGCGACAGTTTTGTCCCTTGGAACGGTAGCCTTTCTGGCGCTCGCCGCCCCGCGCCTATACACCGGCTTTGAGGAGCGCGCGATCCGCGCCGAACTCCAAATGGCCACTCCCGGCGATACGCTCGACGTGAAAACACAGGCTGCCCTCGACAGTGGCGACATCTCCGGCGCCAACCAACTGGCGGCCCTTGCAGTGGAACTGGGAAAACCGTTGTCGCCCGAAACTGTGGCAGCGCTTGAAGAGGCCCATGGTACGGTTGCTGTCATTTTGAGGAACAGCAGCGAGTTTGCCGGCGCTTTTTTCACTGGCCGCGCCGACAGCGCAGCAGGTCTCGCCGGGGCCGTGTTTTCAGATCTCACTGTGGTCGGCGATATGCGCGACATCATCTCAGAAGGTGGCAAAGCTGCCGTCGGCGAGGACTACTCCAAATTCCTCCTCACCCTTGCCACCATAGGCCTTGCGGCCGAGGGCGTGACCATAGCGACGGGCGGCACATCGCTTGTGTTTAATGCTGGTGTTTCCATGCTGAAAGTCGCCAAAAAGAGTGGAAACCTCACGGTGCGCTTTGCCAACCGGTTGGTCGCATTAGCAACAGTTGCTGCACGGCGCACCCCGTCGCCCCGGCAAAGCGCGCCGGTGGAAAGGGTCGCCTCGTTGGGGGCAGCTGTCGCCGGGAGAGGGGCTGGCGAGGCCGGTGGGCTCACCCGAGCCGCCGCCCGCGCCGAGCTGCGCCAAGCGATGACGGCCGTCAGCACCATGGCCGATAACGCCGGCGCTGCTGATGCCGTGAAACTGATGCGCCACGTCAACACCACCGAGGATGCAGCCGCCCTTGCAGCCGTCACCAGCCGCTTTGGCCGCCGCTCACGCGCTGTGGTGGAGCTCACCGGGAAGACTGCGCTGCGCGGTTTCCGCACGGCAGTGCGGGGCGTTCGTTTGTTGATGGCGTTCTTATGGTCGCTGGCGGCTTGGATATGCGGTTTGATTGCGCTTCGGTTGGTGAAATCCGCCGTGAAGGGCACCTTTTGGGTGGTGAAGGGTATCGTGATGGCACCGGTGATGCTTGCCCGCTAACCGTCCCATGAGCGCGCGAAGACAGTGGCAACTTTGTGCCCCGCACGCCGGGCATAGCCAGGTCGTGGGCTAGATGGACATTTACCTTCCCATTGCTGAGATGCCGGTGGGGGTGCTGGCTGTGTTAGCGATGGGCGCCGCGGTCGGCGTCATCAGCGGGCTTTTTGGTGTGGGCGGGGGGTTCTTGCTCACACCGCTGTTGATCTTTTCAGGCATCCCGCCGGCCGTTGCCGTCGCCTCGGTGACACCGCAGATCGTGGCGAGCTCCACCTCAGGCGCGCTGGCCTATCTGCGCCGCAAACAGGTCGACCTCAAACTCGCAGCAGTGTTGACGGTGTCGGGCGGGGCAGGCGCCATTGCAGGGGCTGAACTTTTTGCGATCCTGGGCGCAAAGGGCCAGCTCACCGTCGTGATCGCCATTTCCTATACGATCTTTTTGGCGGTGATCGGGGGGCTGACGCTTAACGAGTCGGTCCGAGCGATGATCAAGCGCCGCATGGCCCGCAAGCGTGGCGATGCGTTACCGCCGGACCGGCGCGGCGGCGCCCATGGCTGGATCCACCGCCTCCCGCTCAAGGTGCGCTTCCGCCGGTCGCGGCTCTTCATTTCCGTGCTTCCGGTCATCGGGCTTGGCGCTTCCATTTCATTCCTGGGGACGCTGCTGGGCATTGGTGGCGGCTTCATCATGGTCCCTGCGCTCATCTACCTCCTGAAGGTGCCAACCTCGGTGGTGGTGGGAACGTCGCTTCTCCAAATTGTCGGCGTGATGGGAATTGCGACGGTGATGCACTCCGTGGCCTCCCAGACCGTTGACGTGCTGCTGGCGTTTATCTTGATGGTGGGCGGCGTGATTGGCGCGCAGATCGGCGCCTCGCTGGGCCAAGCCATCCGCGGTGAGTTGCTGCGCGCGCTGCTTGGCCTACTGGTGCTCGCTGTGGGGTTGCGGTTTGCGCTCAATTTGGTGCTGCCGCCCGTCGATCCGTTTGCTGTGACGGTGATTGGCGGATGAGCGAACGCTTTAGATTGCTTTGGAGGGCGGCTCTGGCGGGCATGGCGCTCGCGCTATCATGGCAGGGTGCCCAGGCGGAGCGGCTGGTGGTGGACCTTGCCACCGACTTGGTGGAGGTGACCTCCGAGTTCGGCGGCACCAGCATTGCCCTTTTTGGGGTGGTCGAGCGGGACGGGCAGACGGTCTCCCGCCCAGGCCGGTATGATGTGGTGATCACGGTGCGCGGGCCGCCCCACGATGTGCTGGTCCAGCGCAAAGCCAGACGCTTGGGCATTATCGTCAACACAGACGGGCAGCTTTTTCCCGGCACTCCCTCCTATTGGGGCGTGTTTACCACACCGGCCGACGATGACACCGTTGACCGATGGCTGAGCCTGGTGAGCGACCCTGATCACGTGCCTGCCCATATGTGGGAGGACACTGCCCTCATCGACGCAGTGTCTGCTGCACGGGAAGAGGCGGGACTTTGGACCCGTCAGCTTGGCGGGGTAGAGATGCTGACTGAGCGCTTCTTCCGCACCAGCATTCCCCTGCCGGGCCTTGTGGAACACGGCACCTACGATATTGATGTGGTGCTTTTGTCAGGCGGTGTGCCGCTCGATACCGCCACCACCTCATTCAAGGTGTTTAAGGTGGGGTTTGAGCAGAAGCTCTTTTCCCTTTCGCGTAACCAGCCTCTGATTTATGGGGTCGGCGTGTTGGCGCTGGCGATTTTGACGGGCTATGTCGGCGGCGTTGTCTTCCGGAGGAATTGACCCGTCGATGGCTTGGCCCACTGCGCCTGATAGCGCCCCCCGCGATGGCAGCTCAGCTGCTGGCCCAAAGCCTGCTGTGCCGGTGCTTCTGGGTTTGGCGGGGTTGATCCCGTTTGTCGCTGCGGCGGCTGGCACCGTTCTGTTGCCCGATATCCTGGCACCGGTCGCCTATTATGCCGCGCTGGTCTATGGGCTCGCAATTTTATCGTTCTTGGGCGGCATTCACTGGGGTGTGGCGCTCCGAACCGGCGGGAGACTGCGTTTCGTGTGGTCGGTGGTCCCCTCGCTCATTGGTTTTTTTGCCGTTTTCGCGCCTCGACCGGTGGCGCTGATGGCACTTGCGGCAGGTTTTGTGATCGCTGGCGCTGTGGACATCATTGTTTTCCGGCGGGAGGGGCCGCGGTGGTTTGCGCAACTGCGCCTTGGGCTGACGGTGGTGGCCACGGCTGCGCTCATCTTCACCGGACTGAGCGCGGATGTGCTGCGGGTGGATCAGTTTGGCTCAATCGTGCGGCCCGGCTGAAGCCAATAGGTCCATGGCATTAAACGCATGGGTTGCCGCTGATATGAGCGCTGGCCCGGCGTTGCTCAGCGCCTCCTCCAAGCTTTGCGGTCCGTTGGAGATGGAAAACGCGGCCCCAATCCCTTCTGCCCGCAGTGCAGCAGGGCTCGCTGCAAGCCGACCGGCAAACGCGATGGCGGGGACATTCGCCGCCCGCGCCGCGCGGGCAATGGCAACAGGGCCTTTCCCGCCAAGGCTTTGTTGATCGAGGGAGCCTTCGCCGGTCACCAAAAGATCAGCCTCGTCGATGAGCCCATCAAGATTGTGGTGGGCGGTCACCAACGCGAACCCATCAATTCCTTTGGTGGGTGCAATGGCTGACAGTCCCACAAGCATCCCGCCAGCGGCGCCTGCGAAGGGTTCGTCAGCATAGACCGGCCGTCCGCAGGCGTGGGCGACCGCTGCATCAAATTGGGTGAGCGCCCGGTCGAAGGCTGCAATATCGCCTGATGCAACGCCCTTTTGGGGGCCGAAGACAGCGGCAGCCCCTCCTGGGCCGCTGAGGGGATGGTCAACATCGGCAGCTGCAATGATGGAGAGGCCGGCCGCGCGCGGGTCGAGGTTGGTGAGATCCACAGCGTCAACACGCGCAAGCGCGCGGCCCACCGCGTTCTGGACGACCTTTCCATCACCATCAAGAAAGCGTGCGCCAAGGGCTTCGAGGGCGCCTGCGCCACCATCAACGGTGATACTTCCGCCAAGCGAAACCACCACCTTATCAATCTGTTGGTCCAGCGCGGCTTTGATGAGGTCTCCGACGCCGGCGCTGGAGGCACGGTCTGGATCGTAGCCTTCGGTTTGGGCGCAGCTGTGTCCGGCCACTTGCGCCATCTCGATGATGGCTCTGCCGTTGGCGCGATCATGGAGCCACTCTGCCTCATGCCAGGCGCCAAAGGGATCGCGGGCCGGCGCCTTCATGATGACGCTGTCGTGTGAGGCGAGTGCTGCAAGGGTGCCCTCCCCTCCATCTGCAATGGGAATGGCGGTGGGCCGCGCTCGGCTTGCGAGCCTACTCCCTTCAAGAGCCTCGATGATGGCGGCGTTCGCCTCTTTGGCGGTGAGGCTGCCGCGAAATTTATCGCAAGCGATGAGGATGTTCACCGAGTGCCTGCCCTGATCATGTCTGTGCGCGTGAGGGATAGTGGATCACGCTTACGAATTCTATCGGCGAGGTGGTTCGGTTCCCCTGCGCGTGCCGCAGCGATGGAGACCGCGTGCTTTAAGCACCATCGAGGCCGAGCTTTCGCGGGTCTAGCCACCAGCCCACAAACGAGAGCACGCGGGCGGCCGCGCCCCGGCGTTGCCGCGACTTTGGACCAGCATCGTCGGAAACGAACTGGAGGCTGATGCGGCAGACTGGATGCAAACGGAGAGCGCCATAGGAACGGTCGGCGTCGCCGGTGCTATTGGCGGGTGTGGTGATCGCTGGTTGTGTGGAAGCCGCGCATAAGGTGTGGGACGGCACATGACTGATGCATTGGGACTGTTTGCCCCGTGCCGGTTTAGGAGAGGGGCCAGTGGTCCGCGAACAGGACCATGGTTTGGGGGACAGCGTTGGGGTGTCGCCCAGCTAGACTAGCAGAAACGTTAAGCGGGGACCGGCTGCCTTTGATGTTTCAGCGACCAGCCATCCGCAAGATCCTGGCCCATGTCATGGCGACGGTCGACGGTTTCTGCGGTGAAACTCACGTGGATTTCGTTCGCCCCTGCACGGATGGCGCGCAATGTCAGATCACCATAGTCGTCGTAAAGGTCATCGCTGATGCTGTGGGCGGTCCCAACAAACAAGGGCGTTCTTTCGCCTGATGGCTCCCGCCGCACCACAATGAATGTACCGCTTTCCCGACAATCCAGGTTCTTCAGGTCAAATATGGAGGTGAGGTAATAACGACTACTCCACCCTTGCCACCAGAATAGCCGCACAGAATTCGGCGACCCGCCCGCTGAAGCCGAAATAAAGTCGTCGATCAACATAGAGCCTCCATCGTCAAACCACGTCGATCACGCATCTGACATGGTAGATGTTACTGCATCTCTAAAGTGCCGAACGAAGGCGGAACGGCATTTCGGTCGCCTTCTCCCAGCAATACACAGGCTGTGGAAAATATCCATAAATCGTTCCAGAGTGGTCAATCCGTCACGACCAGATGGCTTCTTCCACAAAAACCACCGAATTTTTGCATCGTTTTTGTTGCAACCTGTGATGGTAAATGAAGTGCTAACCCACCGATTTTTCAAAATATTTCACAAAGATTCGAAAATTTTGAACATTTTTTGCCGGCTTAGCCTTTTCCAGAAGCGATTTCGTTTCGTCGCTAAGTAATTTTGTTTTCTAGCAGCGCACTAGAAAATTGTGCCTCAGCCATCACATCTAAAAGTTGTATAGCGCAGTTGCTACTTGGTTGAAAGGAAAAAATGCCGGCCTCGGCGTTGATTTCCTGGAACAAAACGCCAGAGAACCTAGGGAAATTTCCCTGATGATGCTCGGATGTTCTGCTGCGGCCCGTTTGCGAGGAGACGGGAGAGGAACTTCACCGCCGCTCGGGTGGTTAGATCACCGCACTTGCGCTGCGCGCAATATTTCGGCAGCCGCGCGCTCCGCGCCCTTTTCAAACCTTATGGTTGTGGCCGCCTCGCGCAACGTTTCGGCCATGCGTGCATCAGTGCGCACCGTTGAGAGAGCCTGTGCCCCTTTGCGCGCATAGCCTCGCCGCGTGAGCTCAACGGCAACACCAGCGCGTACGGCACGGGCGGCATTGTCTGGCTGGTCATGGGCGAAGGGGACCACCACCATGGGGACGCTGGCGGCCACAGCAAGCGCAATTGTCCCGATCCCGCCTTGGTGGACGACGGCAGAGGCGTGCGCAAACACAGCATGGTACGGCGCGGTGGGTCGTGCAAGGAAGTTGTCTGATGTCTCAGGAAGACCTTTCAGGTTTTCATCGCGCCCCACCAAAAGGAGGGCGCGCACGCCCACCTCCTCAGCAATGCGTGCGCTATCTTGGAAGAAGCTCCTGGCGGCATGGGCTGACGCGGATCCTAGCGTGAAGACCACAGGGGGCGGTCCCTCGGTCAAGAATGCTGCAAGGTCGGCCGGTAGAGGCGGTCCGCCGGTCTGGAGGACCTGCCCTGTTTGGATGGTGCCGGGCGGTGCGTCTGGGGGGAGGGTCCCAAAAAGCGGCGAATAGAGCGCAAGCACCCCGTCGGGGCTGATTTGGCCGCCAAAGGCTGGGTGGTCGGGATATTCCCCAAGGCCCTGGCTGCGTCGATATCGGCGGAGCGGTTTGGCCCACCGCTCCACGCGCCCTTTGGCTTTGCGCAAGATGTACGCGTTGAATCGCGGCGCACCGGGCACCATCGGCAGCATGCCCACCTTGGGGGGGTCGTGGATGCTAAAGAGCATGGACGGTTGGAAAACGGCCGATCGCCAAGGAATGCCGGTGCGCGCGGCCACCAGGGGCGCTGCGAGGGCAAGGGTCACGCTCACCAACACGTCCGCACCTTGGCAGGCGCGCATCAGGTCTGCGTCGCTCTGTTCGATCGCTGGGATCAGGAAGTGATTGAAGACGAAGCTTGCGCCGCGCATGGGGGCCATGAACCGGGCGTGGAACTCTGGATCGTTTGGCCGGTCAGGGCGCATCGGCGCATGGGTGAGGCCTGCTTCTTCCACGGCAGCGCGATGTGCATCGTGCGTTGCGATCACAACGGTGTGCCCATCGGCATTGAGGATTCTGCCGATCTCTAGGAATGGGACAAGGTCACCTAGCGAACCGTGGCTTGCAAAAACCACCTTCATGTCAGCACCGCCCCGCCCTGTCGTCTGCGACGGGGCAGACTTTCGCAATCAACGGGCCGTCAATGCCGCCCCTGATTTGATGGCATAGGTGCTGGCGCGTGTGCTGGGCAAGGGAGGCGACTGATCCAAGTGTGCCAATTCGCTGGATTGTCCCTTGTTTGGAACAGCTCTATCACGACCCGCCGCCAAGGGATGCCCACTTTGAAGAAAACGTCGATCGTGAATGAACGGCGGGTGGTGGTGATCACGGGTAGAGGCTTGGGCGAGAAAGCTGTGACGGCAAGACGCTGCGGGCAGGGTCGCCTCGGCAGCTGTCCCAGATAGTCGTTTTCTGGTCGGCCGGTCGGCGTCGTCAGCCCGCGATGGCGCTAGCCGCGGGGATGAACCACTGCGCGGACCGCCGCGTCTTTCGCTTCCAAGAGCTTGCGCAACGCTATGGTGCGTTCCGGCCCCGGTTCGATGGTCTCGCACAGGTATTCTGCAAAGTCGTGAAAGGGCTGAGAAACAGCTTTGAGGTGGCTTGGGAGGTGCCTGAACTCAAACCATTTCATAATCGTATCGCCAGACATTAAAGGCTCCTGTGAGACGGGCGCAGTCGATCCGGGTTTGCATAGGCCGGCTCCATGGCGGACTGTTCCACAGTATCGGCGCTTCGGGCTTGCGGCTGGGGCGACAATAACGGTGGGTTTTCTGCACAGGCGGCCCCTGCCCGTTCATGAGCGGCGCTGCGCCTGGAGTTGGCGCGCTCAGATGCGCGAACCGGATGCCGCGCCGGAACTATAAAGGAGCCAAAAGGGAATGGGCGTGCGCGAGCGCTACCTGGCAATCGACCTTGGAACCACATCCGTGAAGGCGGGTGTCTTTTCAAGCGATGGAACGCTTCTCGCCCATGTCCGGCAGACCTATCCCACACACCGCAGTGAGGGCGGGCGATGCGAGCAGGACCCTGCCGATTGGACCCGCCTCATTGATAAAGCGGTTAACGGCTTTCATCAGCGGTTTGCGCCAGAAACCTTTGCTGCCGGAGCGCTGACCAGCCAGATCAACACCCACGTTTTTGTCGGTCGCGATGGCGCACCCTTAATGCCTGCCATTTTGTGGCAAGACACCCGCGCTGAGGCAGAGGCTGCTGAACTCGATCGCCTGCTGAGCGAGGCTGACAAGATCGCCTGGCTCGGGGCGCCTATCCCCATCGACGCCTCCCACCTTCTGGCGCGCATGTTGTGGACCAAGCGTCACCGTCCTGACGTGTGGGACCGCACCAGCCACGTCCTCCTACCCAAAGACTATGCCCTACTCCATCTGACCGGCGCGCTGGCCACCGACCCATTGTCCAACGTAGGTGTGGTGGGGGTTGATGGGCGGTACGTTGAAAACATCCTCAACCTCGTGCCGGGGGCTACGGAGCGTATGGCACCGCTTTGCCCGATCACGGACATCATGGCATCCACGCGGCAAGGGGTGCCGATGGCCGTTGCGACACTTGACGGCTGGGTGGGGCTGATGGGCACCGGCGCCTGCGCAGAGGGCAGCTTTGTCTATCTCAGTGGTACCAGCGAGATTTTGGGTGTGGCCTCGCGCACGGTGACCCACGCTCCCGGGATCATTGTGTTTAATGAGGCTGGCGGCCTCAAGCTTCACGCAGGCCCCACACAGTCAGGCGGAGCGTCCCAGGTGTGGTTTGCTGATCTGGCAGGGCTTTCCTTTGAAGCGTTAGCGGCATCGGTCGCGGCCCTTCCGTCCTCCCGTAGGACGCCCCTTTTTCTGCCTCAGCTTGCTGGCGAGCGCGCGCCTATTTGGAACGCTGGCCTTCGCGGCGCCTTTTTGGGCCTTGAGTCTGGTATGGGCACCGGCGACTTGGCAAAGGCCGTTTACGAAGGTGTGGCGCTTTCAGCCCGCCATGTGTTTGAGGCCGTTGAGGCTTCAGCCGGCCAGCAGGCTGAGTGGGTGGCGTGTGGTGGCGGCGGGTTTCATGCCGATCCATGGGGGCAAATCCGGGCTGATGTGCTGGGTAAACCCATGAAGCGCCTCGCCATCACGGATACCGGCCTTGTGGGGGCTGCGTGTATCGCTGCGGTTGCCGCAGGTGATGCCACCACCTTGTGGGATGCGCAAAGGGCCTACGCCCGGTTTGACACGACCTTTGAGCCAAACCACGCGCTACGCGGCCGCTATGACGATCTGTTCGGCATCTACCTTGACGCCATTGAGGCCCACGAAGCGATCGGCAATCGCTTGCGCACGCTTTAAGATCAAGCATCCAGTCTCACCCAGTTCAAAAGCGCACCGCAATTGGGATAGGGACGGACGACGTAAAGCGTTGGCGACAACACTGAGGAAGGCCCCCAACATGACCCGACTGACTTTGGCTCTTGCAGGGAGCCTCATCGCCGCCACTGCCTCGGCGCAGGACGTGACCGTTGTCACCCCCTACCTCGCCCAGCCCGGCACCCAAATGTACCTTGAAGGCTTTCAAGCTGAGGCAGAGGCGTTGGGCTGGGACGTCAACGTGATCGATACCGCCGGCGATGTTGCTGCCGTGATTGCCCGTCTTGAGGATGCGGTGACACAAAATGTCGATGCCATTGTTATCAACGTTGACCCGGCGCAGGTGGCGGCGGGGCTTCAGGTCGCAGCCGATGCGGGCATTCCTGTGATTGGCATGGATTCAGGGTCCGATCCGCTCCTATACACCAACGTGACCTCCAACGGTTACGCGATGGCGGCGGAAACATCGGTGTTTGTTGCCAATGAAATCGGCGGATCAGGCAACGTGGTCATGTTTGTTTTTGATGCATTTCCGCCGGTTCAAATCCGGGGTGTGATTGCTGATGCCGTGTTCGCCAACTTCCCCGACATTGACGTTTTGGACCGGATCACCCCCGACGTTCAGGACGGCGGCATTGCCGACAGTCGCGCCAAGATGGAAGCAATCCTGGCCGCCAATCCCGAGCCTCGCAGTATTGCTGCTGTTTGGGCGGCGTGGGATCAGCCGGCCCTTGGCGCGATGATGGCCATTGAAGATGCTGGCCGTGCAGGCGAGGGCATTGTGATTGTGGGCATGGATGCCAATCCCCAGGCCCGCGATGCCATTAAGAAGGGCGGCAATTTCCGGGCGTCGATGGCGCAAGATTTTGACGGGATTGGCCGGGAAGTGGCAAAGGCGGCCGCAGCGGCCATCGCCGGTGAACCCAGCACCCAAAGCGTGACCTTTGTGCCCACCGAGCTGATTACGGGGGCCAATGTGGGCGAGTGATTGCCCGGTTGAGGCCCGGCGCAACCCTTGAAGAGGTGCTCCCCCTCCTGGCCTTAGGCTGCTGTGTGTGAGCGACCCCCTTCATTTTGAGGCAATGACCAAGCGGTACGGCGCCGTGACGGTGCTTGATGATGTCTCAATCACGCTCGCTCCTGGGCGTGTGCATGCTTTGATGGGTGAGAACGGGGCCGGCAAGTCAACGCTGATCAAGCTGATTGCCGGCGTTCTGCCCGCTGACGCCATGACCGTGCGCAAGGGCGGCAGTATCTGTCAGCTCAGCTCACCAGCTGACGCGGCAGCGCTTGGCTTTCGGTTCATTCACCAAGAACTCAACGTCGTCTCGCAGCTTTCGGTGGCTGAAAACATCTTGCTAAGCCATCGCGTTCCCGAGCGGTTCGGCCTGTTTGTGGATTGGGTTGCGATGGCGCGTCGGGCCGGTGAGGCGCTACACCGCCTTGGTGTTCACCACATTGACCCCCGCGCCCATGCAGGCGCGCTTGGCACAGGCGACCAGATGCTCGTCAAACTCGCCTCAGCGCTGGTGGCGGATGAGGCGGTGCCGCCGTTGCTTTATGTGCTTGATGAGCCGACCGCGGCACTGAAAGACGCGGAGGTGGCGAAGCTTTTTGAGGTGGTGAGGAGCCTCAAAGACGCCGGCGCGGCCATCCTTTATGTGTCCCACAGGATCAGCGAGATCACCACAATTTGCGATGATGTCACGGTGCTGCGCAATGGCCGCCATATCAGCACCCACGCTGTGATTGACACTGGGCGCGCCCGCATCATCAAGGATATGACTGGGAAAGATGTGGATGCGGATGAACGCGCCTTCAACGCATCAGGCGCGAGCTCGGGGAGAAAGACTGGGGTTGTGGCCCAGCTTGAGCGTGTGGGCGCGCGCAGACTTTCAGGAATTGATCTGACGCTGCGCGAAGGCGAGGTGGTCGGTGTCGCAGGACTGTCCGATGCTGGCCAGACTGCGCTTCTCCGGCTTTTCCTTGGTCTTGAGCGAACAACCTTCGGGACCGCGCAGTTTCTGGATGGACCGCTGCCGCAATCACCCCAGGCAGCATGGGCGCGGGGTGTCGCCTATGTGCCTCAGGAGCGCCGGACGGAGGGGTTGATGATGGCCATGGGCGTGCGGCCCAACGCGCTCTTGCCGCATCTTGATGGT
>JBCDLN010000096.1:0-12588 GCA_038745295.1 Pseudomonadota bacterium | reverse complement strand
GGCGGCACATCCGGCGCCTCGCCGGTCGTGGCGGGCGTGGCAGCCCTCATCTTAGATGCCAACGAAGACCTTGGCTGGCGGGACGTCCAAACCATCTTTGCCTACTCCGCCCATGAGGTGGGCAGCGGGGTTGGCGGCACCCGCACACGGGACGAAGACCACGACTGGTTCGTCAACGGTGCCGACAATTGGAACGGGGGCGGCCTCCACTTTTCCGAAGACTACGGCTTTGGCTCGGTCAATGCCTATAATGCGGTGCGGTTTGCCGAGGTCTGGTCACTCTTTAACAGCGCGCAGACGAGCAGCAACGAAGACAGCTTTTCGGTCTCACGCGGTTCCATCAACTTGCCGGACAATCGCGCCACCGATGTCACCTTCACCGTTACCGAAGACAGTTTTGAGGTGGAGTATGTGGAGATCGCGCTCGACATTACCCACTCTCATTTGGCTGACCTTGCCATCGAGCTGATCTCGCCCGATGGGACCGTCACCCAGCTTTTCACCAACGATGGCAATGGCAGCCTCGGCGATCGCGGTTGGGTGTGGACGCTGGGGGCCAACGCATTCCGTGGCGAAGACGCTGCCGGAACATGGACACTCAGGATCGATGATACCGACGCGCGCGACAGCGGCCGCCTCAACAGCGCCAGTCTCACCTTCTTCGGGCGCGATGGCGACAACGCGAACCTCAACAACGATGTCTACCACTTCACCGACGAGTTCTCTGACTTTGTTGGTGACGATGCCTCACGCAAAACCATCAGCGACCGCAGCGGTGTCGACTGGCTGAACGCTGCCGCCGTCGCAACAGCCTCAACCATCGACTTTAACGCTGGAACCGCGCGGATCGATGGGGTGAACCTTTCGGTTTCGGGCATTGAAAACGCGGTCACTGGCGACGGGAACGACACCCTCAAGGGCGATGGCGACACCAACAGCCTCCACGGCATGCGCGGCAACGACAGGATCGACGGCGAGGGTGGCGGCGATGATCTAGCCGGCGGCCAAGGCAACGACACCATAGGCGGCGGTGAAGGCGACGACACGATCAACGGCAACCAAGGGCGCGACCGCATCGAAGCGGGCAGCGGCCGGGATGTGGCAAGAGGCGGCGACCAGCGCGACGTCATCCTCGGCCAAAACGGCAATGACAACCTTTCCGGCGGTCGGGGCAATGACCGTGTCTCGGGCGGCAGCGGCGATGACACGCTCACCGGCAACAGCGGCAACGATAAAATCTCCGGCGGGCGCAATAGTGATGTGCTGTCGGGCGGGCACGGTGATGACACGCTCTTGGGGCGCAGCGGTAACGATCTCCTGAACGGCAACACAGGCCATGATTCACTGATCGGCGGCAACGGCTCTGATACCCTCAACGGCGGCACCGGCAACGATGCCCTCAACGGAGGTGCCCAAGCCGATATCTTCCGCTTCAACAACAACTGGGACGTGGACACCATCGAGGACTTTAAAGACGGCACCGATTTAATCGACTTCTCGTCAAACTCGGACGTTAATAGCCTTGCCGATCTGTCCATCGCCGCCAACGGCGGCAATGCGATCATCACCGAAGTGGGTTCGCCCGGGAACGTCATCATTGTGGCGGGAGCAGCAAGCCTCATCGACGGCGCTGACTTCATTTTCTGACGCGGCGCGCGGGTGTGGTGCGTTCTCCCCCGCCATCACAAACCAGAGGGGCGCTCGCCTTTAGAGGCGGATGGTCGCCACAAGGGGCACATGGTCCGATGCGCGCTCCCATCCGCGCGCTTCGGTCAAGATGTCCACCTCGACCAACGACGCCACGGAGGCAGACGCCCAAATATGATCGAGCCGCCGCCCGCGGTTCGATCCTGGCCAGGTTTTGTTGCGGTAGCTCCACCACGTGAAAATCGGCTCAGGCTCCGGCCGGTCGCGCCGAACAATGTCGGTCCACTTGCCGTTCTTGCGGGCGCGCTCCAAACGGTCCGTCTCCGCCGGCGTGTGGCTCACCACGTCGAGGAGCTGTTTGTGGGACCACACATCGCTCTCATAGGGCGCGACGTTGAAGTCACCCGTCAAAAGCGCCCGTTCCTTAGCCTGCGCTTTGCCCCAAGGCGCCATTCCTTCAAGAAACGCAAGCTTGTCTTTGAACTTATCGTTGATCGCCGGGTCTGGCTCATCCCCGCCGGACGGCACGTAGAGCGAATGAAGCCGCAAAGGTCCACCAAAGTCGACGATGGCCGACACATGCCTTGGCTGGTCCACCCCGCCCACAACATCGGCGCGCACATCGTGAAGCGGCCACTTCGATACGATTGCCACCCCATGGTGCCCCCCACTGCCATTAAGCGCGATGTGCTTAAAGCCGCGGCGTCGCATGGTCTTGGCGGGAAAGCTATCGTTCTGGCAGCGGGTCTCTTGGAGGAGCACGATGTCGGGTTTGACCTTCCGGGTCATTTTCCCGAAGAGCTCGATCCGGGCGCGGATCGAGTTGATGTTCCACGTGACCACTTTGAGGGATGAAGGGGATGCAGCGTCCCCGTTTGCAGCCCGCGGCTCAGCCATCACCACGCGCCTCATCTATTGGCAACGCGGGCTCGGCGGGCCCAAAACGGGTCCGATGCCCGGCGTCCGGTTGGACGGTTTGCACCAGCTGACATTTCAAGATGGCGCTTGTGGTGTGACCTGCTAGCGTTGGGCCTCAGGTGTCAACATCGGGCTGCGCAGGTGTCGGGGAAAACGGTGGCGGCCATCTCCTCCTGGGTGATGCGCGGAACCATAGGGCTGAGGGCCATCGGGTTTGTGCTGGAGCGGCGGGGGCACACCGTCTGGTCGGTGCCCACGGTGACGCTGCCATGGCATCCGGGGCTCGGCCCATCCACCAAAGCGCCCCAAGAGGTGCTGCCGGCGCAGCTGGGTGAGCTTGCCGCCAACCCGCATGCGCTCGATGGCATCCTGACGGGCTACTTTGTGAGCGCCGAGCAGGTGATGGCCGCCGCAGCATTTATCGACGCGGTGCGCCGTGTGCGCGAGGACGTTTGTGTGTTGGTCGACCCCATCATCGGCGATGAGGCGGGCCGCTATGTCCCCGCCGCTGTTGCCAGCGCTATCATGGCAGAGCTTGTGCCGCGCGCCGATGTGATCACCCCCAACATCAACGAGCTGGCAGAGCTAAGCGGTGGCAAAACCATGAGCGATGCCAAACGCCTTGCGCCCAGCACTGTCGTCGTGACCTCTGCGGCGGCGACCCCTGAAGCCCTTTCCACCTGGGTGGTGACGAAAAGTGCCACCACAACGCTCACCCACCCCCGGATCGATGCGCCGGCCCGCGGCACCGGCGACCTCTTCAGCGGCCTTTTTATGGCGCTGTGTGTGGAGGGCCGGCCCCCCGTCGAGGCTGCCCGGATCGCCCTTGCGGCCACCTACCGTGTGGTGAAGGGCTCTGGGCCGGTATCCCTTGCGCTCACCACCCACCAAGAGGCGCTCATCAGCCAAGATGTGAGCGCGGTCCTGGTCGACGGGCCGGCGTGAGTTGCGTCTATGGGGTCGACGGCTGCCCGGGTGGCTGGGCTGTGGTGGCCGTGTCAGCGCAGGGTGAGCTTTCACCGGAGGCAGCCTTCGCGCCATCCCTTAGAGAATGTGTGGCTGAAGGCGCCGTTGTGGCCGTCGATATGCCCATTGGCCTGCCAGAACGGATAGAAGGCCCCGGTCGGCGCGCCGAGCAGGCTGTGCGTCCACATCTGGGCGCACGGCAATCCTCGGTGTTCTCCATTCCCTCCCGCGCCGCTGTTTACGCGCCCACCTATGAAGACGCCTGCGCTGCTGCACTTGCGACCTCCAACCCGCCGCGAAAAGTCAGCCGTCAGGCCTTCAACCTCTTTCCCAAAATCAGAGAGCTTGACCGTTTATTGACCCCTCAAACCACCAAACACGTCTTTGAGTGCCACCCAGAGCTGGCGTTTTGGCGGCTGAATGGAGGTCGCCCCATGCCAACGCCCAAGCGGGTGAAGGGTGTCGCCATGCGCGATGGGCTCTCAGAACGGATCGGTCTGCTCATCGCCAACGGGTATGGGGCGTCATTCTTCGACAGGTCCGCTAGCCTTAAGATCCCGTTGGTCGACCTCGTTGATGCGGCGGTGGTGGCGCTTATGGCGCGGCGCATCGCATGTGGGCAGGCACAGCCTTTCCCCAACCCGCCTGATCGGGACGAAAAAGGAATTCCCATCGCCATCTGGGCTTAAATCAGCTTAGCGTTTGGCGTATACGTTCACACGGTGGCGGGGTCCTGCACCTTTGCCATTGCGCCCCTGAGGCGGACCGGTGCGGATCACATCCATCACCTGCTTTAAAATGCATGATATCTGTATTTGACTGATTTTATTGCCCCAAATTTGTCGTAAAGACTTCTATTGACATGACCGACGCGGTGCGAAAAAAGGGGGCGATGACTGTCTCTGCCGAGAAAAAGCCACATTTTGGCCCTGCTGCAGCCATGCAACAGGTGGCTCTCAAGCGTATTCGCCAAGGCATCATGACCTGGGAGTTGCCGCCCGACGCCATTGTCACCGAAGACCTCCTCACAACCCGTTTCGGCCTTCCCAAACCTGCCGTGCGGGGCGTGTTTGCGCGGCTTGAAGCCGGTGGGCTCATTTTGCGTGCGGGCCGTAAAGAGTGGCGGGTCGCGCCGCTCACCCCAAACTCTGTGCGGCAGGTGGCAGCGGCGCGGCGGCAGCTGGAACCAGGCCTTGCTCTGGTGGTGATCCCGCTGGGGATGGACGAAACACTGCTGCGGCTCGCGCACGCGGGCGTTTCATCCAGCGGCCAGCGTTCCAAAGCCTCGCACCGCAGCACTGACCGCGCGGTGATGGACCGTGTGGCGCAGCTCTTGAGCAATCCATTCATGGAGCGTTGGTTGGGTGAACTGTGGGACCTGACCGGACGCGTGCAGCTCCTGTCTGACGATGTGCCCATCCCCGACCGGCGCCCCCTCATTGAGATGCTGGCGGCCGGCCAAGCTGAGCAGGCGCGCAACGCCCTGATCGACGCTGTGGACGCGTTCGAAACGATCGCGCTGAAGATCGCGGCAGAATATACCGCGCGCGGACCCAACGCACCGGTGAAGAAGCGGCTGTCCAACAAAGCGCCCGTGGAAGCTGCGCCCATGCCCATCGCGCCAAGCCGGCTAGGCCAACGCCCGCAGGTGAAGACCCACAGCCCCGCCGCATCGCGCCGGAGCCAAGCACAGGCTGTGAACAGCGCCCCGTAGGCGTTTGCGGTGACACAAGGAGCGGCAGTACCCTGCCGCCATGGAGCCAGCCCCCGCCATCACTCAACGCGGCCGATGGAGCGATGCCATCGCCGTTTATTTCACGCGCCGCCAGGTCGTGATTTTCCTGATGGGGTTCTCAAGCGGCCTACCCCTGCTCCTTGGCTTCTCAACGCTGTCTTTTTGGCTCCGTCAGGCCGATGTGAGCCTTGCCGCCATCGGCGGCCTTTTGACGGTGGCCACACCCTATAGCCTGAAGTTTTTGTGGGCGCCTGTGTTTGACCACGTGCGCCTTCCAGGCGTGACACGCTGGCTGGGTTTGCGACGAGGATGGCTTCTCATCATCCAACTGGCTCTGGTGATGTCCGTTATTCTCGTGGGGCAGGCGGACCCCCAAACCGAGCTCGGCCTATTGGCGTTGGCCGCGCTGGGTATGGCCTTCATGTCGGCCAGCCAAGACATTGTGATCGATGCCTATCGCATTGAAATCTTGGAAGAAAGCGAGCAAGGCGCCGGCGCCGCGATGACCCAGGCAGGCTACCGTGTGGGGATGCTGGTGTCGGGCGCAGGCGCCCTTGCGCTCGCCGACTTTTTGCCCTGGTCGGTGGTGTACGCGATTATGGCCGTGTTCGTGGGCGTTGGCATGGTGGCGACGCTTTTGGGTTCTGAGCCCATCAGCCGGCGGCCTGCTCCCCCGCAAAAAACCTTAGCCTTCCTGCGCCATGCCGCCCTTGACCCGCTAACCGACTTCACCCGGCGGGAGGGATGGCTCCTCATCTTGGCGTTCGTGCTCCTTTACCGCTATGGCGATGCCGTTGCCGGTGCCATGGCCAACCCGTTTTACGTTGATCTAGGCTTTACCGGGGTCGAGATCGCGAGTGTTACCAAAGTATTCGGCGTGCTGATGGTGATGGTAGGCGTCTTTGCCGGCGGGCTCTTGGTGGCGCGGCTTGGCATTTTGACGGCCCTTGCCATTGGCGGGGTCGCCCAAGCCATCACCAACTTGACCTTTGCATGGCTTGCAACGCTTGGACCTGATCTCAGTGCACTGACGATCGCTGTCGGGGTGGACAGTTTTGCCGGCGGGCTCGGGTCAGCTGCCTTCGTCGCCTACCTCTCATCGCTGTGTAACATCGCATTCACCGCCACCCAGTATGCGCTCTTAACATCGCTGATGGCCTTTGGCAGGACAGCGCTGGCGGCAACATCGGGCATTCTTGCAGAAAGTCTTGGCTGGCCGCTATTCTTTGTCGCCACAACGTTTCTTGCCGTTCCGGCGCTACTTATTCTTTATAAATTATCGCGGATCTACGGGCGAGCGAACGCATAGCCGCGCACGCCCCTGCACGTTTGAGGGCATCGACCAGCCGCTTGCCTGATCGCGCACAAAAAGCGCGTGCTTGCCACCGCGTCACAGCTACCGATAAGACGCTTGGTGCTTTCCTTGGGATGGCTTATCGCCGAAACCGTGCCAGCCAGTCACCCAGTTCCACAGTCACCCATGAGGGAGATTGAAGCACGCTGCTCTGTTACGAGAGCGCAGCGTCAAGCAGGCGCCGCCAGCGTTAGCGGATCACCAGACCTTGGTCCGCGAGTCGTACTTGAGGAGAGTCGGCATGCGCAACATCGAGGAAAATGGCGTGGGGTTGTCGTAAAGCTTCGTTTTGAAGGGTTTCAAGAGAAGCTTAATCCCAAAAAGCGAAGAGAATGGCGTCGCCCATTTGTTTCTAAGGAGGCCGGCCCCTTTGCCCGGCTTGATAAGGGTCGGAATGCCCGTCATCGACTGAAACGGCGTTCTAGCCCTCACCACGGCAGGGATCATCGGACCTGAGAAATAAAGAGCACCGGTCGTCAGAGTGGTCGAACTGCTCGCCCCAGTGAAAAACACTTCATCGCGCACGGAGCCGACATCGATGGGATCGAATTTGGCCATGGTTTGTGTGGCAATCCGTGTTGTCCCAAAGGGCGCTCGCACCACCACAACCACGTTGCCGTCAGCAATTTTGCCTTTATAGGCGGCTACAGCATCGGGCAGCACCCCTGCCTTGGTGAGGTTGTCTCCCGCGCTGTCAGCCTCAGACACCACGTCAAAGTCGAGCGCGGCAAACCCCTCGAAGCGAAGCGCTGCCGCAACGTCATCTGCTACGCTTTTATCTTTGAAAAGTCGCGTCACTACTGTGGCCATGGCGATCCTCGTCCGTCTTGGGCAAAGAAGCGTGCGTCGCTTGCCCATCGGATAAGCAACGCTGTCGCCTCTGCCATCATTATGTGCGCCACGATGACACAAGGCAACATCATAGGACTATAGCCCTCACGAAAGATGTCCTATTTAGATTTTTCTAATACAGAATAAATTTTAATACATTGTAATAATTGATTTTTGAGGGTGCTAGGGCCATCAAAGCGAAAGCAAATTGACGCTTGTAAATGTCAACTTGATGTGACACTGTGTCGTTGTGAGTCACCGCTGACCGTTAGGCAGTGCGGGAGGGTGCCGCCGTGGGCTTTAGTGTGACGTCAACATGTCCAGGCATTTCCGCCGTGGACACCTACGACGCATACGGAGGATATCAATGTCCAGTGATCCCGATCGAGTGTGGCCGACAGGTTTAACTGTTGGCGAAGCAGAAGATGTGCATCGGCAAATAATCGATGGCACGCGTATCTTCGGCCTTGTGTCACTGCTCGCGCATGTACTTGCGGCGTTTTATACGCCTTGGCTCGGCTAGTCCCGGCATAGGATAGGATAAAACACTATGAACAATGCTCGGATGTGGTTGGTGGTTAAGCCAACTGTCGGCATTCCGCTCCTGTTTGGTGGCGTTGCCGTGGCCTCGCTCGCGGTCCACACAGCAGTGCTCACCAATGTCCCCTGGTTCTCTGAATTCCTCACCGGGAAGCCAATGACCATGGGCGCCTCCTTAGACACCTCCACAGGGACTGCTGACGTTAACAGCTCGTTGAGCGGAGGTGGCGCGCCGGTGGCCACTCAAGCAGCAACGCTCCAGGATGGTGTCGTTGTCCTGCCAGACGGCCGGGAACTGCCCATCCGCTTCAAATCGGAAACGGCAGCCGCAGCCCAAACGCCTGTCTTGGCAAACGCCGTCGTCGCGCACTGAACCCTTAATCTGGCCAGGCAAACGAACCAGCCTGGCCGGGTTGGCTGAGGGCAAAGAAAGTGTCGCCGCGCGACCTGTCCGGCGCCACCCACTTTAAGTTTTTGCCGCCGATAACAGCTGGTCGGATGCATGATGTTCCCGCTGGCTGTTCGTGGATCGCACCACATCACCGGCGGCCACCGCGCAACGGCAAATGTCATTGAGCGAACAACAGACCTCCTCGCCCAAGGCGTCTCAAAACGCAAAGTCTCACCGCACGACGGGCCCCAAACGCCCCCTGCTCGATCGGGAGCCGCGCTGTCGTGGAGACACTGTCCTAAACGCGCTGTCGTGGCGGCACTGTCCTCAAGGCACTGAACCACGGCGGCAGACGTCTCACCCGAGGCTGCTGCACTTATGGGCGACACCAAACGTCAGCGGACTGGTGCCCGCATTGCGCGTCGGGCGCCCGTGCCGATGGACCGCGTTGAGGTTCAGCTTCGCCACGATGCCAAACTCCACGCAAGCGCGGCTTGGTCTAGGCAAGCAGCGCGCATTTTCTGAGGGCCAACACCTCGTCCTGGTTCAACTTTAGTGCGTTGCGTCTTTCCTCATCTTACGCTGCGCGTATACTCGTCGCACGACAAATAAACGCGCACCAAGGCTGAGACCATTGGATTTGTGGCAATTTTTCGAATGGTCTGACCAGAACCCGCGCGGGATGCCCCGGCGCTTGAACCCCACGCTGCCCGCGCGTGGTCGGCGATGAAGGGCTTTAAACACTCTACACTGATGGGAATCGCCAGGCTTGGGCCGCGATACCTCCCCTTTGCTGACGTTGCCTCGCCCGAAATGCCTCTGTCCAAATGGCTGCGGCTTTCGCTCTTTCAAGTGTCGGTGGGCATGGCGTTGGTTCTTCTTGTGGGTACGCTCAACAGGGTGATGATCGTTGAACTCACCGTGCCCGCGTCGGTGGTCGGCATCATGATTTCGTTGCCACTCGTCTTTGCCCCGTTTCGCGCGCTGATCGGCTTTCGGTCAGATACCTATCGATCCGCCATCGGCTGGCGGCGGGCACCGTTCATATTCCGCGGCTCGATGCTCCAGTTCGGCGGGTTTGCCGTTATGCCGTTTGCCCTTCTGGTCCTCGCCGGGTGGGGCCATGCGGCAGACGCGCCCCAGTGGATCGGGATTACCGGTGCAGCCATTGCGTTTTTGCTGGTGGGGGCGGGGGCGCATATGGTGCAAACCGTTGGGCTTGCCTTGGCCACTGACCTTGCCAAGCCCGAAGATCAGCCCAAAGTGGTCGGGCTGATGTACGTGATGCTGCTGGTGGGGATGGCCCTCAGTGCGCTTATTTTCGGCGCCCTTTTGAGCGACTTTTCCCCCGGCCGGCTAATCCGCGTGGTGCAAGGCGCTGCCGTCCTCACCCTCGTCATCAACATCATTGCGATGTGGAAGATGGAGCCCCGCGGGCACCGGCCGCCGTCTGACGGTGGCGCCGACCCGCAGTTCATGGTGGCGTGGCGCGCCTTCCTGCAACAGACCCAACCCACCCGCAGGCTTTTTGTGATCGGTTTGGGCACCATGGGCTTTGCCATGGCCGACGTGCTTTTAGAGCCCTACGGCGGGCAGGTGCTGCAGCTGAGCGTTGCGGAGACCACAAGGCTAACCGCAGCCTTTGCCGTTGGTGGCTTAATCGGCCTTGTGGGAGCATCGCGGATGTTGAGCCGAGGCGGAGAGCCGCTTCTCCTCGCAGGTGGTGGCATCCTCGTTGGGATCCCGGCGTTTATGCTGGTGATGCTTGCATCATTGGGGCAGTCACTGCTTCTGTTTGGGGTGGGCACCATGCTGATGGGCCTTGGCGCGGGACTTTTCGGACACGGGACCCTCACCGCCACAATGCGCCTTGCACCGCGCGAGCAGGTGGGGCTTGCCCTTGGTGCATGGGGGGCAGTCCAGGCCACGGCTGCAGGCGTTGCCATCAGCCTTGGCAGCATCTTGCGAGATGTGATCCAGCATCTGCCCATGGCGAAGCTGGCGGGCACCGGCACACCTTACTTGGCCGTCTACTGCCTTGAAATTGTCCTCCTCCTGTTCGCCCTTCTGGTGCTCGCACCGCTCCTCCCCCAAAGAGCTGCAACAGCCGCGCGCTAGTTCGGATTAGAAAGAGCCAAAACCGTTCAAAAGGCAATAGCGCAGCTCTTCAACCGGCTCATTGAGGACACGGGAAAACCCTTGCCGGCGCCCATGAAACGAGAAGCCAAGCTTTTCCAGAACTCTTATTGAGGCTGTGTTACCCTTAAAGACGGTGGCCCCGATCTCAGTAAGACCGATGCGCTGGACACCCATCTGAACAACGGCTGCCACCGCTTCAGTGCCAAAGCCCTTTCCCCATGCGCAACGGCCAAGCCAATAGCCAATGTCCGCCACCTCCTGAGATAGAGGCTTCAGGCTCACCGCTCCAACGATCGCGCCGCCATCGACGGTGCGAACCACATAGGTCACCTCGCGCGGCGATACCTCTTGGATAAAAAACGCCGCGTCGGCGGCGGTGTACGGGTGGGGAAGGCGCTCAAGCCAACGGACCACCTCATAATCGTTGGCCGCTGCGACCAATCCTTGCGCGTCATCCATCGACGGGGCGGAGAGGATAAGCCGCGGCGTTTTGAGGGTTGGGCGACGGGTTGGGGCAAGCTCTGGCCAATTTGGCGCGGCCATGTCCGGCGTCCTCTCAATGCCTCTTCCATCAACGTTGTTCATTGCGGAACCGCCGTAGGGGCCGTGCCTCACTGCTCCCGCCTAGGGTCAATTGTCCCGCGGTGGGCCTGATGCATCAACCCACGCTTCGCTCAGCCGGTACAGTTGCCGGCCTCAGACGTTGCCCAAACGCGCAAGCGCGTTTGGGTGGGGTTGACCCATCAGGACCACCGCGGGGTTCTGACGGTGTCGGCTCCGGAGGAACGTCGCTGTTTGGTGTCCCACCAAAAGAACATGTGAAGGGTTCTTTGGCGGCACTTATGAGTTTTGGCGCAGCTGAGAGTGCACAACCTTCAAAGCTTCTACATCGAGAGCACGGTCCGCTCAGTTTGAATCACACTGAGCGGATGAAAACGTGCGCGCCCCTCAAGAGCGCGCATGCTCGCGAAAGGCATCGTCGACGGGGACTTGGAGCGCAGTGGCGATGCGATTGGTTTCGCTTGCCATACCCACCACACCGATAAGCTCTGTCAGCATCTCATCGCTCATGCCTTTGGCCCGCGCTGCGGCTGTGTGGGAGTTGATGCAGTAATCGCACCCGTTTGTGATCGATACCGCGATGTAGATGAGCTCCTTAGTCAAAGGGTCGAGCCTGCCAGGCGCCATGACCGCTTTGAGGCTTTCCCAGGTGCGCGCCAAAAGGGCCGGATCGTTAGCAAGGACGCGCCAGAAATCGTTGATGTCATCTGTCCCGCGGGTGGTGCGGATATCGTTAAAGACGGCAAGGACCGTTTCCGGCGCCGCCTCATCGCTCACTTTGGGAAGGAGTGCGGGGCCACTCACCGCGAAACCGTGATGGCGGAGCCCTGCGAGGTTGCACCGTTGAAGGTTTGTGCATCCGTTGCCACCAAGGACGCGACCGGCGCAGCGCCGTCACCCCCTTTGAGCGTCACCGTCTTACCACTGAGATCCCATGAGCTGATGCCGCTCAGCTCGGGCGAGTTGCAGCCGCGTGTGGAGGCCCTGTAGCCGCCGGTCCAAGTGGTGAGCGACATGAAGAGCTGGCAGGTATCGCCGCCTGACGAGACGGCCCAACCGCCCAAAAGGTCGGTGCGGCCAATTTCCAGCGCTGACGCTTCAGCGGGAACCGACGCCACCTGCGTTTCGCCCGGCAGCGGCTCATCGGAGATGGGGGCATCAGGTTCAGGGACCGCAGGGGGCGGCAACTCGGCCGTTTGAACGGGGGCCGTCTGGGCAGGCGGCAGCGCCTGCACGCGGGGCTTGTTGGAAAAGCAGCCCGAAAGACCAAGCCCAAGCGCCACAAGCGCCAAAAGCGGCCAGCGCGCGGCCCAAGAGGTGGTGATGGTCATGTCGCGCTCCTCACAGCATCCGTTTGGGCGGCGGCGAATCGTCAAAACGCCACGCCAGATTGGCGAAAGTCACCACCAAACAGTGACCTTTCAGTGAATCTTGCCGCCGGGCGGCAACACAAGATCGGTCGGGCGGTGGCCGTCAAGCACCGATTTGATGTTGACGATCACCTTT
>JBCDLN010000095.1:0-12597 GCA_038745295.1 Pseudomonadota bacterium | reverse complement strand
GTTCTTTGTTGCCGTAAATCACGGCAGGAATAAGCCCTTCCCGTCTCAATGCGCGCGCGGCCCCCTTGCCCGTCCGTTCGCGCACGGCGGCATTCAGGGCAAAGCCTTTCGCCATCATGCTCTCCTAAAGCGTTCGAAAAATTGCCGGCGTTGGCGCCGACATCGGCGTGTTTTACGCCGGTCCCCGCCTCCAGGGGTGCGGGAGCGAGCGGTATAAGGAACTTCTGGTCACGTGACAAGGCGCTTGGCCCTACCAGAGGCAGACGGGCCTCAAACTCAGCTGCTCCTGGCGCGGCTCCTTGGTGCGCAGGTGTCGCCGAGCTGCAGGACACTATGGAGGGCACGAACGCACCAGCGCACCATCACCCGCTACCCCCGCGCTGCCTGGCGGGCGGTTGCAAAATCGATGGGTCGGTCGGGGATGCTGATTTCGAACGCTGCGCCTGCGGTGTTGTCGAGAAGGACGAGCGTACCGCCATGGGCGCGGACCAATTCGGCCGCAATGGCAAGGCCGAGCCCCGTTCCCCCCGGCCGGCCACTGCCTTGGAAGGGTTGGAAAAGGCACTGGCGAACGCGCTCAGGCACGCCCGGGCCAGTGTCCGATACCACAATGCGCACAACCGATCCGGCACGCTCAGCGGCGATGGCAAGCCGCCGAACCACAGCGTCATGGGCGTTGCTTTCCAGCGCTTCGGCCGCGTTGCGACACAGATTGAGGAGGACCCGGTAGAGCTGATCGGGATCGGCATCCACCTCCAGACCCTCTTCAACGATCACGCGAAATTCAATGGTGGAGTGTGTGTCGAGGCCCAGGATTTCGCCCACGTCGCAGGCGAGCCGCTCCACATCGATGAGCCTGCGTTGAGGCGGCGCCTCCCCAGCCCGCCCATAGGCGAGCACGCCGGAGGTGTAGCCCACAGCCCGGTCAAGGGCGCGCACAAGCTTGGGTACAAAGCGCTGGACAGTCGGGTCTTCCACCATCGCCAGCCGGTCCGAAAAGAGCTGCGCAGAGGCAAGGAGATTGCGCAGGTCGTGATTGATCTTCGAGACCGCGAGGCCAAGCTCTGCCAGGCGCCGGCGCTGCGCCATGGTATCGGTGAGCTGGTGCTGCATTTCAGACAGCGCCCGTTCCGCATCGCCAATCTCATCCCCGCGCCCTGACGGCGTGATTTGGCGGCTGGAATCCTCTGGGTCCTCCGCAAAGTCCACCATGGCCCTGGCAAGATGGCGGGCAGGCTTCACAAAGAGCCAGCGCAAACTGAAATAGACAAGAACCGCGGTAACGATGGAGATCACCAGCGACAGCACCAAGATGTTGACCGAATAGGTGAACATGTCATCGCGCAGCGCGGTCTCGTCGAGGACGACGTCCACCTCTTCGTCCCACCCTTCCGGCATGGCGGTGATACGCATGACCCGCCCATCAGGCGCAAACAGTGTGTCGAAGGCTGAAATGATGGACTGGGCGACGGTGAGGTCGGCAAGATCCACATGGCGTTTGACCATGGGCGGCGGTGCGGACATGGCCAGAAGCCGCCGTCTGTTCCCCTCACGGTGCGCTATGGCGATGGTATTGGTCGCCATCAGAAGGCGCATTTTGAGCTGCTCGGGCACGTCCGGCGTCTCGGCGATGATGGCCGCGGCCACAGAAGCGTTCCGATGCGCATCCCTCAGCCAATTGTTGCGGAAGTTTGCTATGGAGGGCACGAAGATGAGCACCTCCGACACCATCACAAACACGATCGTCAGCACCAAGAGCTTGGTGCTGAGGCTCGCCCTTGGGGCCCTAAAGAAAGGTTTGCCACGGCGTGACATGAGGGTTCAGACGTTCAAAACCTGTTGGCCGCACCACTTCAAAAGCGCGGCGTAACCAATCAGCATTTCCATGCAATCACAACTATTCTCCGCCCGAACAGCGTCGTCCGCCCGGATGAGTGGACCCTTGAGACGTCCCGCTCTAAGGCTGCCACCGCCATTTGCCTCACGGTAACCGCTTCAAGAGGCCCAAAACCCGCTTCACCCAAGGTGCGCCCAGTTGGGCTGCAAAGTGGTTGATGGCGGCGCGCTTCCCAGTTTCGGCAAACGTCGGATAGGCCGGGGTAAAGCTTGCGATGGTTTTGACGGGGACCTTTGCGGCAAGGGCAAGGGCGTAGGTGGCAATGAGTTCGCCCGCCTGGGGCGCGACGATCGTGGCCCCCGCTAAGCGGCCTTTCGGGGTCATGATGAGTTTGACGAAGCCTGATGTTTTGCCCTCCGCCTCTGCGCGATCGTTGCGCGCAAAGGGTGCCATGGACACATGTGCGGTCCCAAAACGGGCCTGAGCGGCGGCCGCATTGAGGCCCACCTGCGCCAGTTCGGGCGAGGTGTAGGTGACGCGGGGCATCAGGTCAGCGTTGTACTTCACCGGCATACGAAACACGATCGCGCGCACAGCAAGGCTGGCGTGATGGCCCGCCACGTGGGTGAACTGCAGCCCGCCCACAACATCACCGATGGCATAAATCCGGCGATTGGAGGTGCGCAGATCAGCGCCCACTTTGATGCCCCGCTGATCAAAGGCAATGCCCGCCTTCTCAAGACCCAGATTCTCAACATTTGGCGCCCGCCCCGCCGCGACGAGGACCCTGTCAGCCTCCAGCTGTCCTCCGCCTTCCAAGGTGAGTGTGAGCCCATTGCTGTGGGATGATGCACCTGTGACGGCAGCCCTTTCATGGATCTGCACCCCATCGGCCTGAAGAGATTTGCGCACGACCTCGACAGCGTCAGGATCATCGGCAGGCAGGAGCGTCTGGTCGGTGGCAACGCGGACGCTGCTGCCAAGCCGGGCAAAGGCCTGGGAGAGTTCAGCGCCGATGGGTCCGCCGCCAATCACAGCAAGCCGCCGCGGCAGATCGGTCAGGTCGAAAACGCTTTCGTTGGTCAGCGGCCGGCAGTCGGCAAGGCCGGGAATGGGAGGCAGCATCGGGCTGGAACCTGTTGCCACCACAAAGCGCTTCGCCCTAACCCGCGTTCCTTCAACATCCACGGTCTCGCCGTCCACAAACATTGCGTGTGCTTTAAGGACGGTGACGCCGAGCCCCTCAAACCGCTCCACCGAGTCGTGTGGGGCGATGGCATCAATCACGCTGTGGACATGCTCGTGAACCTTGCCGAATGCCACCGCGGGGTCCGCATTGATCCCAAACTTTGCGCCTTCCCGCGCAGCATGGGCATATTTTGCCGCCGCAATCAGCGCTTTGGATGGGACACAGCCATAGTTGAGGCAGTCCCCGCCCATCTTTCCCCGCTCGATGAGGACGACGTTGTGCCCGAAGCTTGAGGCTGCGGCGGCGACGGTGAGGCCGGCCGACCCACCACCGATGACGCAAATATCGGGGCGCAGCTCAGTCAAAGGGCGGCGCGCCGCCGGGATTGGATCTGTTTCACCACCACAGGGATCAGCGCCACCAGACAAAGTGCGGCCATGGCAATGAGCGGTCCTGGCGTCAACAAAATCTCCGCGCCAATGCTGCAGGTGCCTGCGGACGAGCAGCCAGGGTCTTGCTCTTCGAGCGCCCGGATCGTGGCGCCAAGCCCGCTCCCCAACATCGAATAGGCCAGCGTGCCTGGAATGATGCCGAGCGCTGTCGCCACAACGTAGGTCCGCACCTTCACATCAAACATGGTGGGCGCAATGTTGATGAGCCAAAACGGAAAGATCGGCACCAACCGCAGCAAAAACAGATAGCTGAAGGCATTATCTTCAAAGCCTGCTTTGAACCGGCCTGCGAACCGTTTCACCTTGTCACGCAAGAAGCCGCCGAACGTCGATTTGGCCGCAAGGAACAAGACGGTTGCCCCAAGGGTGGCGGCCACCACAGTGAGTGCTGTTCCGAGCAGCGCCCCAAATAGGAAGCCGCCCAAAATGGTGATGAGGCTTGCCCCTGGGAACGACACCGCAACGGCAACCGCATAAACAACCAGGTAGCCGGCGAGCGCTGCTGCAAAGTGGTTGGCGACGGCGCTGGCGAGGGCGTCTTGCTCCTGGATGATGAAGCTCAGGGTAAAGTACTTGCCGGCGCCGGCGAGATAAAGCGCAAGAAGGCCCCCGGCGAGGAGCCCAAGAGGCCACAGCTTGATGAGACGACGCCGTACCTGGCTTCCTGATCCATTGGGATCGACCGGTGTATTGAATGGGGGCGTGGTGGTCTCGTTCATGGTCATCGCCCCATCCTCGTAACTGGCCCGTTTTTGTTCCACCGGCTTGGGCGCACCGGCCCAAGACAATCAATGGCGCAAGGCCCACGTCAAATGATGCAGCCGTCCAACCCGGCCGAACCTCCCGCCGGAGCGCGAGTGCTGCACCTTTACCAGCGTGAGTTCGCCACAGTTGGCTTGCCTCACCCGCGCGCTGCCGACCACGGGACGCTCAACATGTTGTCATCGCAGCGCGCCCCACGACAAGTGAGCGATCATGGCCTCTGCGTCCATCGCGGTTCAACCATCTGTGAAAAGGTGTCACGACACGTGGTTGGCCAACCCGCGCGAGGCCGTCGTTGACAACACCTGCCCCCATTTTTATAGGTCATGGCGCGGGGCGTGCGTGAGCGCCCCTTTTTGTTTTCCGCCAGGGCGCTCGTGGGCACGGGTGACCGGCGTATGTGAGAGACCGTCATGAAACGCACTTACCAACCCAGCAAGCTGGTCCGCAAACGCCGGCACGGCTTCCGTTCCAGAATGGCAACCGTCGGCGGCCGCAAAGTCATCAATGCGCGCCGCGCTAAGGGCCGCAAGAAACTGTCAGCCTAAGGGCGAGATGGAGCGGCTGAAGCGCCGCGCGCAATTTATCAACACCAGCAAAGGTGTGCGCGCTGGACGGGAGACCTTCACGTTGCAGGCGATCGAGCGCGGCGATGAACATGGTCCACGCGTTGGCTTCACCGTCACCAAGAAAACCGGCAATGCTGTGGTGAGAAGTCGCATAAGGCGGCGTCTGAGGGCCTTGTGCGCTGGCGAAAGCGGTGCATTTCACAAAGGAACCGATTATGTGGTTGTGGCACGGCGTGCCGCGCTCCATGCGCCTTTCGATGACCTGGCGCGGGACCTCAAATCGGCGGTGAAGGCGGTGCGGCGGAAACTCGATCAAGGCGTGGGTACGAGAGCATAATGGCCGACAATAAAAACCTTTTTCTGGCTGTCGGCCTGTCGTTGGCCGTCATTTTGTTCTGGCAGTACTTTTTCATCGAGCCACAGATGGAAGCCCAGCGCGAAGCGCAGCGCCGGGCGGACATTGCTGCCCAGCAAAATCCGCAACCGCCGACCCCTGCGCTGCCGCAAACGGCCTCACCTTCCGCCATCCCCTCAGCGCCCACAGACGCGCTGACACCGGTCCCGTCCGCGACACCCCAAGCGCCTGGCACAGCAACGCCTGCGCCCGCCACAACGCCGGCTGCGGTCGACCGGCGGATTGAGATCGAAACCCCCAAGGTCTCAGGCTCGCTGCGCCTCATTGGTGCGCGGCTCGATGACCTCCATCTCAAGGACTACCACGTCACCGTCGATCCTAAGAGCCCGACGGTTACGCTCCTGGCGCCCACCGGCACGCCTAACCCCTACTTTGTGGAGACGGGCTGGGTGGCTGGCGCTGGCGTTGCAGTGCCCGACAGCAACACGCCGTGGACCCTCACCGACGGCAGCCGGCTCACACCCGATACGCCCATCACGCTGCAATACGACACCGGCACAGGCATTGTTTATGAGCGTGTTGTGGAGGTGGATGAGAATTACCTCTTCACCGTGCGCCAAAGGGTGCTGAACAACACCGACGCTGCGATAACGCTCTTTCCTTACAGCAGGGTCAGGCGCCAAGGCACGCCCGATATCACGGGCTTCTTCATTCTCCATGAGGGTTATATCGGCGTCTTCGGCGAAGATGGCCTGATCCAGGAGGGTTACAGCAGCCTCGACGATGAGCCCGTTATGACCCTTCCCCAGTCGGGCTCCGGCTGGCTGGGGATGACGGACAAATACTGGGCGACCGCGGTGATCCCAGACCCCGGGACAAGCTTTCAGCCGCGCTACCTGTATGATGTGTCCCAAGGGGTACCTGCGTACCAGGCAGACTATCTTGCCGGCGGCGTGACCGTTGCGCCTGGCGAGAGCGGCGAGGCGGTCAACCGTGTGTTCGCCGGGGCCAAAAAGTACCGGATCATTCAGGGCTACGAAGAGACGGTCAATATCGACCGCTTCAATCTTATGATTGATTGGGGATGGTTCTACTTCATCACCAAGCCGCTGTTTTTGCTGATTGAGTTCATCCACGGCTTGGTCGGCAACTTTGGCGTCGCCATCCTGGTTGCGACGGTTTTCGTCAAGCTCCTTTTCTTCCCACTGGCGCAAAAAGCCTACAAGTCGATGGCGAAGATGAAGGGGCTGCAGCCTGAGATGCAGAAGATGCGCGAGCGTTTCAAAGACGACCGCGTGAAGCAGCAACAGGCCATGATGGAGCTCTACAAGAAGGAAAAGGTGAACCCGCTCGCGGGCTGTATCCCGATCCTTATCCAGATCCCCGTCTTCTTCGCGCTTTATAAGGTTTTGTTCGTATCCATCGAAATGCGCCACGCGCCGTTTTTCGGTTGGATCCAGGATCTGTCCGCGCCCGATCCCACCTCCATTTTTAACCTGTTCGGGCTCTTGCCTTATGACCCAGGCGCAGTGCCGATCATCGGCTCGTTCTTGATGGTGGGCGTTTGGCCGCTAATCATGGGTGTGACCATGTGGGTTCAGATGAAAATGAACCCCGCGCCGCCCGATCCGACCCAGGCCATGATCTTCAACTGGATGCCCGTATTCTTCACGATCTTGCTGGCCTCCTTCCCCGCAGGGCTGGTGATTTACTGGGCTTGGAACAACTTCCTCTCGGTCCTTCAGCAGTACGTCATCATGCGCCGCCAAGGAGTGAAGGTGGAGTTGTGGGACAACATCTCGGGTCTGTTCAAAAAGCCGAAGAAGAGCGCCACCTGACGGTGAAGGTCGAGCCCCTTGGCCGACCATTCATCGGATCAACCCACCGACGGCGATGCACCGGTGCCCTCGTCCTCTGACCCAGGGCGCGCTGAGCGGTTAGAGGGAGAGGCCGCTGCGCAGGCGGCGCGGCTTGACGAAGGTCGGCGGCTCTTTGCCGCGCCTTGGACCTACCTGCGGTCGTGTCACACCATCGCGCAGTTGCCGGCGGTTGGACCGCCCGAAATCGCTTTTGCAGGCCGGTCGAACGTCGGCAAATCCTCGCTCATTAATGCGCTGGTGGGTCAGAAAGGGCTTGCCAAAGCCTCCAACACCCCAGGGCGAACCCGCGCACTCAACCTTTTCGCGCGGCAAGATGGGATCGGCCCGCTTGTTGTGGACATGCCGGGCTACGGATACGCCAGGGCGTCCAAGTCAGACGTTGAGACGTGGACCGCGCTGGTCTTTGACTACCTGCGCGGAAGGCCTGGGCTTGTGCGGGTTTATCTTCTGGTGGACGCGCGCCACGGGATCAAACCGGGTGATGAGAATGCCATGTCTGTTCTTGATACGGCGGCTGTGAGCTACCAGGTGGTGCTCACTAAGGCTGATAAGACGGGTCGATCGTCAGTCCGTGATGACACGATAGCCAAAATCAAGCGCCGACCAGCGGCTTACCCAGCGGTCCTCCTCACCTCCGCCTCAAAGGGCGAGGGAATAGCGCAGCTGCGCGCTGAGATTGCCACTGTGACCGGAGCCACCTTCTCCTGACCGCGCCGCGGGGCCGGTGGAGGAGCAACCGCATGGTTATGGACCGCTATGCTCACTCTTGGCGGCGCATCTATAGGCGTAAAGCCCTTCATGCGGTTCAGAACCGGACATAAAAGCATCACTCTAGGCTGAGGGGACGGACGGCTGTGGCATCCAAGCCATCGCACGGGCAGCGCTACTCCCGCCGCCCACGCGGGCTGGGCAAGGCCTAAATCACGCCGCTCGCGATCTTCCACCTGGCCTGAGGGGCAGCGATCCGCGTCAGGAACAAAAATCGAGTGCCTTAAGGCAATTCGCGCAATAGGTGTATTTCGGGTGTGCCGCCGATTTGATCATCCCTGGCTCACCTGCGGGCGACCGACCACGGTGCACAGCGGGCAACATCAAAGGACCGACGACCTCAGTGAACTGGTTACGGGTGCCGCGACCGCCTTGCCGCCGCGGGTGAAGACAACACGCGCAGAAACAGCCATGGATCCTATGACCACGGCGCACGTTCCAAACGCTGACCGCCTGGTTGCCGCGCGTAAACGCAACAGGAGAAGGCCCTGCCATGGGTTTCCTGGCAACCGTCACGGTCTCCGTCTGGTGGGATGAGCAGACCGATGCCAGCATCCGATTGCATGGTGATCCACACCAGCACTCAGCGGTTATCTGCTCATAATTTCAGTGAATTATGCTCGCAGTCCACGGCAAGGTCGCACTGGACGCGTAGCATCGCGGCACCGTCGGCGTGTCGTTCTCCACGGGAGGTTAGGCCGGCATTGGCAAGGAAGGTCCGCCACATCCAGCGCACATGGAAAAAAGCCTGCGCCAGGGAACATGCTGCTGGGCCGGGCGCAATGCGGAGCAGGGGGACAGCCCGCCGATAGTTTGGCGATGCCCACCGCAGGGATAGTGACGCTGGGCGAGCCGCATCGGCTCGGATAGAGAAGCTTCGATCGCTCTGACGTCCGCGGCTACGATGATGTCCTGCGGGCTGCCATGGAATGTTTGCTGGTGCTGGTGGTGACCTGGCGAGGTTTTATTGCCGCGCCCAGATGCTGCACGGGGAAGAGCGGAGCACAACGCTGGTCGGGGCAGACTGAGGCACTCGCTGCCCCGGCCCCTCGTCAAGATCGGCAAAGCCGGCCAGATCGTTAGGGGGCTGCTAGCCCTTGAGCAAGCCGTCCAAGGGGTCGCCATCTCAGGGGCGATCAGAGCGCTAGGTGTCGTTTCCATCAACGTTGTTCATTGCGGAACCGCCACAGGGGGCCGTGCCTCACTGCTCCCGCCTATCGTCGATTGTCCCGCGGTGGGCCTGACGGTGTCGGCTCCGGAGGAACGTCGCTGTTTGGTGTCCCACCAAAGGAACATGTGAAGGGTTCTTTGGCGGCACATCTGAGTCTCGACGGCGCTTTGAGTGAACAACCTTCAAAGCTTCTACAGCTAGGCCGCGCTCTACGGGCAGCGCATGGATGCGCACCTTGCCGGTGGCGACAGCGGACAAGCAGGTTGAGATGCCGCGCCCAATGTCGTGACAAGGACGTGGGTTCAGCAGATCTCAGAGCGCGCAGCAGCGGCGTGGCAAGGCTCGCAGAGCCCTCAACCGCGCTTTAAGGAGAACGCTGTTGCAGCCTCCGCCCTCGCCGACAGCAGCTGCGGTTTATGAAAACGAGGGCCACGCATCTCAACGAGGACGATGGTCACACCACGCCCCCTCGCTGTTTTGCCCTCTCAAACTGGCAACCCCACCCTTGGGGCGAGCCCTAAAAGGCGCCAGCGTGCCTTAGCGGGGGGGTAACTCTCCGTGGAGCACGAGCGGGGAGGTTGCCGCACCATCACAGTGGAGCATGGCTTCTTCACGTGCAACTTCAAGTAGATAGGCCAAGAAGCCCAGCCCGCTTCGGTCCGCAAGACCAGCCAACTCGGTGCACATACGCTCCACGTATTGTGCCGCTTCCGGACCGCTCACGATCAGCGCTTCGGGTAAAGCCGCTTCCCCTGAAGCGACCGGCTTTTGCTCTTGAATGCTCATAGCCAATGCGAGGCCTCCTCGTTTAACGTTGCACAGCGAAAGTAGGGTGCGAGGCCGCAACCCCGACGACAGCGACAGCCTGACAAGCCTGCCTGTCCTCAACCTTGCCGAGAGTTCATATATCCCCCTGGTTGAAAAGCGCAATGCTCATCCCATGAAAGAAGACGACAAATCGCTCACCCCCCTTTGCACAGGGGCGCGATGCTCTCTATGTGCGGTCGGCGGGATGGAGGGGCCGTGCGCATGAACATTGTCGTGGTGGAATCGCCGGCCAAGGCCAAGACCATCAATAAATACCTGGGCAGCGCCTATCAGGTCGTCGCCTCCTATGGCCACATTCGCGACCTTCCGCCCAAAGACGGCTCCGTCGACCCTGACAACGATTTTGCCATGATCTGGCAGGTGGATTCCAAAGCCTCCAAGCGGCTATCGGAGCTGGTGAAGGCCGTGAAGGGCGCCGACAGGGTCATCCTCGCCACCGACCCCGATCGGGAAGGTGAGGCCATTTCCTGGCACGTTCTTCAGGTGCTGAAAGAGAAAAAGGCGCTGAAATCGCAAGAGGTGCAGCGCGTCGTCTTCAACGCAATCACCAAGAGTGCCGTTCTTGACGCGATGGCCGCCCCGCGCAGCATCGAAGACGATCTCGTCGATGCCTACCGTGCGCGCCGGGCGCTGGATTACCTGGTGGGCTTCAACCTCTCGCCCGTCCTGTGGCGCAAGCTGCCGGGGGCCCGCTCCGCCGGGCGCGTCCAATCGGTGGCGCTGCGGCTGGTATGCGACCGCGAGGCTGAGATCGAGCGGTTCGTCCCGCAGGAGTACTGGTCGATCATCACGCGCCTTGCCACCCCGCGAGGCGATGAGTTCGATGCGCGGCTGTCGCTGCTTGAGGGCAAGCGGGTCGACAGGCTCGCCGTAAAGACGGAGGACGAGGCCAAAGCGATTGTCGCCCATCTGGAAGGGTCGACGTTCGCAGTGGGGTCGGTGGAGGCAAAACCCCACAGGCGCAACCCAGCGCCTCCCTTCACTACGTCCACCCTCCAGCAGGAAGCCTCGCGCAAACTTGGCTTCTCCTCAGCGCGAACGATGCAGGTGGCCCAGCGCCTTTACGAAGGCATTGAGGTGGGCGGCGAGACGGTCGGCCTCATCACCTACATGCGGACCGACGGCGTTCAGATGGCGCCCGAAGGGATTGCCGCCATTCGCACCGTTGTGGGCGCGGAGTACGGCGCAGACTTCCTTCCCGACAAGCCGCGCCAATACGCCACCAAAGCGAAGAATGCCCAAGAGGCCCACGAAGCGATCCGCCCCACAGATGTGGCCCGCAAACCCGCCCAGATGCGCGCCAACCTCAACGACGATGAGGCCCGGCTTTACGACCTCATCTGGAAACGCGCTGTCGCCAGCCAGATGGCATCGGCCGAGTTTGAGCGCACCACGGTGGAGATCGAGGCGGCGAAGGACGGCAAAACCATCGGCCTGCGCGCCACGGGTTCCGTCATGGTCTTTGAAGGCTTCATCAAAGCTTACATGGAAGGGGCCGACGATAAGGCCGACGATGACGACGAAAGCCGGCTCCCGGCGATCAATGCCGGGGAAGCGCTGGCCAAACGCAGCGTCACCCCCTCACAGCACTTCACCGAGCCCCCGCCCCGCTATACCGAGGCGACGCTCATCAAGAAGATGGAAGAGCTTGGGATCGGCCGGCCCTCCACCTACACCGCAACGCTCGCCACGCTGGTGGACCGCGACTACGTCACGCTCGACAAAAAGCGCCTGATCCCCGGTTCCAAAGGGCGGATTGTGACGGCGTTCTTAGAATCCTTCTTCGACCGCTATGTGGAGTACAGCTTCACCGCCAACCTTGAAGAAAAGCTCGACGCAATCTCTGACGGCCGGCTCGACTGGCGTGCGGTTCTGCGGGAGTTCTGGGCCGATTTTTCCCGCCAAATCGGCGAGGTGATGGAGGTGCGCACCGCAGAGGTGCTCGATGCGCTCAACCGCGATCTCGCCCCCCTTATCTTCCCCGATAAGCCTGACGGCAGCGACCCGCGCGTTTGCCCGCTCTGCAATACCGGCCGGCTTTCACTCAAAAATGGCCGCTACGGCGCGTTCGTCGGCTGCTCGAACTATCCTGAGTGCAACTTCACCCGCCAGCTGGGCGAAGACCCCAATGCCCCGCCGAAGGACGACGGACCCAAAGACCTGGGCGTTCACCCACAAACAGGCCTTGAGCTCGCACTGAAATCAGGCCGCTTCGGCCCCTATATCGAGATGGCCGCTGAAGAGGGCGAAAAGCCCAAACGCTCCTCCCTTCCCAAGGGATGGACGCCTGAGATGATCACCCTGGAAAAGGCGATCCAGCTCATCGATCTGCCGCGCGAGGTGGGCCAGCACCCCGAAACGCGCGAGCCCATCCAAGCAGGGCTTGGCCGCTATGGGCCGTTCCTTCTCCACAACGGCAAATACGCCAAGCTCGACAGCATCGAGGATGTGTTTGAGATTGGCCTCAACCGCGCTGTGACGGTGATTGCTGAAAGCGCCAGCTCCTCCCGCTTCCAGCGCACACCCCAGGCGCTGAAGACGTTGGGCGATCATCCCGATGGCGGCGCCGTCACGGTGCGCGAGGGCCGCTACGGCCCCTACGTCAACCACGAGAAGATCAACGCCACCCTTCCCAAGGGCACCGACATTGAAGCCCTCACCCTTGAAGAAGCGCTTGGCCTCATTGAGAAGAAACGCGCGGCCGGTGGTGGCACCAAGAAAAAGGCGGCTTCGAAGGCGAAGTCGACCACCAAGGCCAAACCCAAGACGACAGCGAAGAAGACTGC
>JBCDLN010000094.1:0-12611 GCA_038745295.1 Pseudomonadota bacterium | reverse complement strand
GTGGCAGAGGCGGCGCTTGGCGGCGGCACAACTGTTGCGCTGCGGGTGCCGCAGGTGACGTTCTTTCGCGATGTGGTGGGCCGGACCGGGCCGTTGGTGGCGCCGAGCGCCAACCGTTCGGGCCGCGTGTCGGCAACCTCGGCAGAGGCGGTGATGGAGGAGCTTCACGGGCTCATCGATTTGGTGGTGGATGACGGGCCCTCTCCCATCGGCGTTGAATCGACGGTCATCGATGTGACCGGTGCGCCCCGTTTGTTGCGTCCTGGCGCAATCCCCCTTGGGACCATCGAGGCGGTGGTGGGCCCGGTTTCGCTGGCGGAGCGGGCCGGACCGCTGCGTTCGCCGGGGCTTTTGCACTCCCACTATGCGCCGCGTGCGTTGTTGCGCCTTGATGTCCCTGCCAAAGATGTCCGCGCGGATGAGGGGTGGCTTGCGTTTGGCGAGGATGGCGCGCAGGCGGCCCACATCGTGCGCCTCTCCCCCTCAGGCGATCTCGACGAAGCGGCACGCGGCCTTTATGCCGGGCTGCGGGCGCTTGATGCCACAGGCGTTGGGGTGATTGCCGTCTCCCCCATTCCCAATGAGGGTGTGGGGGTGGCCATCCGCGACCGGCTGATGCGCGCAGCTGCCCCGCGCGAAGGAGATGGGTGATGACGCTAATCTTTGCCGATACCATCTTTGCCGAGCATGTGACGCCGCAAGGCCATCCTGAACGGCAGGCACGGATGGAGGCTGTGGGCCGCGCGCTCGACCGGCCGGAAATTTCAGCACTCGATACGCGAGAAGCACCCCCTGCCGCCCACGAGGCCATCATCCGAGCCCATCCTGAAGCGTTTGTGGAAGGGGTGAAGGCGCGGGTGCCTTCAGATGGCTTCCACTCCCTCGATCCTGACACCCACATGAGCCCCAAGTCGTGGCAGGCGGCAGAGCGGGCCAGTGGGGCAGTGATTGCCGCCATCGATGCGGTGGTGGGCGGGTCCGCCCCAAACGCTTTTGTGGCAGCGCGGCCCCCCGGACACCACGCAGAGCGCCACCGGGCCATGGGCTTTTGCCTGATCAACCATATTGCCATTGGCGCGCACCATGCCAAAGCCCATCACGGTTTGGGCCGGGTCGCGATCGTTGACTTCGACGTCCACCATGGAAACGGCACACAAGACATCTTCTATGAGGATGGCTCGGTGCTCTACGTCTCCACCCATCAATCGCCGCTTTATCCAGGAACCGGGATGCCGGACGAGCGGGGTGTGGGCAATATTGTCAACATTCCGTTCGCAGCCGGCATTGATGGGCGGCGTTATCGACCTGTGTTCCGCGATGTGGTGGTGAGCGCTGTGCGAGCGTTTCAGCCAGAGCTCATTTTGCTCTCGTCAGGCTTTGATGCGCATCATGATGATCCGCTCGGCGGCATGGCGCTGACAGAGGACGATTTTGTGTGGATCACTGAGGAGATGATGGGTGTGGCGGACGCGCTTTGCGGCGGCAGGCTCGTTTCGTTGCTGGAAGGCGGGTACGATCTGGGTGCGTTGGAGCGATCTGTGGCCGCGCACGTGATGACGCTGGCCAAGGTGTGACGATGCGAACTACGGATGATACCGCTGATAAAGGGTGTGGGGACCGGATATGGGCGCTGCCTCAAAGAAAGATGCTGCTGTCGAAGGGCTAAGCTTTGAGGCGGCGATGGGTGAGCTGGAAGCCATTGTCGACAAGCTTGAGCGCGGCGATGTTTCCCTTGAGGAAAGCATTGCGTTTTATGAGCGCGGTGAGGCGCTGAAGGCGCGCTGCGATGCGCTTTTGAAAGACGCTGAGATGCGGGTGGAGAAAGTCCGCCTTAAAGCTGGCGGCGAACCTGACGAGCAAACGCCAGTGGAAGAGTTCGGCGACGTCCCATTTTGAGGGGTTAACACACGCAGAAAGCCATCTGCGCGTCCGATGTTCGCGGCGGGGGCAACGACGCTACGGCCGTGCCGCTTGCCGCTTGCCGCTTGCCGCCTGCGATGCCGCGCTGCGCAGGTTAGGTTTGTGCAGACGCATTACCAAGCGCTCATCCGCCGCTCCATGAGCCTTCCTGGAACAGCCTCGGCGTTCACGTTGGGGTGTGAAGCCGGTTAGATGTCGTTTCCATCAACGTTTTTCATTGCGGACCCGCCAGAGGGCGCCGTGCCTCACTGCTTCCGCCTAGGGTCAATTGTCCCGCGATGGGCCTGATGCATCAACCCACGGCTTCGCCTCTTCGGGGTTGACCCATCAGGCCCACCGCGGGGTTCTGATAGTGTCGGCTCCGAAGGAACGTCGCTGTTTGGTGTCCCACCAAAGGAACATGGGAAGGGTTCTTTGGCGGCACTTCTGAGTTTTGGCGCAGCTGAGAGTGAACAACCTTCAAAGCTTCTACAGTTAGAGCACGCTCCGCTCAGCGTGAATCAAACTGAGCGGATGAAAACGTGCTCGCCCTCGAAGAACGCGCATGCTGCGCTGGTCTCACGCGCCGGTTTTCGCCTTAGCCTTGGCGCGGGCGCCCCGGGCCGGCTGCTTTTTCCTGGCCGCCTTTGGCGCTGGCGCGGCGGTTTCGGCGGCTGATGCCACGCTTTGAGAAGCTGGGGTGTTTGATGCCGCGACGCGTTTGGCTGCCGCGCGCTTGGGGGCAGATTTTTCTGCTGCCTTGCGCCCAGCGCGTTTGGCCTTCGGCTTTTCAGCCTCAACCGCAGCACTTGCTGGAGCTGTCGTGGTTTGCGAACTGGCGGCCTTTTTGATGCGTGTTGTCTTTTTTGCAGGTGGCTTTGGTGCGGGCGCCGCTTCGGCCTTGGTGTGCGCCGCCTCAGCTTTGGCCTTGCGTGCAGGAGGCTTTTTGGGCGGGACCTTCGGAGGGAGCTTGGTCTCAACCGCATCGGCTGGGGCGCTTTTCGCCTTAGGCCCGTAGCCTTTGAATCTTTCGATAACGTGGGCGATTTCTTCGTCAGGCAGGACAACGGGTGTGCCTGTTTGGATCGCCACAGTATATTGCTGCGCGAGGGTCTCCATTTCCGACGCAAGCCACAGCGCACGATCAAGGCTATGACCGCATGCAATCACGCCGTGGTTGGCGAGGATGCAGCCCGTGCGCCCTTCAAGGGCGGCAAGCGCGTTTTTGGAAAGCTCTTCGGTGCCGTAAGTGGCGTAGGGGGCGCAGCGGATGGTGGGGCCCCCCACAGCGGCAATCATGTAGTGCACCGCAGGGATGTCTTTGTTCAGGATCGCAAGCCCCGTTAGAAAGACAGGGTGGGCGTGGACGATGGCGTTAATGTCATCGCGTTCGCGCAAAATATCGCGGTGGAAGCGCCATTCCGATGAGGGCGCATGAAGACCTTTAGTGGTCCCGTCCAGTGACATAAAGACAATATCTTCAGGTGCCATGGTTTCGTAAGGTATTCCCGATGGGGTGATGAGCATTCCATCGTTCCACCGGGCCGACACATTGCCCGATGTCCCCTGGTTGATGCCGCGCTCCTGCATCGCCAGGCAGGTGCGTATGATCTCACCCCGAAGGGCACGTTCGGCGTCGTTCATAAGGGGTCCTTCTTCAGGTGTCGTCCAGAAGGCTTCGGGCGCTGTCCTGGTCGGTGACGATCTCGGTGAGGAGACCTGCATTTAAGATAGCGCGCAATGCCGGGATCTTCATCGCCCCCCCGGAAATCATCACGCGCCGTTCAATGTCTCTTAGAGCATCTGGGCGGATACCAAGCACACGCTTGTTGATGGGATGATCTACGATTTGGGCTGCACCGTCTATGTAGTGCCCTAAAAAATTCCCAACAGCCCCGGCGTTTTGGACGCTCTTTAACTGGTCGTCCTCAATGAGGCCCACTTGGCGGATGGTGCCGCTCTCCACACCGCCAACGCTCACGATGGCAAGGTCTGCACAGTGCGCCCGTTCAAACACTTCATGCATTAATGGCTGTGCCCCAAAGGCCTGGCGCGTATTTTTACTGTCACAAATAAGCGGGCCGGGCATGTAGAAGCACTCAGCGTGGAGTTTTTGCGCAAGCTGTGTTGCCGCCTCAAACGCATCGATGGAGGATCGCCGGGTGAGCGAGCCCAGCATGGCCACGACACACGCACGGGTGAGGGGGTGTTCGGGCATGGCGGTGGCGAATGCCTTGAGGGTGATCCCCCAGCCGATACCAATGGTTTGACCCTCGACAATTTGGTCTGAGTAGATTTCAGCACCCACACGGCCCAAGAGTTCGGCAAGGTCGCGTTCATCGTCGGTGCCCAAAACCACACGCGCATCAGCAAGGTCGAAACGGGTTTTGAGGCGCTCTTCCAGCTCCACATTCTCAGCAAGCTTGGAGGTGATGGTAATCCTAACGACGCCCCGCCGCCGCGCTTCGGCCAACAGGCGGTTGACCTTCACCCGCGTAATATGAAGCCGCTCGGCGATCTCCTGTTGGGTGAGCCCAAGGGCGTAGTAGCACCAGGCAATGCGCACGGCCAATTGCTCTGGCCACGCCGATGCACCGTCGTCCAGTGCGGGCTTTGTCAGATTTGGTCCATCCACTGCGTCATTCTCCCCTTAGGGCACAACCTAACGCGATGGCGGGTGGTGAACAATTGATCTTGCTTCGTAAAAAATGTCACCTATTGTTTCGGACCAACGCGCGGGAGACGCGTTTGGCCAAGGGAGGGGGCATCGGGTGCAAGGGAGCGCGCCAACAACCGGCGGCGAAGGCGCTGTTGGCGACGAGCTTCAACGCCGCGCACCCATGCGCTCGCGTCGGTACATAACAGACAGCCCGTGGATCTGGCTGTCGCCGCTGATCGTGATGCTGTTGGTCTTTGCGATCTATCCGTTTTTCTACAACATTTGGCTGTCGTTCCATGAGTTTGTCCCGCGTGAGCGTGGTCTTGCGTTTGTGGGACTTGAGAACTGGCGCACACTTTTTAACGACACGCGGCTTTGGGGCGCCCTTTGGGTGACGCTCACCTATACGGGGGTGTGTCTGGTCATCCAGGTGGTGTTGGGGATGGCGCTGGCGCTGCTGCTCGACAGTGATGACCGTGGCTTTGGAATATTGCGCGGTGTGCTGACGCTGACGTTGGTGATCCCGCCGGCGATCACTGGGATGATGTTTTACCTCATGGAGGATTCCCAGTTTGGTCTCATCCCGTTTGTCCTGAAATCGCTTGGGCTGATGAGTGAGACGGGGACAATCCTTGCCGATCCTAACCTTGCGCTGGCGGGCGTGATGCTCGCTGATATTTGGCAATGGACGCCGTTCATGGTGCTGATCTTTGTGGCTGGCCTGCGCGCAATGCCGCGGGATCCATTTGAGTCGGCGATGATCGATGGCGCCAACGCCTTCCAAGTGTTTTGGCGGCTGACGTTGCCGATGATGAGTAAGGTGATTGCCATTGCCGTCCTCATCCGCGGCATCGACCTCTTCCGAACCTTTGATTATGTCTACGTCATGACGTCGGGCGGGCCGGGGACAGCCACGTATACCCTCTCTCTTTATGCGTGGCAGCAGACGTTCAGCTTCATCAAGTGGGGTTATGGGGCGACCATCAGCCTCTTTGCGCTCATCATCATCTTGGTGGTGGCGAACATCTTTGTGTACGTGACGCGGCTCAGGTGGTGATGCCATGGTGATGAGCTCAACCCAGCGCATTGTGCGCGCCGTGGTGGCGTGGTTGGTGGTCGCGATCTTTGCGTTCCCCATCTACTACTGGATTACGGTGGCATTTAAGCCTGAGCGCGATATCTTCGCGCTGCCGCCGAAGCTTGCGAACTTTGAGTGGAGCTTTCAGTCGTTTGAGGAGGTGTTTGGCATCTCCTTCGGCTTTGCGCGCGGCCTTGAGGTGCTGCCCGGCGGCGGCAACTTTTACATGCTGCCACGGCTTTACGACTCTGTGGTTGTCGCCCTCTTTTCGACGCTCCTTTCGGTCGTGATTGCGACCTTGGCGGCCTACGCCCTCTCGCGCATGAGGATCCGCGGTCAGCAGCATTTTGTGTTCTACGTGCTGTCGACCAGGATGATGCCGCCTGTGGCTGTCGCGATCCCGATGTTCTTTATCTATAAGAATTTCGGCCTACTCGACACGTATATCGGCGTCGTTCTCATCCACGCGTTGATGAACTTGCCGCTGGCTGTGCTTCTTCTGAAGAGCTTCTTTGACGATATTCCCACGGAGATTGATGAAGCTGCGCTCATCGATGGTGCCTCGCGCTTTACGATCTTTTGGAAGATTGTGGCGCCGATGGCGATGGGCGGGATCGCGGCGACGGCTGTCCTGTGTTTCATCTTCTCATGGACGGAGTTTTTGTTCGTCCTGACGCTCACCCAGACGAGCCTCAAAACGGTGCCTGTGGTGTCGTCGACGTTTGTGACATCCACAGGCACAGCGTGGGGCAATATGGCGGCGCTTGGTGTGGCGGCGATGTTGCCGGCGTTCATCTTCATCTTGCTCGTGCAGCGCAATTTGGTGCGCGGGCTCACCCTCGGCTCCCTCAAGCAATGATGGAGCACGGGGAGACGCTGGGCGCGGGATCATTGCGCCCAATATACCGTTTAACGAACGGATGACCTTGAGGGAGGTTGGACTATGAACTCACACGATAAAAAGCTTTGGCGGGCGTCCATCGCGGACCGCTTTGCGCGCGGTGAAATGGATCGCAGGAGCTTCCTGCGCGCTGCTGGCAAGCTGGGTCTTGGCGCCGGCGCTCTTGCAGGCAGCGCCCACCTTGCCGCGCGGTCGGGCATGGGCTTCATCTCGCCCGCCCAAGCGCAGCAGACCATTGAGTGGCAGGGCGACATGATGGCCTGGCTCAAGGATGTGGGCAAACCCTTCGCCGGCCAGACCGTGCGTCTTGCGACCGAATCGACCCCGCCGTCGAACGCCATCAACTCCGCGCTGAAGCCTTTCTTCGAAGAAGCGACCGGCATCAAAGTGGAGATCGAAACGCTGCCGCTGGAGCAGGTTCTCCAAAAACTGACGCTGGACGTGGCATCGGGTCTTGGCACCTACGACCTTTACTACCTCGACCAGTCCTGGATGGCAGCGTTCTCTGGCGACGTTGTGGACCCGCGCGAAAAGTACGCGGCCAACAGCGAACTCGCCATGCCCAACTACGACTTCGACGACTTTTTGAAAGCGCTCGTCGACGGGATTTCCATGTACGACGGCATCATGTGCGGTGTGCCGTACGACATTCCGATCTTCATCCAGATGTACCGCGAAGATGTCTTCCAAGAGCTTGGCCTGAAGCCCGCCACCACCATGGCGGAGTTCTTGTCCAACGCCCAGAAGATCCAAGAGGCGAAGGGGCCGGAAGTTTACGGCACCACCGGCCAGATGAAATCGGGCCACTATTCGCTGGAATGTGACTGGACAGCGTGGCTTTGGGGCCATGGCGGCTCGATCTTCGGCCCGGACGGCAAGTTCACCGGCAACGATGCTGAAGGCCTCGAAGCCATGGAATACTGGGTGAAGCTCAAAGAGAATATGCCTCCCGGCGTGACCGGTTGGACGTGGGACGGGCAAGGCCAGTCTGTGGCGCAAGGGATTGCGGGCACGGTCTTGTCTTGGGGTGAGTTCTTCCCGTCTTGGGATGCGCCCGAATCGTCCACCGTGTCTGGCCTCATGAACGCGACGGTGCCGCCGGCCGCCAACAAGCTGCGGACCGTGTCTGAGACCGGCTACGGCGAAATCCCGGGCGTTGGTCACCAAGGGGGGTCTTCGCTTGCGGTGTCGAAGTATGCCAAAGGCCCGGATGCGGCTTGGCTCTTCGCACAGTGGGCAACGTCGCCTGAAACGCAGGTGTTCATCACCACGCTGGGCGGCGGCACCGGCCCCACGCGGACGTCGGCCTATGATGATCCCCGTGTGAAGGCCAACGCCAAGCGCGGCATTGCCGGCACCACCCGTCACCTTGATGCGGTGCGTGAGACCATTGCCAACCACATGGGCTCTGAGCCCGACCTTCCCGAATGGGCAGAACTCTCCAACGACACCATTCCTGTGGAGCTTGGTCGCTTCTTTGCCGGCGAGTACGACAACGCCAAAGACACGATGGACTTCATCAAGTCTCGCGTTGACGAAATCGTCTCCGGCTAGTCGAACCGGGGGGCCGCGGTGTTGGTGCTGCGGCCCTCCCCCTCGTTTGGGCGCGCGTGACCGCGACCCACGACATGTATGGACCATCAATGCTCATCCCTGATCGTGTGATCGACGGCGCCCTTGCGGAGTGCCGGTCATGACGGCACCCATTGTGATTGGTATTGATTCGTCCACCACCAGCACGAAAGCTTTGGCCTTTGATGCGGCGGGCAGGCTTTTGAGCGAGGGCCGGTCCGCCATTCCTATGACCAACCCGCAGATGGGTTATTTCGAGCAGGACCCGCGGGATTGGTGGCGCTCTACGGTGGCAGCGCTTCAGGGCTGTCTAGACGGGCTCGACGCGAGTGCTGTCAAAGGCCTTTCGATCAGCAACCAGCGGGAAACCTTGGGGGTGTTCGACGCGGATGGTGTGCCGGTGCGGCCCGCGATTTTGTGGCTTGATGAGCGCTCCCGCCTTGATGTGAAGGAGTTTGCCGAAACCGCTGGGGCTGAGCGCATCCACGCCATCACCGGCCGCATTCCTGACACGACAAGCGCTGCCTACCGCATCCACTGGGTGCTGAAGAAAGAGCCTGACGTGGCTGCCCGCGCGGCGACCTTTGCCGATGTTCAGTCCTACCTCGTCCATTGCCTTGCTGGCGGGCCGCTTCGCACCGGTTGGCCGAGCGCTGATCCGCTTGGCCTTTTTGATCTTGAGGGCAAGACTTGGTCGGTGCCCCTCCTCGACGCGATGGGGCTTGAAGAGACGCGGCTGCCAGCAGCCTACCCCCCCGGAACACTCCTGGGGACGGTCACGGCAGAGGCGGCGGCGGAAACGGGTCTTGCTCCAGGCACACCCGTTTATGCCGGTGGCGGCGATGGGCAGCTCGCGGGCCTTGGCACAAACTGCACCATCCCCACACGGGCCTACATCAACCTTGGGACGGCCGTCGTGTCCGGCGTTTGGTCGCCCACCTACCACTACGACAAAGCGTGGCGCACAGAAATTGCCGGCCATGGCGAAGGTTATATTCTGGAAAACTGCTTGCGGTCGGGCACGTTTTTTCTCGACTGGTTCGTCAATCAGTTTGTGGATACTGATGATGGCGCTGATGTTTACGCCCGGCTTGAAGCTGAGGCGATGAACCTTCCCATCGGTTCGCAAGGGGCGATGGTTCTTCCCTACTTGTCGGGTGTGATGGATCCCCACTGGGATACCGATGCGCGCGGCGTGATGATTGGTCTCTCATCAAGTCACAAGCAGGCGAACGTCTACCGGGCGATTTTGGAGGGGATCACCCTAGATCAGGTGAGCCGCACCGGGGCGACGGAAAAGGCGACTGGGACGGCGGTGGATCACTTTGTGGCCATTGGCGGTGGGGCTGCCAGCCAATTGTGGCGTCAGATGCTGGCGGATGCGTCGGGCAAAGAGGTGCGCATTTCTGCCACCAACGAAGCGTCTGCGCTGGGGGCGGCGATGATCGCAGCGGCCGGCGCGGGTCTCTATGGGTCCATTGCGGATGCGGCGGCGGGAATGGCTGGCAAGACCGAGGCGATTGAACCGAACCTTGCGGTGGCATCGCGCTACCAAGACCTCAAAGAGATCTATGGCCGGCTTTACGCAGCAACGGCCGATATCAACCAGCGCCTTGTCGCTTTTCAAGAACAAGACGCCTTTGCTGGTGGAGAAGAAGTGTGAGCGGCACCTTTACGGGCGTCATCGATGAGCTTGTGGCCGGTACTTGGGTGGAGCCCAAGACTGGCAAAGCACAAGGGATCCCCGTTGAAGACATTGTGATTGAGCAAAGCCTTGCTGGGCGCGAGGCTGAGCTGGTGCGCGCCCGCCATGGCGGCAAGCGGTTGATGGTGGTGCATGATGCCTTCACCAAAGCGGCCCTGGGCGAGCGCGTTCTCAAAGCGCTCGAGGCGGACGGCGGAACGGTGGACGAGCTTGTCTGGCAAAAGCCCCGATGCACCGGCGAGGGGGTGGAGGAGCTGAGCAAGCTCACCGCCGGCGCAGAGGCGCTCATTGCTGTGGGCTCAGGCACCGTCTCCGACAGCGTCAAATACGCAACGTTTCTTGATAGCCGCGAGTATAGCGTCTTCCCGACCTCGCCCATGAACGCCTATACGACGCCCACAGCGTCGGTATCGTTTGGCGGGTTCAAGAAATCGATCACCTGCCATTCCGCCAAGGGGGTTTTCTTCGATCTCGACGTTTTGGCGAACTGCCCCAAGCGGTTGATCGCGGCAGCCTTTGCTGACGTGATTTGCCGGACAACCGCGCAAGTTGACTGGCTGATGTCGCACTACCTCTTCGGCAGCGACTATTCAGATGTTGCCTATACGCTTCTGGCCATTGACGAAGACCATCTCATCGAAAAAGCGGGTGCCATCCAAAACGGTGATCCTGATGGGCTCGCGACGCTCACCCGGGTGGCAGCGATTATGGGGCTCTCCACATCGTTTACCGGAACAACCCATGTGGGTTCGATGGCAGAGCATATGATCTCCCACACCATTGATATGTTTGCTGAAAGCCAGACTGGGGCACACCCCGGGACCTCCCATGGCGAACAGGTGGGCGTTGGAACGCTCATCATGAGCCGGCTGCAAGATCAGATCCTGGGCGCGGACACCCCGCCCAAGATTGCGCCCACCAAGGTGCCGGAGGCGCGACTTCGGCAGACCTACGGCGATGAGATGGGCGCGACCATGATGGACGCGACCGCCGCTAAGGCCATCGATGCCGGCGAGGCGGAGCGGCTCAACGCCTATTTTGGCGAGCGGTGGGATCAGTTCCGCGGTGATCTTCTTGCCGTGGCGCGCCCTTCGGCTGAGATTGATGAGGCGATGGCGCGGGCTGGTTGCCAAAGAAGCGGCGCCGAGTTGGGCCTTTCGGAGGCGTTCTTTTACCAAGTGCTGCGTGATGCGCGGTTCACGCGGGATCGCTTTTCTATGCTTGATCTTGCTGACGATGCGGGCCTTCTCGCGCCCTACATCGAAACCGTGCGCTAGGGGGCTCCATGTCTGAAGTGGACTACGACAAGGTTGCCAAAAGCTATGGCAACGTGAAGGTGATGGAAGACATCAGCTTCACGATCCCGGACAACAAGTTTGTTGTGCTTTTGGGCCCGTCCGGCTGCGGGAAAACCACACTTTTGCGCATGACGGCAGGGCTTGAGACCATCACCGGTGGCGAGATCCGGATCGGCGGGCAAAGGATGAACAACATCCACCCGCGGGACCGCGATATTGCGATGGTGTTTCAGACCTATGCGCTCTACCCGCAAATGTCAGTGTTCGACAATATTGCATTTTCCATGCAAATCCGGCGGGTGCCTAAGAAAGAGATCAAAGAAAAGGTTGAGTGGGCGGCCGAGATCTTGGATCTGACGGCGCTCTTGAAGCGCAAGCCCGCAGCGCTTTCGGGCGGGCAGCGACAAAGGGTGGCGATGGGGCGGGCACTTGTGCGCGACCCGCAGGTCTTTTTGTTTGATGAACCTTTGTCCAACCTTGATGCGAAGCTTAGGGCGCAAATGCGCTATGAGATCCGCCGCATCCACGACCGGCTGGACGCGACCACCGTCTACGTCACCCACGATCAGGTGGAGGCGATGACTATGGCCGACGAGATTGTGGTCATGCGCGGCGGTGAGATTATGCAAAAGGGTTCGCCCGATGATGTCTACGACCGCCCTGCCAACCTTTTTGTCGCCGACTTTATTGGATCGCCTGCCATCAACCTCTTGAAAGGGAAAATGGAGGCCGCTGACGGAACACCGGGCGTGCGCTTTGGCAACACGCTGCTGCCGGCGCCTGAGACCGCTGCCGGCCGCGGGGCGGACGTTGTCTTCGGTGTGCGGCCTGTGGACATTGCGCTGGGGGATGATGGTCCTGTCAAAGGCGAAGTCTTGATGGCGGAGACCACTGGAGCTGAAACACTTCTCCACGTGGATCTTGAGGGAGAAGAGCTGCGCGTTGTACTTCCTGAGCGGCGCCGGCCTAAGCATGGCGAGGTGGTTCATCTTTCCATCAACCCGGCCAACGTTCATTTGTTTGACGCCAACTCGCAGGCGCGGCTCGTCTGATGGCCCGTGTCTTCATCTTGGGCGCGGGGGTGATGGGGAGCGCGCTTGCCGTCCCCGCGGCCGACAATGGTCATGAGGTGACGCTCGCGGGCACCTCGCTCGACAGCGCCATTGTGAAAGCGCTTGAGACCGACCTTGGTGGCCACCCCAAGCTGGGTGCGCCGCTTCCTCAAGGCGTGAAGGTGGTGACGGCAGCATCGGTGAGCGAGGCTGATGCGGCGCGCGCTGATGTAACGGTGATTGGTGTTTCTTCCCCGGGGATCACGTGGGCGGCGGATCAGCTGGAACGGTTGCAACCCAAAGGGATGCTCGCCCTGGTGACGAAAGGGTTGGTGCCTGGGTCTGATGCGGTCCCCCTCACCTATGCTGAGGCGTTCCCTGAAATGCTTCGGGGCCGCGGTCTTTCGTTGCCGTTTGTGGGGATTGGCGGGCCGTGCATCGCGCGCG
>JBCDLN010000093.1:0-12800 GCA_038745295.1 Pseudomonadota bacterium | reverse complement strand
TGAACGGTAGACACCGTTGTTGAGCGTTTCATAGATGCGCGTGTTCACCCCATCGATCTCTTGAGCGAGGGCATCTGGGCGATGGTCGCTGTCCGCCGCGCCCAGGTGGGCAAACGCCTTATCGAACATGCGAATGATTTCTGATGATTCGTTGCTGACGATCGTCGTGCGCTCTTTGTCCCACAGCACAGGGACGGTAACGCGGCCCGAATACTCAGGGTCGGCTTTCACATAAATATCGCGCATTGCCTCGGCGCCATTCACCGTATCGGGGATGGTGCCTGGGCCATCTTGGAAGGTCCACCCGTCTTCGCCCATGAACCAGTGGACCACCGAAACACCAATCATATCGGTGAGCCCCTTGCGCTCACGCATAATCAGCGCCCGATGGGCCCAAGGGCAGGCGAGCGAAACATAAAGGTGATAGCGGTCCGCCGCCGCCTCAAATCCGCCCACGCCTGTGGGGCCGGGGGCGCCATCGGCCGTCACGAAATTGCGAAAGGCGGCCGCCTTTCGCTCAAATGCCCCGCTTTTGCTGGCAAAACTTGCAGAGTCGGTGCGCCAGACACCGTTCAGCAAATACCCCACACCCTGCTCCTTATGCGAGTTTGATAAGCGCCACAGGCTCCGCGCCCTTGTTGAGCCGGGCAGGGCCCAGTTCCACTCCCGCCCCGTCAAAGCCTTCAGCCTTTGCGCGTTCGAAGGTCTTTGCGTCTGTGAGCGCCTTCGTCTTGGTGACCTTATTGTGCTTTTCGAGCTTAGCAGCAAGATTGGGCGCGCCTCCGATAACGGTGAATTCAAGCCGCCCCTCGCTCCCCAGGGTCGCCGCCACCACGCGGCCCGCCACCGCTGCGCCGTTGATGGGCATGGGCTCCAGGTTCATCGCTCTAAGATACTCATCCCAGCTGTCAGATGCCCTGATGACGTCGGTGAGGGCGCGGATCGCGTCTGCCGCTTCGGTCTCGGAGCGCTCCAGCGCGCCGAACGTCGCCATCACCCCATCACCCAGGAATTTGTCCACCACACCGCCGTGCCGCTCGATGATGGGAATGACCAGCCGGTGATACTCTGTCAGCACATCCACCACTTTGTCAGGTGGATGGACGCCGGCAAAGTCGGTAAAGCCCCGCAGGTCCAGCATCAGGATCGCAGCATCGCGATCGGACGCATCGCCTGGCGCCGCGGCATCTTCCATTGATGTGATGGCCTCTGCGACGCCGGCTCCAAAGAACTTGCCCATGTCGCGCCGCGCTGCCCCTTCGCGCACAGCCACCAACAGCGTGGCCCGCGCCCGGTAAAGCGCAAGCGCCAGAACGCCCGAGCACAGAAGGATTGTAAAAATCTTATCGAATTCGGCACCGATCAGCACAAGATTTTGCGTCAAATACTCAACGAATGAGCGCGTAATTACATCCGTTCCGCTTTCTTCGATGACGTAAAGCACCATGAAAAGCCAACCGAGCGCAGCAAAAACGCCCTGACTTAAAACAAATCGCGGATCAAACCTTAAAGCGCGGATCGCGATGAAAACAAATATGTACGAAAATGTTGGGATTTTTAAATAAAACGCTGGCGGTTGCGCGTAGGCGAGGTGGAACGTCCAGATGAGCGCGTAAAGGAGGACCACGTCCGCAATCATCGAGGTCACAAGGAGCCAGCCGGGCAAGAACCGTTTATAGGCGGCAAAAATCCGCGCGATGGTAAAGAGCGTGTAACAGGTGAGGACGAGGGGCACCGGCTCGAACATGGCGTCCTGCGCGTCGCTTGGGCGGGGGGCGATCAGGTAGAGCGATGCGAAGATCGATATCACGGCCAGTTGGACCCAGCCGATGAGACGCTCGGAGCGCCACTCCTCGGCCACCACCAGGTTCGCCACGCGGGCGGGCATGGTGTCGGTCTCACCCTCAAGGGTGCCGAGGGGCCGAAAAAGGCTCTTGGGCAGTGAGAGTGTTCGGGACATGGAAATGGCCACCTACCGTCTGCGCCGCCGCGCCACCGAGCACACATTGTGCTGGCGAGGCAAATGGTGGTGGCTCATCCTCAGGCGGGCCGCAACCGCCGCTCCGCCATCACGTTAAGGCCAAGCAGGACAATGACGGCCGCAGCAGCGCCGATGTGCACCGCAAGCCCAAAGGGGTAAAGGAGCGCCAAACCTGCAACCACCAGCCCCGCCCGCGCGTACCAAGGGATGGGCGCTTCAAAATACCCATCAATGGCTGTGCCGAGCGCTGCAACGGCAATGAGGGCGAGCACGAAAATCACCGCCACCTCAGACGTCGATCCCGACAGGAACGGCGTGTAAGCAAAGAGCACCGGCATAATGTAGAGGCCCTTGGCCACCTTCCACGCCACAACCCCTGTCGACATGGGCGGCGTTTTGGCGATGGCGGCGGCGGCAAACGCTGTGAGGCAGACCGGCGGCGTGACGTTGGAATCCTGGCTCAGCCAATAGATGATCATGTGCGCTGAAAGGAGCGCGCCCACGATAATGGCCGGATCAAGGGCGCCGCGGGCAGCGCGGTGGATTTGGTCGAGCACCTCCGGCGAGAGCGTGGCGTAGAGCGCGGTTGCATCGGCTTCGCTCATGGGCGCGGCAAGGGTCGCGATGGTGGTGGGATCAGCCAGGTAGAAGAAGGGCTTGATCGTCTCGTCCAGGGTTCCGCTCACCATCTGGGCGATGCTGTTGGCGGCAATGGTGGCATCGGGCAACGCGTTGGCGAGGATGAGCTGCTGGAGTGCCGGCGCCGAGAGCGTCGCAAGCACAATGTACGCCGCCGTCACCGGAAGCCCCATACCAAGGACCAGCGAGGCCAGCGCAATCAAAGTGAGCGCGATGAGGAGATCGCCGCCGGCCCAGTCTGCAATCATCAGCGAGAAGGTGTTGCCGATCCCCGTCATCGCGATGACGTTGACGATCAGCCCCACCGCGATCAGCAGCACCGCCGTGGTGATCATGTTGCGCGCGCCAAGGGCCAGCGCTTCGATCACCGCGCGCAGCCCCATCTTGTTGGGCGTCAGCCACGAGGCGGCAACCACAGACAGAATCGCAAAGCCCGCCGCATAGGTGGGCGTGAAGCCTGAGATCAGCAGCGCCATCAACGTCCCGATGGGGATGAGGAAGGACGGACCACCGCGGCGCAGCACATCGATCACCCGCTCGCCATCGGTGACGGCCACAACGCCTGAGCGCTTGGCTTCAATGCGCACAAAAAGGGCGATGGAGGCGAAGTAGACAATCGCCGGCAGCAGAGCGACCTCCACGATCTGAAGGTAAGGGATCTGCGTATAGGTGGCCATGACGAAGGCCCCTGCCCCCATGATCGGCGGCATCACCTGCCCGCCTGTGGAGGCGGCTGCTTCAACGCCCGCCGCAAAGCGCGGGGGAAAGCCGGAGCGGCGCATCAACGGGATGGTGATGACGCCGGTGGAGACCGTATTGGCGATGGCCGAGCCTGAGATGGTGCCGGTGAGGGCTGACGAGATCACCGCCACAAACCCTGGCCCACCCGTCAGCCGGCCGGCCGCCGCGCGGGCGAGATCCACAATGAACGCGCCCGCGCCAGAGCGGATCAAAAACGCGCCGAACAGGATGAACATGAAAACGAACGTCGCCGAAATCTGCCCAATCAGTCCGAACATTCCCTCGTCCGAAAAGATCGACCTGAAGGCGACCGTCTCCACCGACAGCCCCGCAAAACGGAAGACGCCGCCGATATCGTTGCCCCAAACGGTCGGGTAGGTGATGGCAACGATGATGAGGACGGGGATGATCCAGCCGGTCGTGCGGCGGGTAAACTCAATGGCGCCGGCGACCACGATGATGATCATCACCCACTCCAGCGTGTTGAGGGTGACGCCCCGCGCGTAAATGGCGTTTTCGCTGGCGGCGAGCCCCAGCGCCGAGCCCGCAACGGCAAGCCCAATCAGCGCATCGACCGCGAGGACGATCCGGCGGCCCTGCTCGGTCTTGGTGGGGATGAGGGGAATGTTGAGCGCGCACAAAACGGCAAAGCCCGCAAAGTGCACCGCGCACAGGGTCAGCGTCGAGAGCGTTGCCACATCGCCGAACCACCGGCCGACGGGTACCAAAACCGGAGCGCCCCCCGGCACAGCCTCTGCAAGGGCAAGCAGCGCATCTTCAATGGGGGTGCCAAGGGTATTGGCAACAATGTGGAAGAGCGAGATGAAGACTGCGAGGACCACAAGGAGCTTGCCCAAAGGTCCCGGCCCAAAGAGCGGCGCCGAGCTGCTCTCTTGGCTTTCATCGAGCGCCATCGCCCGCTCCTTCCAAAGTTGATGCGGGCGTTCTGACGCCACCGCGGACGAACGCGGCGGCCGGCAAAGGAGCGCTCACCAAAGCGCGCTTCGAGGGTACCGCGAGGGCAACACGGCACCTCGCGACACCAGCGTGACGGCGTCCACGACAGTCCGCCGGTTGGGTGGCTATTTCAGCCGGTCAGGCACATCAACGCCGACTTCTTCATAGTAGCGCAGCGCGCCCGGGTGGAGCTTCGCCGGCAGGCCCCCGATGGCGTTTTCAATGCTCATCGCCTTTGTGGCGGGATGAATGGCCTGCAGGAAGGGAAGGTTCTCGTAAATGGTCTTGGTGATCTTATACACCGTCTCTTCCGGCACAGAGGCGTCCACAGCGAGGAAGTTGGGCTGCGCGATGGTGGTCACCGGCTCATCAAGACCGGGGTAGAGGCCTGCGGGAAGCGTGTAGGTGGTCCACAAATCATCGAAGCTGCCGTTGGCCTTCACGCGCTGCTCTTCGGTGAAGGAGAGGATTGCAATCTCGTCACCCATGTTCGCAAACGCTTGGCTGACAGCCGACACGGGCGGGCCGGCGGGCGTCGACATCGCTTCGATCTGACCGTTTTGGAGCGCTTCGGCGGAGGGCGCATAGCCCATGTACGCAAGGTCAAAGTCGGCATCCATGTTGTAGCCGAGGTTGCCCAAGATGGTGCGATTCGACCCGATGGTGCCTGAGTTTTGGCGGCCGAAGGAGACCGTGTCGCCCTCAACACCAGCAATATCATCGATGGTGCCGGTCTTCACGTCGTCCTTTTTCACCACGAAGTGCTCAACATTGGGCCACAGCATGGTGAGCGAGCGCAGGTTCTCCTGTACCCCTTGCTCGGCAAGCGGGCCCGTCCCCGTCGCGGCATAGGCGCCGAAGAGGCCCTGAATGATGGCGAACTGCACTTCGCCATCGCGCAAAAGCGCAACGTTTTCGCCAGAGCCCGCCGAGTTGATGGCGCTCATGCCGATCTTGTCACGCGGCTGGAGCTTCACTTTCACAAGCGTCGCAATGGCCACACCCACGGGATAGTAGGTCCCGCCCGTCGATGCCGTCGCCAGGAGGTAGTCCTCGCTCTGGGCGTGCGCAGGGGCGGCGAGAAGGGTGGCGGCCATCCCGGCCGCAATCAGCGTCGTCGTAAACTTCACGGGATGCATTCCTCTCCGTCACAGTCATTTTGGTGAAAGCATAGGGGGCACACCCGGGGAAGGAAAGCTGGCTGTGAAAATGGTCCTCCTGCCCCATCCCGCTGGCCGAATCCTCACGCCACAAGTGGACGCCTCTGGCCGAACTCGGTAACGCTTGGGGTTGAAAAACGTTGGGGGGGAACAATCATGTCAACAATCAACGTGCCTGCGGCCATTGCGGCAGACGCCCATGTCGACAAGGCAAAATACGAAGAAATGTATGCGCAGTCCGTGGGCGACGCGGAGGCCTTTTGGGCCAAGGAAGCCAAACGCCTCGATTGGATGAAGCCCTTCACCACCGTGAAGAACGTCAACTTCATGCACCCAAATGTATCGATCCGGTGGTTTGAAGACGGCACGCTCAATGTTGCCCACAACTGCATTGACCGGCATCTGGCTGAACACGGCGACAAGACCGCGATCATCTGGGAACCCGACGATCCTGACGCGGCCGCCGAGCACATCACCTACAAAGAGCTACACGCCCGCGTTTCGAAGTTCGCCAACGTTATGAAGTCGCTCGGCGTCAGCAGGGGTGACCGGGTGATCCTTTACCTCCCGATGATCCCTGAGGCGGCCTATGCGATGCTCGCCTGTGCGCGGATCGGCGCCATCCACTCGGTGGTGTTTGCGGGCTTTTCGCCCGACAGCCTCGCCAACAGGATCAATGACTGCGAGGCAACGCTCCTCATCACCGCTGACGGCGCCCCCCGCGGGGGCAGGGTCACCAAGCTGAAGGACAACGCCAACCAAGCGCTCCTCACCTGCGATGACGGCGTGAAGTGCCTTGTGGTGAAGCGGACGGGCCAGCAGGTCGCCATGCGGCCTGAGGGTGACTATTTTTATGATGACCTTGCCGGCCAAGTGGCTGATGAGTGCCCGCCAGAAGAAGTGGGCGCGGAAGACCCGCTCTTCATCCTCTATACGTCTGGCTCAACGGGCAAGCCCAAGGGCGTCGTCCACACCACCGGCGGCTATCTTCTTTACGCCGCGATGACTCATCAGCTGACGTTCGATTATCAGCCTGGTGAGATCTATTGGTGTACGGCGGACGTGGGGTGGGTCACCGGTCACACGTATATTGTGTATGGCCCGCTCGCCAACGGGGCCACGTCGCTGATGTTTGAAGGGGTGCCCACCTACCCAGACGCTGGCCGGTTTTGGGCCGTTTGCGCCAAACACAAAGTGTCGTCCTTCTATACTGCGCCCACTGCAATCCGCGCGCTGATGGGTAAGGGCAACGACTTTGTAAAATCCCACGACCTGTCATCGCTCAGGATCCTGGGCACAGTGGGCGAACCCATCAACCCAGAAGCCTGGCGCTGGTATTATGAGGTGGTGGGTGACAGCCGCTGCCCCGTTGTGGACACCTATTGGCAGACTGAAACAGGCGGCCACATCGTGACCCCGCTGCCGGGTGCCACACCGATGAAGCCGGGCTCCGCCAGCACGCCCTTCTTCGGCGTAAAACCTGAAGTGCTCGACCCCTCCACAGGCGAGAAGAAGACCGGGGCGAGCGAAGGTGTCCTCGTCATCACCGATTCTTGGCCTGGACAGATGCGCACCGTGTGGGGCGACCACCAGCGCTTTATGGACACCTACTTCCAGCAGTATCCCGGCACCTACTTTACGGGCGATGGCTGCCGGCGCGATGAAGACGGCTACTACTGGATCACCGGCCGGGTCGACGATGTGCTCAACGTTTCTGGCCACAGGATGGGGACGGCTGAAATTGAATCAGCGCTTGTCGCCCACGCGGCCGTCTCCGAAGCGGCCGTGGTCGGCTACCCGCACGACATCAAGGGTCAAGGCATCTACTGCTACGTAACCTTGATGAACGACCGCACCCCCACCGATGAGCTGAAGAAAGAGCTGTCCGACTGGGTGCGCTCCGAAATCGGGCCCATTGCCAAGCCCGATCTCATTCAGTGGGCGCCCGGCCTTCCCAAAACCCGCTCCGGAAAAATCATGCGGCGCATTTTGCGCAAGATCGCCGAGGATGATTTTGGCGCTCTGGGCGACACCTCCACGCTCGCAGAGCCCGAGGTGGTGGATGATCTCATCGACAATCGCCAAAACCGCCGGAGCGCTTAGCCACTATCGAGCATCCTGCGCCCGGTCGGGCGCAGACACGATGCTCTATCCTTTGATATGCGAGGTTTTTTTCTCGATCGGATGATTACACCTGATCGAGAAACTCTCTAGCTGTAGAAGCTTTGAAGGTTGTTCACTCTAAGCTGCGCCAAAATACATAAGTCCCACCAAAGAACCCTTCACATGTTCCTTTGGTGGGACACCAAACAGCGAAGTTCCTCCGGAGCCGACACCGTCAGAACCCCGCGGTGGGGCAGATGGGGCAACCCCAACGAAAAGCGCGTGCGCGTTTAGGCAACGTCTGTGGCCGGCAACGGTGCCGGCGAGGCGAAGCCGTGGGTTGATGCATCAGGCCCACCGCGGGAAAATTGACCATAGGCGGGAGCAGTGAGGCACGGCCCCCACCGGCGGTTCCGCAATGAACACCATTGATGGAAATGACATCTAGATGTTAAGCGGCCGATGAGGCGACGCGGGTCCAAGCGTCCGGCACCGTCTGATCGAGTTCACCGCCGATGCGAATGGGGGCGATCCACCGGGCAAGCCCTGTCGCGTCGTCGGTCTCCACAGCAACGCCGCAGACGGTGGCGGGGCCTGACGCGGGGCCGATCCGTTGGCCTGGCACCCGCTCCACCATTCGGCGGATAGGCTCTTCTTTGTCCATGCCGATCACACCGTCATAGGCCCCGCACATCCCCGCATCGGTGATGAAGGCGGTGCCTTTGGGAAGGACTCGATGGTCCGCGGTGGGGACATGCGTATGGGTGCCCGCAACCAGCGAGACACGGCCGTCCAACAGATGGCCGAAGACCTGCTTTTCGCTGGTGGCTTCGGCATGAACGTCCACGATCGCGGCGTCCACCTCACTGCCGAGGCGGTGGTGGTCGAGCGCCGCTTCAAGGGCGCGCACAGGATCATCGAGCGGGTCCATAAACGTGCGGCCCATAACGTTCGCCACCAGAACCCTCGCACCGTTGCGCGCCGTGAGCATCGCAGCGCCGCGGCCTGGCGTGTCGGCCGGATAGTTGATGGGGCGCAGCAGCCTTGGCTGGCGCTCGATAAAGACGAGCGCCTCGCGCTGATCCCAAACATGGTTTCCTGTGGTGATGCAGTCTGCGCCAGCGTCGAGCAGCTCTTCGGTGATGGCTTCGGTGATGCCAAACCCACCGGCCGCGTTTTCACCATTCACAACAACAAAGTCGGGCGAGAATCGCTCCACGAGCCGAGGGAGTTGGGTCGTCAGCGCTTGGCGCCCTGACCGGCCCACCACATCTCCCAGGAACACTAGCCGCACGTTGCCTCCCTTGGCGCAATCCACGTTTTTTCTGTCACGATGAGAGATAGCGCCTGATCGTGGTCTTCTATGGGGAGGTCCTGCACTTCCTGGGCCGCGAAAGCGACCCCAATTGTTGTGATATCGGGGTGAGACGCTATGTAGCAGTCGTAGTGCCCCGCGCCGTAGCCGAGCCGGTCACCCTGGCGCGTGAAGGCAAGGAGCGGCACCAACAATAGGTCCGGCGACACCTTTGGCCCCATGGGCTCCTCGATCCCAAACTTCCCCTTTCGCAAAGGCTCCCCCTCGCGCCAGGCGCAAAAGTGGATCGCCCCGCCATCCACCACAGGAAGGGCCAGCGATGCGCCGCGCGCCACAAGCGCTCTGGCAAGAGGAAGCGGATCAATCTCGTTGCGGATGGGGCGGTAGGCGGCCACGCATCGCGGGGTGGCGATGTGCGCTGCGTGTTGTGCAAGGGCGTCCCCCGCAGAAGGGTTGGAAGCTGCTGCCTCGGCCCGCCGCGCCATCGCGTGCTGCCTGAGTGCGCGCTTGGCATTTCTCACTGGAGGACACCCTCCCGCACCACATCCACCCCGTCGAGTGAAATGGTGCAGCCCATCATCGGAAGGTCGAAATGGCCCTCGGTGAAGCGGTTCGCAAACTCGTTCGCACCCGTTGAGAAGAGGAAGTTGCCGGCCACCGCGCGCAGTTCTGTGCCGTTGGTGTCGGCGCGGTCCATCATGGTGAGCGCGTCCCAGCGCGCGGCGGGGTTAAGGCCCCAGCCCACGTGGCTGACGGCAAGCGCATCTGGGTCTTCCCACGCCTGAAGCGTGTCGCGCATCAGCTTGGCATCCACACCGTTGCCGCTGATTTGAGTGATCCGATCCTCCACCAAGGTGAGCGCCACATCCGTTTCCACGTAGCGCTTATAGGTGAGGTTCATGTCACCTGGTTGGAGGACAAGCCGGCCCGACACACTGCCCGCGCAGGGAAACGACACGATGATCCCGCCCGGCCAGTGGGCGAGTGTGCCTGGCTTATCAGTCCACCCCCAAATACCGACGGTCTGTGCCCCTGCCATCGCCACCTCAAGGTCAGACCCGGCGGCGGAGGTCACACTCATCATCTTCGCCTCCCGCGCCCGCCGCGCGCCGGCCCGCACAGCCTCTTTGAGCGCAGGATCGGGGAGCATGCGGGCGAGCATGTCGGGATGCTCATCGGAGATGACCTGGATGCGAGTGCCGGCTGACAAGATCTCCGGCGTTTGTGGCGCGTGCATGAGGCCTTCGAGGGTGAGATCCACCACCACATCGCAAGCCTTCATCGCCTCCACCAGCGGGCCCATCCCATGGAGGACGCGGCTTGCACCTGTGGAGCGGACAATCATTTTGCCCATAGGCGGTGTGGGGGCAACAAGCCGCATCGGGCGCACGCCAAGGCGGGCGAGCGCAAGCTCTGCAATCTCAACGTTGAGACTGCGCGAGCCGGTTTCGCTTAAGATGGCAACGGTCTCGCTGGGGCGGATGGCGGCCGCCTCAAACACAGCGGCAAACGCGTCGACATGGTAGCCTTCGATCCGTTCGCCGTGCATGGCTTGCCTTTCATCGCGCGCCCGCAGGTAGCGCCGGGCTCTCTCCCATGAAACGCGCCGCGAGCGCTTGGGCAAGTGCGCAACGGGAAGGGCGCACTGGTCCTCGCCCCCCTGTCGGTGTCATGTGTGTCCTCAACAGCGCGCCTTTGATGAGCCGGAGATCCTGTGAGCCATCCACCCTCTGCCCTCGACCGCCACACTCTCCACGCAAACGCTGCCGCCATGGCCACCCTGGTGAGTGAGCTGGATGCTCACCTGGAACGGGCCGCAGCCGGCGGCTCAGCGCGCGCGCGGGAGCGGCACCTCAAACGCGGTAAGCTCCTGCCGCGCGAGCGGGTGAACGCGCTCCTTGACCCTGGAACACCGTTCTTGGAGCTCTCCCCGCTGGCCGCAAACGGGCTTTATGGCGATGAGATCCATGGGGCCGGCCTTATCACCGGGGTGGGACGCGTCATGGGCCGCAAGGTGATTGTGGTGTGCAACGATGCCACCATTAAAGGCGGCACCTACTACCCGATGACGGTGAAGAAGCACCTGCGAGCGCAAGAAATCGCCCGGGAGAACCACCTGCCGTGCATCTACTTGGTGGATTCGGGCGGGGCCAACCTTCCCAACCAGACGGACGTTTTTCCCGATCGCGACCACTTTGGGCGCATCTTTTATAATCAAGCCCGCATGTCAGCGGATGGGATTGCCCAGATTGCGGTGGTGATGGGCTCCTGTACGGCGGGCGGTGCTTATGTGCCAGCGATGGCCGATGAAGCGATCATCGTGCGCGAGCAGGGCACCATCTTTTTGGGTGGGCCACCGCTTGTGAAGGCAGCAACGGGCGAGGTTGTGACCGCAGAGGCGCTGGGCGGTGCGGATGTGCACGCTCGCCAATCAGGCGTTGCGGACCACTACGCCCTCGATGATCGCCAAGCCCTTGCCATGGCCCGTCAAGCCGTTAGTCATCTTGGCCCAGCCTCAGCGCCGCAGATCGACCTTCATCAACCCGCCCCCCCCGCCCTTGATGGGATTGAGGGCGTCATGCCGGCCGATCTTCGCCAGCAGGTGGACATTCGCGAAATCATTTGGCGCTTGGTGGACGGCTCGCGCTTTGATGAGTTCAAGGCCCTTTATGGCACCACGCTGGTGACAGGGTTTGCCCGTCTTGGCGGCATTCCGATCGGAATTGTCGCCAACAACGGAGTTCTCTTTTCGCAAAGCGCCGACAAGGGGGCGCACTTTGTGGAGCTTTGCTGCCAGCGCAAGATCCCGCTCCTCTTCCTCCAAAACATCACCGGCTTCATGGTGGGGCGGGAGGCTGAGGCAGGCGGCATTGCAAGAGCCGGCGCGAAACTGGTGACGGCTGTGGCGTGCGCAGCCGTCCCTAAGGTGACTTTGATTGTGGGTGGGTCCTACGGCGCAGGCAATTATGGCATGTGCGGCCGGGCGTATGGGCCGCGGTTTTTGTTCACCTGGCCCACCGCCCGTATTTCCGTCATGGGAGGCGAACAGGCTGCCGCCGTGCTTGCTACCGTGAAGCGAGACAATATCGAGCAAGACGGTGGTATATGGTCCGCTGAAGATGAGGACGCCTTTAAGGCGCCCATCCGCGAGACCTATGAGCGAGAGGGCCACCCTCTTTATGCCACCGCGAGGCTTTGGGACGATGGGGTGATCCGGCCCCAAGATACGCGAAGGGTTTTGTCACTCGCCTTTGCCGCGACGCTTGGTGCACCCATCGCACCCACCCGCTTCGGCGTCTTTCGCATGTGAGTGCCGCAGGCGCTGATCGCCCGCGGCCATTGGCTATTAGTCTTTCCAGGCGTTGGGGTCGATATCGAGATCTTTGTAGGCCTCAACACTGAGCGCAGGTCGATCGTTCCCGGCGGCAAGCTGCGTGCGGTAGTCCTTCACAAGGCGCATCGCTGTGGGGAAGAGCATTAAGATCGCCAAGAGGTTGATCACCGCCAACACTCCCATCAGCGGATCAGAAAAGAAGAACACCGCTGTCGCCCCGTCTGCCGTGGCGCCCAAAAAGACGATCGCAATCACCACCGCGCGCAAGATGTTGCGTGCAAGGTGAGAGTCGGAAAAGACGGTGAGGCCGGTCTCCCCTAAGTAGTAATTGTAGATAATGGATGAGAACGCGAAGAGCATGATGGCAATGGCAAGGGCCCAGCTTGCCCACTCGCCAAGGTGAGATGTGAGCGCGGTTTCGGTCAGCACCACGCCGTCAATGTCGGCGCCTGGCACATAGGCGTCGCTGAGGAGGATGACGAACGCCGTCGCCGTGCAGATGATCATTGTGTCGATAAACACCGACAGCGACTGCGTAATGCCTTGGCTCACCGGGTGCTTGACGTAGGC
>JBCDLN010000092.1:0-12852 GCA_038745295.1 Pseudomonadota bacterium | reverse complement strand
GTGGGTGCGCCGGCCCCGTCTTTGAGGACAAGCCGCCCGAGCCGCACCGGCAAAACGGACATGTTCTCTTCCACCGTCCGCCCATCGAGGAAGGCGAAAAGGGCATGGAAGCACGAATCAAATAGCGTCGGATCGAGGACGAAGTTGTAGCGGGCCGTGGAGGGGTCAGCAGCGGCGAGCCGCACATGGGCTTTGTCGTCGCCGCATAGGGTCACCTGGCTCGCCCGCCGAAAAATGGGGCCGTAAGGCAGGCCAAAGGCAGCAGTCATCTCATAAAGGCGTGCGGCGGGCACAACCTCGGCATCATCAGGAAGCGTTGCCGGTAGGGCCTGCTCTGGCGCGGCAGGCGCTTTGCCCAGCGTCGCCTTCACATGGGGCATGAACGGCTCACCGCTCAGCCGTGCCCGGCTTTCAATCACAAATGTTGAAGGCGCAATCTCACGCGTGCGCACTTCTCGCTGGCTTTGCGCGTCCAGCACCAGTGGGGCGTAGATGTCGAGGTCGCGGATTTCTAAAGGCGCATCGGGGTGAAGATGCCGGCCTGCGCCCAACAGCATTTCCACAAAGCCTGCGGCGGGGAACACCACCGCATCCTCCACCTTATGATCGGCGAGGAAAGCGAGGCGCCTTGCATCGTGGACCATGCGCCAGGAGACATCATCATCGCGCAGCTGGTCGCCCAAGAGCGCGTGTTCTCGCGCTTCGAGGAGCCGCACCTGCTCAGACGTCATCTGCTTGCGGTACTCACAGTGCTGCCAGGGATAGGCCGGCAACAGGCGCGGGCTTGCCACCTTGGGTCCGAAGACCGCGCTATCATCGACGCGTGCACCATGGGCAAGGGCAGCGCGCACGATGGCCTCAACGGGGTCTGAGCGATCTTCCCCTTCTTTAAAGCTGGGAAGGACCGCGGCTCTTTTATCGTCAGAGCGCGCTGCATCGCTCAAGTAACCCGTAAGGACGGGGCGCGGGCCAATCTCAAGGAAGATCTTGTGTTGATCGAGCAGCGTCTTCACCGCTGGGCGGAAAAGCACGGGTTGGCGCACATTCGCCCACCAGTAGGTGCCATCAAGTTCAGGCCCGGCAACGGCCTCCCCGGTGACGGTGGAGACCAACGGCAAGCGCGTCTTGCCGGGTGCGAGATCCTTAAGGGACGCCATCAAAGGATCCCGGATCGGGTCCACCAGAGCGCAGTGGAAGGGGTAGTCAAGGTCGAGCCGTTTCAGCGCGATGCGCTTTCCTTTGGCGTCGGCGGCAAACTCGGCAATGCTCGCGACAGGACCTGAAATGGTGACGGAGCGGGATGAGTTGACGGCAGCAAGCTCAAGCCCCGCAAAGGGGGCAATGGCGGTGCGCGCCTCCTCCTCCGGCAGGAGTAAAGCCGCCATTGTCCCAAGGTGCCGCGTCACCTCCTGGTGTGTGGAGCGGGCGTGGATCACCTTGACGGCATCCGCAAGGCTTAGCGCACCTGCAGCCCAGGCGGCGGCCACCTCACCCACCGAGTGGCCCGCAACCGCGGCCGGCTGAAGGCCATGCTTTTCAAGCGCCTGTGTCAGCGCCACCTGCAGCGCAAATAACAGCGGTTGGGCAATTTCGGTGCGTTCGATCTCCGTCTCAAGATCTTCCGAAAAGAGCATTGTCACCAAAGACCAGCCCGCCACGCCCATAAAAAGGCGGTCGGTCCGGTCAAAGGACAGCCGGAAGGCTGTGTTGGCCTGGTACGCGTTGCGGCCCATCCCAGCCCACTGTGAGCCGTTGCCGGAATAAACAAAGACCGGCCGCTCTGCGGCATCGAGCGCTTCGCCCATAGCGACCGCGGGATGGGGTTCGCCAGCTGCCACCGCAGCGAGCGCTTGATCCATTTCCTCGGCAGGAAGGTTCCCAATCACGGCGCGGTGGGGCAAACGCTGGCGCCGGTGCGCCGCCGCATTGACATAGGCAGGCAGATCCGCGGCCTCGTCCAAGGCAGTGCGGCTCTTGGCGGCGAGCTCTTTGAGCGCCCCTTGGGAGGCAGCCGAAACAATCAGCGGCGCCTCTTTGAAGGTCACCTTTTCGGCCTGCGCCACCTCGCCATCTTCGATCACCACATGGGCATTGGCCCCGCCGAAGCCAAAGGAGTTGATACCGGCAAAGCGGGTTTGTGGGCCGCGCGACAGGGGCTGCGCTTGGGCGGCGACGGCCAGATTGAGCGCGTCAAACCGGATATCCGGGTTGGGGGTGTCAAAATGGAGCGAGGCTGGGAAGAGATCGTGCTCCAGAGCAAGCGTGCTTTTCAGGACACCCACCAGTCCTGATGCTGGCTCAAGGTGGCCGAAATTCGTCTTTGACGAGCCAATGAGCAAAGGCTCAGAGCGCTTGGTGGCCAAAACCCCGCCGATGGCTTCTGCCTCGACAGGATCACCCACCCGCGTGCCGGTCCCGTGGGCTTCCACAAAGGCCAGCCGCTCAGGATCGATCTGGAAGGTGTCGTAGACGTCGCGCAGGAGATCGGCCTGGGCGGTCATGGAGGGGAGCGAAAGACCGGCAGTGCGCCCGTCGGCGTTGGTGCCTGAGGCGCAAAAGCGCGCGCGGATCTCATCACCATTGGCGCGCGCTGCCGGTTCGGCCCGCAGCACCAGCGCAACCGCCCCTTCTGAGCGCACATAGCCATCGGCGGAGGCGTCAAACGCGCGGCAGAGCCCGTTTTCCGACAACATAGAGGCCCGCGAAAAGCCGATGAATGGTACCGGGTGGAAAAGCAGCGACACCCCGCCCACGATGGCGGTTTCCACCTTGCCAAGCCGGATATCTTCAATGGCGTTATGGAGCGCGATCAACGACGACGAGCACGCCGTATCGAGCACATAGCTGGGGCCGCGCAAGTTGAACGCGTAGGAGATTCTGTTGGCGATGATGGACAGCGTGTTGCCCGTCATCGACTGGGGTTCAATGCGCGAGGTGTCGAGCTGGGCGCTGGTGCCGTAATCGAGCGAGGACGCGCCCACATAAACACCCACCGATTGCCCGCTGAGGTCAGATGCAGGAATGCCGGCGTTTTCGAGCGCCTCCACAGTCACCTCAAGCATAACCCGTTGTTGGGGGTCCATGGCTGTGGCTTCGCGGGGGGAGATGCCAAAATAGGTGGGGTCGAATGCGAACGGCTGTTCCAGCTGGCCAGCAGCAAACGTGACCGCGCGCCCCGGCATGGAACGGTCCGGGTGGAGGTGCTGCTCGGTGCCGAAACGGTCTTCTGTTAGCGCCGTAATGATGCAGCGCCCCGAAGACAGAACGTCCCAAAAGGCATCGATCCCGTTAGCGTTCGGCAGCCGGCACGCTGCACCGACGAGGGCGACCTTGGCGCCGGGCACACTCATACGTTCCAATCCTTCACTGCGACCGACATAAAAGCGATGTGCGCGCTCAGCCCGCACCGCATTCCCCGCCGGAGGCCTCGTCCGCCCCTGCTCGCCAAGCTTGCCCAGGCCCTCGACGAATAGGCGATTGGCTTGTCGGCTGCAAGAACATGCCGGATGGGGGCTAGACCGCTGTCACTCAACATTTTTATCCAAGTTCGCCCACAAGATCGGCCATGCTGGGCATGACAGCACCTTGGTGTCTACACGTGAATGCGGCCGCCCTATGGCCATGCTCTAAGAGCGCCTTGAGCTTGGTCTGGCTGAGACGCATGAGGGTATCGTGGCTGAGGGCGCCATCGCTTTGGAGTGTTGAAAGGACTGCCGCCATAAACGAATCGCCCGCGCCCACAGGGTCGTCGATCTCAAAGGCGCAGCTCGGCGCAAACGCGGACGCCTCCCGTGTGAATGCAAAAGCGCCTGCGTCTGCGGCTGTCAGAATCGCCATTGTCGCCCCCTCGTCGACGAGCGCGCGCATATATGCCTGCGCTTCCCCCTCGCCGATCAGGTCTATGTCCACAGTGCTCGCCTTAACGATCCCTGAAGATTGGGCGATCCTGCGAAGACGGGCAGCGTAAGCGCGGCGATCAACGATGGAAGGGGCGCGCACATTGTAATCAATTGTGACCAAAGGTGCAGTGGCCGCGAGCGCCTCAAGCCGCGTGCCCACAGGCTCTTTCGCCAGGACCGCTGAGCCCAAATGGAGGCAGCGTGTTGTGCGCGGCAGCGGGCCGAGCCTGGTGTCGCTCATCACCTGATCGGGGTCGGCAATCGCATAGCGCGGCTCAGACCCTGAGGTGTCCACCACCGCAACAGGCGTGGCACGCTCTGAGAGCGTTGCGGCCGCGCAGTCGACGCCGGCCGATTGAAGTGCGTCCAGAAGGCTCTGGCCGAGTGCATCGCGCGAGAGCTCCCACAAGTAGCCGCTTTGGCCACCCATGCGCGCAATCCCCAGTGCAACAGTGTATAAAGAGCCGCCAAGCACCGGGCGGTAGAGCAACTTACCGCTGCGCTGGTCGGGAACGAGGTCGACGAGCGCCTCTCCACACGTGACAATCACGCAAAGCCTCTCTGCGATTTCAACGCAATAGCACTATTATGCCAATATATGGTAAAGTTGAGAATAGTCGTTTTCATCCTGATGTGCACGTTAAGGGTGCCACGGCAACACCGTTAACGATAACGTTGCACCCCTATGCGAGAGACGTTCCACCATTTTTTGTCCACACTCGATCCGGCCCCGGTGCGGACCTGGTCGTTGATTTTGACCCTTTATGGCGACTGCGTGCTGCCGCGCGGCGGTGAATTGTGGCTGAAGACGCTGAGCGAGATTCTCAACGCTCTGGGAATTAAGCCCAATTCGGCGCGGGCCGCCATGCGCCGACTGGAACGTGATGGCTATTTGGAGTGCCATAAAACCGGGCGGACAAGCCACTATGCGCTGTCAGAACGGGCTGTCCATCTGTCGCACCATGCGGCGGATCTGATCTATCGTACCGCTGCGCCTGTATCCGGACCCGGATGGGACGTGCTGGCGATTGTGGATGCGCAGGTGAACCAGAAAGCCCTCCTGGCGGAGGGTTTTCGCCCGCTCATGCCCGGGGTCTTCATGCGGCCTGCGCAACCAGGCAAGGCCGCGCCAGTAAAGGCCATTCGCCTGACTGCGCAAGGGGACGACAAGACCATTGCCGCTGCGCTTTATGAGCTTGAAGAGCTCGCAGACCGATACCGCGCCTTCATCGATGCCCTCCCCGTCCTCAACGCAAAAGCATGCACCGCCCCACCGTTCGAGGCAGTCCTTCTGCGCCTGGGGCTCGTCCATGGGTTTCGGCGCATTGTTTTGCGCGACCCCCAGCTCCCCCCCACCGCGCTGCCAACGGATTGGCCAGCCGACACAGCCTATGAGGCGTTTGCACGCACATATTCCAGCTTGGAGCCAGCTTCGGAAGCATGGCTCGACGAAAACGCTAGGAATTCTGCCGGCCCTCTCGCACCACCTGAACACTTGGCAAGATTTTCGTTCACCCCGATTCATAAATCATCATAAAGCGTGACAGCTTTCCGCTTGACTGATCGATTCCTGTCACTCATCTATCGGTCGAGGAAACCACAGGGCCGACTGGGTGTACACGCAAGCGCTGAATCTGCCAGACAGTTCGCAACCGCAGGCTGACAACACAGCTGGCGATGCAATTTTTTGGGCAAAATTGCGGCGCGAGGAGCGGATCGAGCCCAATGATTCCATGCCTGAGGCGTATCGCGACACATTGTTGCGCCAAATCGCCCAGCACGCCCACTCAGAAATCATCGGCATGCAACCGGAAGGGCGTTGGATCACACGGGCGCCGAGCCTCAAACGCAAAGCTGCGCTTTTGGCAAAGGTTCAAGACGAGGGCGGGCACGGCCTTTACCTTTACGCAGCCGCTGAAACGCTTGGCAAATCCCGGGAAGAGATGGTTGACGAGTTGCTCTGCGGCCGCGCCAAATATTCATCGATTTTCAATTATCCCTCACTCACTTGGGCGGATGTGGGGATGATTGGCTGGCTGGTGGATGGTGCAGCCATCGTTAACCAGGTGCCGCTCTGCCGGTGCTCTTACGGCCCCTATGCCCGCGCCATGGTGCGCATTTGCAAAGAAGAATCTTTCCACCAACGCCAAGGCTACGAGCAGGTCGTCACCCTCGCAGAAGGCACGGCCGAACAGCGCAACATGGTGCAGGACGCACTCAACCGTTGGTGGTGGCCGTCGCTGATGATGTTCGGCCCGCCGGACAGCCAATCTGCACACTCCGAAGTATCGATGTCCTGGAACATCAAACGCTTCACCAATGATGCGCTGCGTCAAAAGTTTATCGACGCGACGGTTCCGCAAGCCCACCGTTTGGGCCTCACCATTCCTGACCCGAACCTCACATTCGATGATGCAACGGGCCACTGGGCCACGGGTCCGATCGATTGGGAAAAGTTTTGGCGGGTCATTAAGGGTGACGGGCCGTGCAATAAAGAGCGGCTGAAAACAGCGCAGGACGCGCACGAGGAAGGCGCGTGGGTGCGCGAAGCTATGATGGCTCACGCCTACAAAAAGCGTTCCCATCATGCCAGCGCCGCCAACGTTGAGCCGGCATGATGGCTCGTGCGGATAGGTCAACACGCGGGAAAGACCGGCGCCGCATGCCGGCCGCATCCCCCCTTCGCGGGCGCCGCATGCCGCCGAGCAACACCTCCTCAAGCAACCTCGTTCTCACCGGCAAGGATGTGTGCCAACGCACCCTCAAAAATCTCGGCTCTCCCCACCATATTCAGGTTGTGACGCGGGCCCAGGACCCAATGCGCGTGAGAGACGCTGCAATCCGCTGCGCCTCACAAACACCAGAATTGTTTAGTCAGTCCCTGCCATTAGCGTGCGCGCACCGCTCGTTTGGGGCGCATCCGTCGCGCGCTGAGCGACACGATAAGAGGTCTTTCCCATGAGCTCGCTCTCCCTCGTCCCCCTGTGGGAGGTCTTCGTCCGAAGCCGCAACGGCATGGCCCACCGCCACGTGGGTTCCATCCATGCCGCGGACGCTGAGTTCGCGCTGCGCGCTGCACGCGATGTCTACACCCGCCGGGGCGAAGGTCAGTCGGTTTGGGTTGTGCCGTCCAACGCGGTGGTCGCATCAGACCCTGCCGATAAGGATGAGCTGTTCGAGCCCACAGCGTCAAAGGCCTACAGGCATCCTTCGTTCTACACGATCCCGGACGACATTCAGAACATGTAAAGCGATGAGTACGCTGACCCTATCGGCGCCTTCGCCCCACCTTCACTACGTCCTCAGCCTGGCCGACGATCAGTTGATCCTCGGCCAACGCCTGAGCGCGTGGTCCGGCCGGGGTCCGACGCTGGAAGAAGATATGGCGCTCTCCAACATTGCGCTCGATCATATCGGCGCCGCGCGCAACCTTTATAGCCACGCAAGCGTGCTCCACGCAGCGTCCGGCGGGCACGGCGATGGGACTGTCGCAACCGTGTTGGGCGAAGATGATTTTGCCTATCGCCGCGCGGGCCCAGGCTTTTTTAATTGCCTTTTGGTGGAACGGCCGAACGGAGATTTTGCGCACACCATCGTCCGCCAAGTGCTTTTCAGCGTCTTTGCCCTCCTCCAATGGCAAGCGATGAAGGCATCCTCAGACGAGATGCTCAGTGCCATTGCAGGCAAGTCTGAAAAGGAGGCGCGCTACCATGTACGCCACAGCGGCGACTGGCTGATTCGCCTCGGCGATGGCACAGCTGAAAGCCGCGGCCGTACGCAAAATGCACTCCTTGCGCTGTGGCCTTATGTGGACGAGCTGTTCCAAGCGCCAAGCGACTTCGACCGGCTGATAAGTGACGGCGTTGCGCCTGACCCCGCTCAGCTCAAAGCGCCTTGGCAAGCCATGGTGGGGGAAGCGCTGAAGGGTGCGACGCTGCCATTCCCCGATGTCACGGCGCGGCACAGCGGCGGCCGGGCTGGCCACCATACCGAAGCGCTGGAGCCGCTGCTCGGCGAGCTCCAGTCGGTTCACCGCATGTATCCAGGGGCAACGTGGTGAGCGACGAGGCCACCATCTGTCACGGCACCAGCGAGCGGGAACGGCGCGCATGGCGTGCTGCCGCCGCCGTCAGTGATCCTGAGATACCCGTCCTCACCATTGAGGATCTGGGTGTCCTGCGCGCCGTACGCGATGACGGCGGCCGCATCACTGCCACCATTACCCCCACCTATAGCGGTTGTCCGGCCATGGATATGATCGCCGTCCATGTGGACATTGCGCTCAGAAACGCCGGGTTTGACGATGTGTCAGTCGAGCGGGTTCTGGCGCCAGCGTGGACCACCGATTTTATGAGCGATGCGGGCCGTCAAAAGCTCCTAGCTTACGGTATTGCGCCCCCCGTGGGCCAAGCCGGGCGCGGTGCCCTTTTTGGCACGGTCGAGGCCATACCCTGCCCGCGCTGTGGCAGCGAAGAGACCGCCAAAATCTCAGAGTTTGGCTCCACCGCGTGCAAAGCCCTCTATCAATGCCAGCGCTGCCACGAACCGTTCGACTATTTCAAATGCCATTGACGCCGCCACAACCCGAAACCGCCCCGCCAGGACCATCCCTGGGAAGGCCCACCTTTTACCCCCTCGCAGTAAGCGACGTGCGCCAAGAAACCGATGATGCGGTCTCGATCGCCTTCCAGGTCCCACAGCATCTGCGCGCCACATTCCAATATGAACCGGGCCAATACCTCACCCTCAGGACGATGGTGGCAGGCCACGAGGTGCGCCGCGCCTACTCCATCTCCTCAGGGCTTGATGATGGTGAATGGCGGGTGGCGGTGAAGCGTGTGGAAGGGGGCCTCTTTTCCGCCTTTGCCAACGAAACATTGAGCGTGGGCGACATCATTGACGTTATGCCGCCCCAAGGCCGGTTTACGCTGCCCGAACCGTCCGGGCCGCGCACCATCGTGGCATTTGCCGCCGGCTCCGGCATCACCCCCATCGCCGCGCACATCCGCACCATCCTCAACCGCGAGGCGGATGCCCACGTCTTCTTATTCTTCGGCAACCAAACCGCACGCTCCATCTTGTTCCGCGGCGCCATCGACGACCTGAAGGACAGCTTCATGGACCGCCTTTCGGTCCACAATGTCCTCTCCCGCGAAAGCCAAGACATCGACACACTCAACGGCAGGATCGATGCACAAAAGGTCGCGTCATTTATGCGCCACGTGGTGCCGTTCGGGCAGGTTGACCATATCCTCATGTGCGGCCCGGGGGCGTTCATCGAAGAGGTGCGGGGCGCCCTCCAAGGGCTCGGTGTTGGCGACGATAAGATTTTAGCTGAGCATTTTGGGACCGGGACGGGCGCGAGCGCATCCGCAGAAGAGACCGCCTCCCCTGCAAGCGCCGTCGCAGCAGTCACGCTCGATGGTGTCACGACCGAGATATCGCTCATGACCGGGGAAACGGTCCTGGACGCAGCGCTGAGAGTGGGTCTTGACGCACCCTATTCGTGCCGCAGCGGCATGTGCAGCACGTGCCGGGCGAAGATCTCACAAGGTAAGATTGAGATGGTTAACAACTTCTCATTGAGGGACGAGGAAATCGCAGCCGGCTTTGTCCTCACTTGCCAGGCAAAACCGCTCACAGCGCATGTCGAGATTGACTATGATGTGGCGTGATCACGGCAGATCGTAACAGGTTGCAACACCAATTGAGCGAATATTTGCAAGGGTTTCGCCTGCGCTAACGTATTCGTTGCATTCGCCGTGCTACTGCGAATCGCATGAAGATTCGACACGTCGCCCTTGTGGGTGCCGGCCACTTCGGCCGCCACCATCTCCGTCACCTCACAAACCTTGAGCGGGTCGGCGCCGTCACGGTGGTCGACAAGGATATCGAACGCGCCCGCACACTGGCCAAGGCTCACGGGGCAGATGTTGCCACGACCCTTGAAGGGTGCGCGCTTGACGCCGCGATCATAGCCGTGCCGACGGAGGCGCACTTTCTCGTCGCAGCGCCGCTTGTGGCGCGGGGCATTCCCGTCCTGATCGAAAAGCCCGTTGCAGCCACGGTGGAGGAGGCGGCAAGGCTCAATGCCATCGCCCAAAACGCCGGCACCTTCATCCAAGTGGGGCATATTGAGCGGTTTTCCGCAGCGTTTGACGCGCTCTCAAAGCGTTGCGGGCCCGTGCGCCACATTGCTGCGCGCCGCCACAACCCCCCGCGCGCTGTTCCGCCAACCGTTGATGTCGTGCTCGATCTGATGATCCACGACATTGATCTGGCGCTCGCCCTTGCTGGCGCACCGGTTCAAACCATGACCGCAACGGCGCCTGATGGGATCGGCCAAGAGGCAGCCACAGCGCAGCTGACCTTCATGAATGGGGTGGTGGCTGATCTGTCTGCCAGCCGGCTCGCGCCGCGGATGGAGCGCAACCTCATCGTTCATGCCGCAGGTGGGGTTTTCCACGCCGACCTTGCGCAAAAGAGCCTCCTTCATCTGAGCGGCCAAGATGTGATCCAAATTCCCACCGATGGGGATCGCGATAACCTCAAGGAGGAGATCTCATCGTTCTTGGATGTTGTCGCGCGGCGGGTCCCGCCCAAGGTGTGCGGTGAAGCGGGCCTGTCTGCGCTCGCCGTCGCCAACGAGGTTCGCCAAGCCCTCGCCTCAGTAGCCTACCAGTTGACCGCTTAAGAAGGTTGAAGATGTCAGCAATCGCCCTTGCCGTCGGCGACGAACCGCAGCCGATCCCGCTCTTTGACCTAAAGCGCCAGCAAGCCCGCTTGCGTCACGACATCGACCGCCGCGTCGCGGCTGTGATGGACCATGGCCAGTTCATCCTCGGCCCTGAGGTGAGTGAACTTGAAGATCAATTGGCAGCGTTTTCAAGCGTATCCCACGCCATTGGCGTCTCCTCGGGGCGCGATGCGCTGATTATGGCGCTGATGGCGATGGGGGTTGGCGCGGGCGATGCTGTGTTGGTGCCAGCGTTCACCTTTTCGGCCACCGCAGCTGTCGTCATTGCTGTGGGAGCAACCCCGGTCTTCGTTGACGTCGACATGGGCACCTACAACATGTCCGCCGACAAGATTGCGGGCGCCGTGGCCCGCGCCACCAAACGTGGCCTCACCCCTAAGGCGGTGATGCCGGTGGACCTTTTTGGCCTCCCGGCCGACTACCCCGCCATTGCCCATGAAGCTGAGGCCCATGGGATGATGGTGCTGGCGGACGCAGCGCAAAGTTTCGGCGCGTCCAGCGCGCAAGGGCACGTGGGCGGGCTCGCGCCCATAAGCTGCATCAGCTTCTACCCCACCAAACCGTTGGGGGCATTTGGTGATGGCGGTGCAGTCCTCACCAACGATGATGATCTTGCCGCGACCGTTCGTGAGATCCGCACCCACGGGCGCCAGGGCGAGGGTGATGAGGCTATGCGCATCGGGATGACCGGCCGTCTCGACACCATCCAAGCTGCGGTGCTGCTGTCCAAGCTCGCGGTCTTCAAGGCCGAACTGAACCGCCGGGCGGAGATTGCCGCACTTTATGACAGCCGTCTGCGCGGTGTTTGCGATCGACCGGTGGCCGACGGCGACCACCGCTCAGCATGGGCGCTCTACACAGTGCGGGTGGCTGAGCGCGACCGTATCCGCGCCGCCTTCACCGAACGGCAAATCGGGACCGGGCTTTTCTATCGCGTGCCCCTTCACCGGCACCCCGCCTTCAGCGCGCACTTTGTTGGCGATGAAGATCTAGACAACGCAGAAACCCTGTCCAACGAAGTCTTGAGCCTGCCCATGGGTCCTGATGTGACCGATGATGAGGCCCATCTTGTTGCCGATACACTCATCGATCTGATGTAGCCGGGCACGGCGGGCCATACTCCTAACGGACCGCCGCGGAAAAATGAGTTGAGCCCCCCGCTCCAACGCACCACACTTCGGTGAAGGGGCGCGAACGAGGGCGATGGACAATCAGACAGTAAGGCGCGGCGCGCACATCCATCTTGATCCTGTGGGTGGGGTGGCAGGTGACATGTTTGTGGCTGCGCTCTTAGACGCCGCGCCGCAGCTGTGGCCCCGGGTCGAGGCCGACCTTGAGGCGGTGCTTCCCCATGGCGTGAGCGTTGAACGCCAACACACGATGACCGGCGGCCTTCGCGCTGGGCGCTTTGTGGTCACAGGCGGCACCGCGGCCGATGCCCCACTCAGCCGGTATGGAGCCCTTTCAGCGCGGATTGAAGAGGCCACCCTGACCGCCGGCACAGCGGTGCATGCGCAAGGGATCCTGCGCCGCCTGGCAGAAGCGGAAGCCCACATTCACAACATTCCCGTCGCGCAAGTGCACTTCCACGAGCTTGCCGACTGGGACACCCTTGCCGATGTTGTGGCCGCAGGCAGCATCATTGCTGCGTTCCAGGAGGCCAGCTGGAGCCTAGCGCCCTTGCCCATGGGCGGCGGTCTCGTCAGCACCGCGCACGGCCTTTTACCGGTTCCCGCTCCTGCAACAGCACTTCTCCTCAAGGGCTTCCCAGTGCGCGCCGACCCGATAGGTGGCGAAAGGGTCACCCCCACAGGTGCGGCCATCCTGGCCCACATCGCACCAGGCGTGCAGCAGGGGGGTGACCTCACCGGGGTGGGCATGGGCGCGGGCGCGCACGACATCCCTGGCATGCCCAACATCTTGCGTGCCCTCATTTTGACGCCGGCCACCGTGCCCAATGATGAGACCGTGGGCGTCCTCAGCTTCGCAGTCGATGATATGACGGGCGAAGAAATCGCCGTAGCGGCAGATCGATTGCGGGCCATGGACCCTGTTTATGACGTTTCTCTGGCGCCCCGCCTTGGCAAGAAGGGCCGCCCAGAGCACCTTTTCCAGCTTCTCATCGCCCCCAACGCGCGGGAGGAGGTGGCTGAGGCCTCCTTTTCGCAAACGTCCACAATCGGGCTGCGCTGGCGT
>JBCDLN010000091.1:0-12858 GCA_038745295.1 Pseudomonadota bacterium | reverse complement strand
GGGCCAATCAAGCGGGGCGGATTGCAGCGCTCACCATGTCGGATTCATTTTGCATCGAGCGTCACCGCGCCGATTTCCGGCAGTGGCTGGGCAGTGGCCAGATTGGGCTGTTGTTCGCCAACGTGGCGGAGACGAAATCGCTTTATGAGACCGATGATTTTGATGCTGCGTGCCGTGCCATTGCTGATGCTGCACCCACGGTGGTGGTGACCATGGGAGGCGCGGGGGCACGTATCATCGACAAGGGTGCGGTGGTGGATGTGCCTGCCGAACCGGCTGAGGTTGTTGATTTGACCGGCGCTGGCGACCTTTTTGCAGGCGGGTACATGTTGGGCCACGCCCGTGGATTGCCCGCTGCCGTTTGCGGCAAGCTGGGCGCGTTGGCGGCTGCGGAAGTGATTGGCCATGTGGGCGCGCGCCCGCAGCACAGCCTTAAAGCCTTGGCGGACCAAGCTGGTATCGCCCTGTGATGGGGCTGAGCGCTGGTGAGTGTGCGGCACTTGCCAGCTTTGATTTCGCCGGTCCGGCAGGGTAGGACTGACTGACCAAGGAACGGAACACTCCATGACGAGCGCAGACACCACACCCGGCGCGCGCCGCGAACGGCCGCTCTCCCCCCATCTTTCAGTCTACCGGCCCATTGTGACGATGGTGATGTCCATCATGCACCGCATCACCGGTGTGATGAATGTGGCGGGATTTGTGCTCGTTGTGGGGTTTTTGCTGGCAACCGCTTCGGGGCCTGAGGCGTACGCGACCGCGTCGGCCATCTACGGCTCTTGGTTGGGGCGGGTAATCTTGGTGTTGTTCACGTGGTCGCTCATCCACCACATGCTGGGCGGGGTGCGGCACGCGGTTTGGGATATGGGGCGTGGGCTGGGTGACGTGCGGTACTCCATGTCTTGGGCAACTGCGATCGGGTCAGCGTCTTTGACCGTGCTGCTGTGGGTTGTAATTATGATTGTGGAGGCGGTCTGATGCGCAGCCCCGTAGACCAGAAGGGCCACTCCCTGCGTCCTGGCCATCGCACGGCGTTGAAATCCATCCGTTATCTGGGCTCTGCCAAAGACGGTACGGACCATTTCATCAAGCAGCGGATGACGGCGCTGGCCAACTTCTTCCTGGTGATTGTGTTGGCGTTTGTGGCGATCTCGGTCTCTGGCCGCTCTTATGACAGTGCGATCGGTCTGTTAGGTCAGCCACTGGTGGCGGTGCCTTTGGCGCTAGCGCTGATTTCGGTGAGCGTGCACTTGAAGCTCGGCCTTCAGGTGGTGATTGAAGATTATGTCCCGAACGAGGGTTTGCGCCTCGTACTGTTGCTTCTCAATACATTCTTCGCTTTTGCGATTGGTGCTGCGGGGCTTTATGCGGTGCTTCAGATCATGTTTACGGGCGCAGTCGTCGACAGCCCGGCGGCGGCAGTACCTGGAGGCTGAGCAGCGCGTCCACAACCCACACGCACAGATCGCCGCGTTTGGCTGCAGAGGCACCGTCATGCCGCGAGGTCAAAGGGGGGGCGAGGTTTGAAACGTCCGCAACATGAGCTGACATACACCCACACCCACCGAGTTGGGCGATGGTATCGATTTAGAGGGCTATGCCGTGTGTCGTGCTGTCATAAACGAGACGCGGCATAAGGTGTTCCACCTGGCGCGGGTCGGCTTAGGCGGGCGTGCGGGACATGGCCCTTGACCGCGCTTGATATTACAGCGGCTCCGGCTGCAGGGAGCCGCTGGCACCGCTAGCTTTCGGTTTCGGCAGCTTCGCCCTCAGATTTAGCTTCCGTTTCAGCAGCCCGGCGCTTCTGGCGCTCCGCGCGGCGCTCTTCGCGCTGGCGGTTGGCCTCTTCGGTTTCGGGTGTCTCAATCCCGGTGGCAGCTTGCGCAAAGCGCTGAGCTTGACGGGCCGGCACGTCGCCTTTGGCAATCGCGGTGAGCACTTCCAGGCCAAGCCGTTGCTTGATCTTGTTTTGGCGGCGCGTGTCGTCAAGCTTCATGGCCTTGGCGAATGTTGTTTGCACGCGGCCTAGGCGCATGGGGCGATCGGCACGGGTTTTTGCTGTGCCTTCCGCTTCAGTTTCAGCCGGCTTGGTCTCATCTTGTTGGTCGGACATATCTATCTACCGCGTTACCTTGTGCATCAACCAAGTCAAAACGTGTCTTTGTTGAGCAAATGTGAATGTATACTTGCTCTTAACGACACTCTCAGATTGCGCGTTCCATAACCAATGCTGCAAGTCACGTCAATCACGACATCTGCAACACTTCAGCTATGCAATTCTGCGGCCCAAACCGCAAAACGCGCACAATTCACCGCCCCGTTATTGTAGCGGGCTGGCAGGTTTCTCATCAGAAAACGGCGCCTGTCGCCCGCCTCAATTGGGCCTACAGATAGCCGAAGAACGCAAGCTCTCGCTCCATCTTTTTGTTGATGGTGTCGACCGTTTGGCTGCTGAGTTTGCGCAGGTGGTCGCCAGGGAGCATTTGGCGTTTGTGGGAATCGATGTCTTCCGCCTCGGGCACCTGGAACTTCACAGCTTGGCGCTGGCACACATCGTCAAACCTGTCTTCTTTGAAGCCTAAATACTTGTAGTACTCAGAAAACCAACGATCGAACTTGGTGACCATGTCTTCGTAAAGAAGGACTTTGACGTTGGGTATTCGCTCAATCAAGGCCATGTAGTTGCGTGTTGCTTTGATGTAGCGGTTAAGCATTGTGTTGATGACGTAATCGTCAATTCCGCGTTCGTATTGCTCCCGGCGCGCCTCATCTGCAAGCCCGCTGCCGTGGAGCCTCAGGAAACCGTAGTAGCCTGACACCATACAATCGCGCGGATCGCGCATGTTGAGTATGGCGCGGTCGCCGTCTTTGAAGAAGGCGGTCGGGAAAAAGTCTGCCCGTCTGATGGGCGCAAAAACGCCAGAGTATTGCTGCCAGTTGGCCAGTTGCGGGGCGAACTCTGGTTCGGGATAGTCGTTAGCGGCAACGGCGGCGGCTTCATCGGCGCTGTTGAGTTTGACGGCTGCGCCCTCAGGCCCGGTCTCGTGAAAGGCCTGCTTGCCCGCCCCCAACATCACCGGCGCTTCACCGGAGGCAAGCGCACAGTTTTTCGTGATCCCGCCCAGCACGCTCGACCCACCGCGGTGGAGCGCAAAGACAAACTTATTCATGTTGTAGTCCGTTGTAGGGTCGGCCTATGCGCTGCGGTGCTGCAGCTGCGCGAAGTGTTCGTATATCGCGTGGTCCTTGTCATTCAACTCCTGCACCAACGCTTCGAACTGGGGCGTGCGCAGTGTATCCACCTCCCGCGGAGTGCTCACGTTGAGTGTATTGGGCGCGATGGGCCCGTTGGGGAAGAGCACCCTTAAGGGATCAAGATAGCTCTTTGTTTCTTCGAGCAGACCAATAATCGAATAGTGCTTGGAGATGTGGTCTATGGCGGCATCCACAGAAAGCCGGGCGTTACCGGTGAGCATCTTGGTTTGAAGGTTAGAGATTTCATAGTTCCCCTCCGCTGCCAACCGTTCGACGAACTGGGTGGGAGAGGCGTCTTTCAAGTCGGGGTGGGCGCGTCTCAGGTGGTGGTTGGGATGGTCCAGAATGTGCCGGTAGAACGACAAGACCCGCTCAACGGGAGAGCGGATGACGGTGATGTAAACCAGCCTGCTGCGAGACTTGTGCAGTGGGGTGGAGCCGAAATTTTGATGCCCGCCGATCCCGTCGAGGCTTTCGATACCTTCAAGGTCTTCGGGGATGCCCCGCAGGTGCCTGTACTGCAGGCCCTGAATGTTCTCCAAGGTGCGGTGGAGGGAGGTGCCGCCGCATTTGGGGATATGGACAAAGATCAGCGTGTGGAAACCAAAACGGAAGCGTTTTCCCTCAAGCTTTAAGACCTTGCGGCCAGCCTGCATCCGCCCAGGTTTGCGGTCTTCAGAAGATTGGCCTGCACGCTGTGCTTGTCGGCCTTCAGCCTCATGCGTCATGGCTACGAACTTTGTGCAACATGGACGTCAGCCTCAGCCAAGAGTTCCGGCAGGGGCTTGGGTGCGCTCGATTCATCGCGCACCAGGGACATGGACCGCAGCGCGATGGAAAGGCTGCGCCCATTGTTGGGCTCCTCCCAAACGCTGCCGCATCGAAACTCGATCTCAATGGTATCGCAGTCGGGCACAGGCTCGGGGGTGGTGATTTGAATGACCCCGCCATGTTCATAGGTGTAGTCCATGGGGACTTTCGCGATGCTGTGGCCGGCGAGAATGATCTCCACCTCTTGCAGGTCCTTGATGGGCGGGGCGGTGAAGGCATCAATGGTCATGGTGACCCGGTGGCCTTTGAGCGCGATGCTGCCTGGGAGCTGGATAATACCCGTTTTGCCTTCGATCCACGTGTGGCCGCCCTCCGGCGTGCTCCAACCCACCTCGCAGTAAGGCGCCGCGCTCCCTTGCCCAAAGGTGAGGTGGAGCGAGCCTGCAAGGGCGCCCGGGATGATGGAGGCACTGCCCATCGCCTCTATGCCTTCATCCTGGTCATCGGGCTCGCTGACCAATGCCCGCGCTGCTTCGAGCCGCTCCAGGATGTAGAATTCTATATCGTCCTTTGTGGTATCGAGAAACCGCGCGTACTCAGGCACTGATGATAAGTAGGCGTTGATGGAAAGGTTCGCAAAGCCCATGAGCGACGTCATCTTAGGCTGCCGCGGTGCTGCAAAGTCTTTAAAAGCATCGATGACGGCGTCGACTTGAAGGCGCCAATGTCGGTAGCCGAGCACGACAGTCTCGCGCGCCTTCTGGCCAATGGCGTGAGGGTCTTCCAGGCTGATGGTGCCTGACGAGGCCGCATCGATCAAAATACCATTGTAGCCGGATGTGATGTATTCGTTGTGGGTGGGCATGGCGTTGGCGATCACCACCATGCCTTGGGCCATGGCCTCCAGGTAGCCCATGCCGATGCCTTCTGCGAGGCGCGGTGCAAAGTAAACGTTGCTGCCTTTTAGGGTGGTCAGATAGTCAGCTTTGGTTTCAAACCAGGTGGTGGTGGTGACCTTGCAGCGCCCAAACCCTACGCGGGTATTGGGCAAAGGGTTGGCCTCGCCATAGTCGGGCGCGTTGTGGACGTGGAGCGTGTCCAAGCTGTCGCCCAAAAGGCGATCGATCAGCTCCACGTTAATTTCGTCGGGCCGGCGCTGCCAGATAAACCCTCTTAAGGTGTCAAAGTCATCAACAGGGACGAAATCATCAGGGTTGGGGAAATACCGAGCGTGAAGTGTGCGACAGCCCATGCGCACACAGTGCATATGAAGGTTGATGCTGAAGTTGAGAAGAAGCGCTTCGCGCATCAAGCGCCAGTGCAGTTCGGGAAGTCCCGCCGAAGCATCGTACATGGGCACGACCACGGTCTTGAACCCGCTAACAATGAAGAGTGGCGCCAGAAAATCGATCTGCCACAAGACAACGAGGTGATAGTCTCCGTCCGGCAAATCCTCCAGCTTCAGCGTCTCAGGCTCAACAAAAAACAAGTTCACATCAAAATGCGCTTCGAGTTCTTTGACGAAGAATGCGCTGGAGAGGCTGGTTTTATGAAAGGTGTGGCCGACGAAGAGTATCTTTTTCATTGCAGCCAACTTTCGTAAGCTTGGCGTGCATCGGCGACGTAGTTTGCGCGACCTTCAAGGGCAAGGTTTGCCAGCTGCTCCCTTGGGAGGGCGATGATGCGCCCCAGCTGTGTTGCAAAGTCAATTTCGGTGTTGGCCACGAGGCCGATCCCGTAGGTGCTGATTTGTGGCGCGAAGCCGGTGCCGAGTTGCCCCACCACGAACCTGCCATACGCGGCAGCCTCCTGCATGACCGCCGAGCCGCGGTCGCTGTAAACGGCGCGATCATACGGCATCACCACAACGTGCGCGCGCTCATAACATGCATCCAAGACGTCTTTGGTGAGTGTGGATGGCATGATGTGAACATGAGGCAGGCTAAACAGCTCGCCCGAATACTGGAGCGACGCGGCAAGAACATCTTCAGGCGGGCTTTGGATGATGAACTCGAACGAGCCGAGTTCGGCAATCTGTGTCAGATGATCGTAGATGGGTTTAAGCCGGGTATAGCCCTTATCGAAGCGGGATGCGCCGGCGGCAAGGATCACCAACGGCCCATCCATGGACATGGGACGCGCCTCATCGAGCAGCGGGTAAGGGGTGGTGGCCACAGGGACGCCAAGGTCCTGTGTCATGATGCCTGCCAGCTCGGGGGTTTCTGCCGAAAGATTGATGCGGTTCTCATCTGAGCCGAGCGCCCGCCTGAGCTCAGAGAACAGGCGATTGCGAGGCTCGGGAAAGCCAGGCGCTGTGCGTTCCATCACGCCAATAAAGCGCAGGTAGAGCTGCGGTCGCCGGGCTTCCTCACGGGCATTATTTGCAAGAAGGAACCCCATCAGGCCGTAAAAGTCGACACTTGGGAAAAACACTTTGTCATCCCGCGTCACGTCAAATGCGCTCAAGAACGCGTGCATCTCCCCCGTGGCAAGGGCAAGCTTGCTGCCAGGGTCGGCCGCGGTGCGCATGAAGTCCCGCTCAGACCGGCTCATGAGTGAGGTCACGTTGATGGCATCATCGTAGAGGAACGAAAATTCCCGGCTGATCTTGCCGAGGGTCAGCTCTTCCGGCAGTAGCCGCGAGGACAAGGCCTGCACGTCATAACCTGTGGCTTCAAAGAACTCCGAAAAATAGTGTAGCGCGTTGATATTGTGGCCGTACGGCTGGGCGCAGACCGGGTCCAACACGAACAACCGCCTCACCTCAGCCTCCCGACGGTCATGGACGCGCCAGGGGACGAAACGCTGCCACCCTGTCATCCGCGACGGCGAAGGCTGCCCGCGATCTGCTGCGTCCAACGGAAGGCGCAAGTGCCAAACCCTTACTCATTACACATGCTTAATAGCACGCAAACGCATTTGAAACCATGCTGTTCCAAAGGCCCATAAACCTTCATCCGCGCCATGTTCGATCAAAAGGAGAGGAGGATTTAGGATTTATCCTATTGTTGTTGTGCGAGATCTTAGTCCGGCAGAGGGATGAACTCTTGCGCATCGCCAGGCACGGTATCGAACCGGCCCGACTTCCATTCCGCCTTGGCCTGTTCGATCCGCTCACGCCGTGAAGAGACGAAGTTCCACCAAATGTAGCGGGGGCCGTCCATGGTTGCGCCACCCACCAAAGCAAACCGGGCCGTCTCCTGCCCGACGTTCTTCACCGTGATGGCATCCCCCGTCCTCAGCACCAAGAGGGCGCCTGGGCCGTGCTCCACGCCGCCAATGGCAATGGTGCCTGAGACCGTGTAGAGCGCCCGCTCTTCGTCTTTGGGATCGATGGGCACGGTGGCGCCCGGATCAAGGGCAATGTCGGCGTAGATCATATCCATGGGGGTCGCGACAGGGGACGTCATCCCCCACGCGCTGCCCGCAATGAGCCGCGCGTTGATGCCATGGTCGGACAGTGTGGGCAGATCGTCCTTTGCGAAGTGCTCGAACGCTGCATCCATCTCTTCGTGGCTCTTGGGGAGTGCCACCCACGTTTGGAGGCCAAAGAGGCGCGCCCCTGCTGCCTTTGCCGCTGGCGCTGTGCGCTCAGAGTGTACAATCCCTTTTCCGGCGGTCATGAGGTTCACGGCACCAGGGCGAATGGCGATTTCGGTGCCCAAGCTGTCACGATGCATGATCTCGCCGTCAAACAGGTAGGTGACGGTCGCCAGATTGATGTGCGGATGGGGCCGGACATCAATCCCCTCACCAATGACGAACTCTGCCGGCCCCATTTGGTCAAAGAATATGAACGGACCGACCATTTGCCGCTGGGGCGAGGGGAGTGCCCGCCGCGCTTCAAACCCACCCAAATCCTTGGCGCGGGGAATGATAACGGTTTCAATAGCGTCCGCTGAAGCAGCGTCGCCCGGGGTGGGGTCTTGCATGTTGTGGAGGGTCATACATCTCCTCGCTGGGGCAGGCGATACGGCGTTAGGACATCTGTCTTACATCAGGCGAGGCTCACGTGCACCTATTCACAGTCTCTCCGGCTTTCAAAGTATGAAACCCAGTGCGCAGTTCAATCCCGCACCCCGACCATGCGAATGTGTTGAGTTGGCTGATGTCTTTCAAACCCGCCGCGCGTCACAAGCTTGAAAAGGCGGGCTTCTTCAGGGGCGACGCGCTAAGTACCGGTGCCTCGTTTGCGAGGTGTCACCGCCTTCGGGTCAGTTCTGCGCTTCGGTCAGCGATCAAGCCACGTTGCGGGGCGTTGTCGCTCGCATTTGGCAATTGGCGTGTGCGTTTGAGCTATTGGGTCGTTGCCCTGTCAACTGTTCTTGTGGGCGGCTGCGCGATCAGCCTTTCGGGTTTTTCGCAAAGCCATCGAGCTGAGCACTGCCCGACTTAATCTTCTCTTCAATCGCCTCAACGGACTTATCGTATTGCGGATGGAGGGTGCCCATCATCCGGTCCCAGACCGAAAAGTGGTTGGCGTAATTATAATTGAAGGTCGAGTGGTGCATGTCGTGAAAGGACACCGAAGCCAGCGGCCATGGTGTGCGCGAGGTGGTGCCGGCAGCAATCTCAAAACCCGAATGGCCGACCATACCGTTAAAATGGTCGAACGTGCGGTGCGCTATGAATACGGCCGGCGGAAACGGGGCAATCAGCGGCATCACCAAGAAAAAGCTTTGCTGCGTGAATGCATCAAACACTGTGTCGGAGTAATTGCTCCACACCGTTGGCGCCACGGATTGGTGGTGGAGGATGTGATAGCGCTTGAAGAGGCCGGTGTGGGCAAGCCGGTGAACCCAATAAAACCAGGCATCAAACAAAATCACCGATGCAACGAACATCAAAGGCGCGGACCACCATGTCAGCGCCCAAGGGGTGAAGAGGGAGAAACCGGACATTTGGAGATGAAGGCCGCCGGCAAAACAGCCACAGGTCACGATGAGCGAGCGCGCGCTCGCCTTGATTTCGATGGCCCGCCGTTTTTCGCCGTCCCGCAGGGGTTGGATCTTGCGCTCTGGATGCCGCTTTGCCCACTGGGTGAACGCAATCCCAAACGCGATATACGTGCCGAACACCAAAGCGTAGGTGAGGGCCCAAAGCGCTAAGAAGTCGATCAATCCCGAGACGATGGACACCTTTGCCTCCTGCCAACCGCACTGACCGCCGAGAGCCGTTTGAGCCGCTGCTCCCACCAAGATTGCGCCTACCCACTTGATTTAGGGCGACTTTCCTGATGGCACATACGTGTGCGAGATCTGGCAAATGACTAGGCCATGGGCGGAAGAAACGAAAGTCCCTATCGTGCGACACTCCTATGCGGTAGCCATCGCCCTCCACCCTGAGCGCGGTGCCGTATCCCATGCCTGACCTGATTGCCCTTGCTCTTGCGGCCCTTGGCCTTGCCATTGGGGGCGTACTGAAAGGGGCGACGGGCGCTGGTGCGCCCATTGTCGCGGTGCCTGTGCTGGCCATGCTTTATGGGGTGCCTGTGGCGGTGGCGGTGTTTACGATCCCCAGTCTTCTCGCCAATATTTGGCAGCTCTGGCGCTACAAGATCGGGCCATCGTGGCGGGGCTTCGTGTTTGCCTTTGCAGGCGCTGCCGCGTTGGGTGCGGTGTTAGGGAGCGTTTTGCTGGTGACGTTGCCCCCCAGCGTCCTCCTGGTGAGTGTGAGCATCTTGGTGCTCATCTATATCGGCTTCCGCCTCATGCGGCCCTCCTGGGTGCTTGGGCTCGGGATTGCCCGACCCCTCGCCGCGCCTATTGGCTTCATGAGCGGGGTTCTTCAAGGATCAGTTGGCGTTTCTGCCCCGCTTTCCCTCACCTTCCTCAACGCCATGAAGCTTGAGCGACCGGTCTTTGTCGCCACCGCCTCCACCCTTTTTGCCGCCATGGCTTTTGCACAAATCCCCACACTCGTCGGGCTTGGCGTGATGACGCTGGAGCGCACGCTCCTCAGCTTACTCGCATGTGTGCCGCTCTTTTGCGCGATGCCTTTGGGGGAATACCTCGCGCGTCATTTCTCGCGCGAAGCGTTTGACCGGGCGATCTTGGTGCTTTTGGCGCTGGTGGCGCTTCGCCTTCTGATGGATGCGTTTGTGATGTGATGGGATGCGCCAGCGGGCAGGTGACCACCAACACGCTGCGCCCGGGCCCTCGGGCTCTTCGAACCCGGGTCCTGCCACCTTTTACCCAATCATGACTGTGAAGCAGCCCCTGGCGATTTTATTGGGCGGGCCCACAGCTTCCACGATGGTGTCGCCCATCCGAGCGGCGGGAAGCATGTTGATCTGAACGGTCATGCTGCCATCCACCACAACACCCGGGCCGTGGGGGGGAAGGGGCAGAGGCGTGCCGCAGATGTGGACGTCAGCCATCCCTGCCGCGCCTGTGATCATGGAGCCCATGGTGGACGCAGCCGTTGCCTTGGCGGTCTCTTCGGCAGCTTTGACCGCCGGCAGGCCAGGTGTGCCCGCGGCGGCGACTGTTGCCGCTTCAGCCGTCTTGATGGCCATGTCGCTGATTTTTTTCGCCGATTGGATGGCGGCGGCCGCTGCCGGGCCGACACCGCGCCAGGCCGGTAAGCCGCCAATCAACACCGTGACGGATCCGGGCCCAGGGCCCAAAATGGGCGGAATTGGGTGGACCACCGCATCTGTGACGCGCCCTGCTGGTTTTCCCATGGCTTTTGTTCCTTATGTTTTGGCGGCGTTGGGACCATCAACGCGCAAAAATGCTCCGTCGTGACGGTGTGTCGTCTGCCTGAAACTCGTCTAGCTGGGGGGCTCCGGTATGGTGATTTCCCCCAGCAGAGCATTGAAATCTTTGGCCGCAAGTTCTCTCGCTTTGTCGAGCAAGATCGGGATCGGGCTGGAGGGCTCGCAGGTGCGGTACCACTTGCCCACCTCACTCATGAGGGTCAGAGCACTGGCGCGGTCGCCCGCCTCGTAGGTTTGGGAGGGCTCCGGCTCTTCCCCGCGATCAAGCTCAATACCGTCAAACTCGTTGGTGAGCTTTTCCATGGGCAGCGAGAGGTTTCGCCGGCCACCCAGCTGAATGGCAGTGTCAAACACCCTATCCGGCGCAATTTGCTGGAGGAGTTGGGGGAATGTGAGGCCCATCAGCTCTTCAGCTTTGCGCGCCAGAAGGAGCGCGGGGCTTGAGGGCTCAAAACGCTCAAAATAAAGCGTTGCAGCGCGCAAGGCGGCCCTTGCATCACCAAGGTGTGCCATGGCGCCAACGGGGGTGGCTGCCTGCTCGGCGCCTTCAGCGCTCTCACCACCTTCGCCCTCCGCCTCGTCCTCAGCGGCGCCTTCGGCCAAGCTGGGGTCGCGCTTGATGGCGGCCTCTTCCAGGAAATCAGCCATCTTGCCCAGCATGGGCGCAAGCCGCTTGAAGGTGAGGCTGGGTGGGTCTTCGGTGTTTGCTGACCAGATGAGCCCGATGGCGGCCAAATCATCGCGCAATCCAGCTGTGAGGGCGCGGGCGGCCAGCAACGTTTCAAGCTCGCAGCGCTGGAGCGTGCGTTCCACGTCGGCATCGGTGATTTGGGTGTCTTCATCGCGGGCGATCACAGCGCCTGTGGCGATGGCATAATCGCGATAGGAAATATTTCCGTTGCGATCGCTGACGAGGGGCGCGTACTGGAGCGGAAGGACAAGGGAGGCAAACTCGTCTAGCCGCTCGACGGAGACCGCGCGGATGTTAAAGCTGCCGGAAAACGCTGCTGGATGAACAGCGTCCCACTCGTCCTCCAAGAACCGGCGGATCAGCGTGATGGTTTGGGCAAGGCTTGTGGCATCGCCGCTGAGCGCACACACCTTTGCGAGGGTGACGAAGAGCCTCAGATCGCGCGTGCGCTCCAAGAGGTCCAGGCAGCGCTTGCCGAACACCTCCAGATCGGCGTTTGGCGCGCGAAAGCTGTAATAATAATCGTCAGCCCTGGTGGGTAAAAACCCCTCAACGTCTTGCTCAAACTGGGCAAAGACGGGGTCGTCCGTCAGGTCAGGGCCGGTCCCCTCATCGATCAGCTGATTGAGGCTTTCAAAGTCGATGTTCATGAAAATGCCTTGCGCTCATCGACGTTTTGAGACCCAAACCGCCTCAACCCCGTCCCGGCCCAGAGCGCGCAATGCTCCTATCGATGTTGTGCGCGCTCTCAGTGTTGTTGCCGCCCTGAGGGCATGGACCCGCACGGGTCCCACGCCAGGGTCAACCCTTTCAGGAGCCGTCTGCAAGGCTTGCTTCAACCCTGCGGTTGATGGGGTTGAACGGATCGGTGTGCTTGGGCGTGGCTTCGCCATGGCCGGCTGACACCAGCCTTTCCGGGCTGACACCGCGGGCAGTCAGGTAGTTCACCACCGATGCCGCGCGACGCTCAGACAGCAAAAGGTTGGTGGTTTCGCTGCCCGTGGCGTCCGTATGGCCATCAATGTTGAATCGGGCTCCTGAAAGCGCGCCGCTTGCCGCTTCTGCAAAGATGTTGAGCTGTTGTTGTGCCGATGGCGTCAGGTCGGCCGAGTTGAATTCAAACTGGACTTGCAGGTTGAACGGCTCGACAGCCACAGGTTCGGGCTCACCGCACTCAGAGGCGGTGCCGATGCAAAGCCGGCGCGGTTTGCCCAGATCCCGTTCAGGCGCAAAGTGCGCCACAACGTCATCGACGGTGTAGCCCGTTTCGTCCCCTGCCGCAGCGGAGGCGACAGTGGCTGCGGTCAACCCGCTGGCAAGGGCGATGGCGAAAGTCAAAGAGTAAAGGCGATGCACAATCACGTCTCACGTCTCCAAAGTGTCTGTGGCGGACGGCTCATCAGATGGGGGGTGAAGCCGC